>NZ_JBHVFQ010000006.1:0-192621 GCF_042801555.1 Isoptericola sp. NPDC057559
GTGACGCGCCGACCGGCCGGTCGGCGCGTCACCGACCCCGGCCCGGTCACCGGGCCAGGTCCAGGACCCCGGGCTGGGACGGCCGGCCGCCGTCGGGCGCCCGTGCGATAGGAATGGTGCGTGCCGTCCCCGCCCCTCTTCCCGTTCCGCAGCGTCGTCCTGGGGGCGTTCCTCCCCACCCTGGTGCTGGAGATCGGTATCGGCGCGCTGCTGCCGGTCGTCGCGGTGACCGCCACGGGCCGCGGCGCGACCCTCACCGTCGCGGGGTTGGTGGCCGCGCTGCTGCCGCTCGGCAAGATCGCCTTCGACCTGCCCGCGGGCGCGCTCGCGCAGCGGCTCGGGGACCGGACGGCGATGCTGCTCGCGGGGGGTGTCGCCGTCCTGGCGTTCAGCACCATCGCGCTCTCCTCGGCGCTCTGGGGGCTGGCCCTGGGCGTCCTCGCCCTCGGTGCGGCGAACGCGGTCTTCAACCTCGCGCGGCAGGCCTACCTCACGGAGATCACCCCGCCGCTGCGGCGCGCGCGGGTGCTGTCCACGCTCGCCGGCGTGCACCGCATCGGGCTCTTCCTCGGGCCGTTCGCGGGCGCCGCGACGATCGCCGCGACGTCGCTCCAGGGCGCGTTCTGGCTCGGCACCGGGTCCGCGCTGGTCGCGGTGGCCGTGCTCGCGCTGGTGCCGCCGGAGCCCCGGGCGGAGGCCCCGCTGCCGCGCGCGGGCGGCGGGCCACGGGTCTCCATCGCTGCCGTGGCCCGCGACCACCGCCAGCTGTTCGCGACGCTCGGCGTCGCCATCCTGCTGGTGAGCGCGGTGCGCGGCGCCCGGCAGACCGTCATCCCCCTGTGGGGCGAGCACCTGGGCCTCGACGCCGAGGTGACCTCCCTGATCTTCGGCGTCTCGGGCGCCCTGGACATGCTCCTGTTCTACCCGGCGGGCAAGGTGATGGACCGGTACGGGCGGCTGTGGGTGGCGGTGCCGTCCATGCTCACGATGGCGGTGGGCCTGGCCCTGCTGCCGTTCGCGCACACCGTCGCGGCCGTCACCGTCGTGGCGGCCGTGCTGGGCGTCGGCAACGGGATGGGGTCGGGCATCGTGATGACCCTCGGGGCCGACGTCGCGCCCGCGGCCGTGCGTCCCACGTTCCTCAGCGTGTGGCGGCTCTTCCAGGACACGGGGGACGCGCTGGGTCCGCTGCTCCTGTCGGCGGGGGCCGCGCTCGGCTCCCTCGCGGCGGGGGTGTGGGCCACCGCCGCCCTCGGCGGCGCCTCGGCCGCCGCCCTCGCGCGCTGGGTGCCGCGCTACTCGCCGCTCGCGAACCTCGTGCGCCGCCGCTAGGGCGACCCGTCGACCGGCCGCTGTTGCGCCCCACGCCGCGAGCAACTAGGTGTGGGAGATGGAGGTCTTCGAGAAGTGGGAATCCGAGATCCGCGGCTACAGCCGGACGTACCCCACGGTGTTCGCCTCGGCGTCGAACGCGCGCCAGGTGGACGAGGCCGGCCGTAGCTACGTCGACTTCTTCGCGGGGGCGGGCGTGCTCAACTTCGGGCACAACAACCCGCGGATGAAACGCGCCATGATCGCGTTCCTGGAGGCGGACGGCGTCGCGCACAGCCTCGACATGGCCACCACCACCAAGCGCGACTTCATCGAGGCGTTCGTCGGCACCGTGCTCGAGCCGCGCGTGATGACGGTGCGCCTGCAGTTCATGGGCCCCACCGGCAGCAACGCGGTGGAGGCGGCCCTCAAGCTCGCGCGGAAGGTGACCGGGCGTCGCGAGGTGGTCGCGTTCACGCACGGGTTCCACGGGATGACGCTGGGGTCGCTGGCGCTCACGGGGAACGAGTTCTTCCGGGCGGCGGCGGGGGTGCCGCTCGACAACGTGGTGCGGCTGCCGTTCGAGACCGCGCCGGGCGGCGGCCTGCGGTCGCTGGACGACTACCGGGCCCAGCTCGCCGACGTCTCCAGCGGCCTCGCCGCCCCGGCGGCGTTCGTCGTCGAGACGGTGCAGGCCGAGGGCGGGGTCAACGTGGCGAGCGTCGAGTGGCTCCGGGCCGTGCAGGAGCTGGCGCACGACGTCGGGGCGCTGTTCGTCATCGACGAGATCCAGGTGGGCTGCGGCCGCACGGGCAGCTACTTCAGCTTCGACGGGATGGGCCTGGACCCGGACATCGTCTGCCTGGCCAAGGGCATCGGCGGGTACGGCACGCCCCTGGCGATGAACCTCGTGCGGCCCGAGCACGACGCGCACTGGCTGCCGGGGGAGCACACCGGCACCTTCCGCGGGCAGGGGCTGTCGTTCGTGGCGGGGCGCGAGGCGCTCACCTACTTCGAGGACGACGCCCTCATGACCGAGGTCCGGGCGAAGGGCGAGCGGATGGCGGACGCGCTGCGGTCCCTCGCGCAGGACGCCGAGGGCCGCGGCTTCGCCGTCCGGGGGCGCGGCATGATCCAGGGCCTCGACCTGGGCGACGGCGCCCTGGCGAAGGCGGTCGTCGCGGACTGCTTCGACCACGGCCTGCTCGTCGGCGCGTGCGGCAGCGGCGGCCGCGTGCTCAAGCTCATCCCGCCGCTGACGATCCCCGACGACGACCTGGCGGAGGGGCTGGAGATCCTCGGCGCGGCGGTGCGCAGCGCCACCTGACACCACCCGACTGGCAGGAGGCCGGTATGCGGCAGCGCGACGACATGACGTTCCCGTTCGAGGAGTACGAGCGCCGCCTCGGCGACCTGCGCCGCCGCATGGCGGACCGCATGCTCGACGCGGTGGTCATCACCGACCCCGAGAACCTCATGTACCTCACCGACTACCAGACCACGGGGTACTCGTTCTTCCAGGCCCTGGTCGTGCCGCTCGAGGACGAGCCGTTCATGATCACGCGCAGCATGGAGGAGTCCAACGTGCACGCCCGCACGTGGGTGGACCTCACCCGGCCGTACCCGGACACGGGCGACGCGATCCAGAGCCTGGTGCAGTCGCTGCGCGAGTTCGGCCTGCACACCGGCGACGTGGGCTACGAGCGCAACAGCTACTACTTCCCGGCCTACCACCAGGACTACGTGCACTCGGCGTTCACGGAGGGTCGCCTGCTCGACTGCTTCGGCATCGTCGAGGAGGGGCGCATCGTCAAGTCGCCGGCCGAGATCGACGTGATGCGCCGGGCCGCCCGGGCCACCGAGGTCGGGATGGCGGCGGGCCTCGCGGCGTGCGCGGCGGGCGTGACGGAGAACGACGTCGCCGCGGAGATCAGCGCCGCCATGTTCCGCTCGGGCGGGGAGTTCCCGGCCGTGATGCCGTACGTCGCGTCGGGGCCGCGGAGCATGATCGGCCACGCGACGTGGGAGGGGCGCACGGTGCGCCCCGGCGAGCACGTGTTCCTCGAGGTGGGCGGCTGCTTCCGCCGCTACCACACCGCGATGATGCGCACGGTGGTGCTCGACGACCTCTCGCGGAGCCTGCTCGTGGCGCAGGAGCGGATGAAGCTGGCGCTCGCGGAGGTGGAGGCCGCCATCCGGCCCGGGCTCACGGTGTCCGACGCCGACAACATCGTGCGCAACATCATCTCCGACAACGGCGTCGGGGCCCGGCTGGTGACCCGCTCGGGGTACTCGATCGGCATCGCCTTCCCGCCCAGCTGGGACGAGGGGTACATCGTGAGCCTCAACCAGGGCGACCCGCGCGTGCTGCGCGAGGGGATGACGTTCCACATCATCCCGTGGATGTGGGGCGTCGACGGCGACAAGACCGTCGGCATCTCCGACACGGTGCACGTCACGGCCGACGGGTGCGAGTCGTTCTTCACGCTCGACCAGGACTTCACCTGCAAGCCCGAGCACGCCGCCGCGCGGGTCGACGGCGAGCCCCTCGCGCTCGTCCCCGACGCCGCGGAGGCCGCGGAGAAGGAGGAGGACGCATGCTGACCGCGACCGACCCGAGCACGGGGCAGGTGGTCCGCGAGGTGCCGGCCGCGACGCCGGGGGAGGTGGACGCCGCCCTCGCCGCCGCCCAGGCCGCGCGCGCGGCCTGGCGCGGGCGGGGCCTGGACGGCCGGGCCGCGGTGCTGCGCGCGGTCGCCGCCGACCTGCGCGCCCGCGCCGACGAGCTGGCCCCGCTGATGACGCAGGAGATGGGCAAGCCGGCCACGGAGGCGCTCGGCGAGGTGGAGAAGGCGGCCTGGTGCGCCGAGCACTACGCCGAGCACGCCGCGGCCTACCTCGCGCCGCAGGACATCGCGTCGGACGCCACGCACAGCTACGTGCAGCACCTGCCGCTCGGCACGGTGCTGGGGATCCTGCCCTGGAACGCCCCGTTCTGGCTCGCCCTGCGGTTCGCCGCGCCCGCGCTCATGGCCGGCAACACGGGGGTGCTCAAGCACGACCCGCACGTG
Source organism: Isoptericola sp. NPDC057559 (assembly GCF_042801555.1). Taxonomy (NCBI): domain Bacteria; kingdom Bacillati; phylum Actinomycetota; class Actinomycetes; order Micrococcales; family Promicromonosporaceae; genus Isoptericola; species Isoptericola sp. NPDC057559. The sequence continues at coordinate 4,383 of NZ_JBHVFQ010000006.1, forward strand.
CCCGGCTGCGCGGCGGCGATCGGCGACGTCTTCGCGCGGGCGCTGGCCGAGTCCGGCGCGCCCGACGGCGTCTTCGCGAACCTGCCGCTGGAGACCTCCGACGTCGCCGCCGTGATCCGCGACCCGCGCGTGCAGGCCGTGTCGTTCACCGGGTCGTCGCGCGGCGGCGCCGCCGTGGCGAGCGTGGCCGCGGCCGAGATCAAGCCCGCGGTGCTGGAGCTCGGCGGGTCCGACCCGTGCGTCGTGCTGGCCGACGCCGACCTCGACGCGGCCGCCGACACGATCGCGCTGTCCCGGGTCATCAACGCGGGGCAGTCCTGCATCGCCGCCAAGCGGGTGATCGTCGAGGAGCCGGTGCACGACGCCCTCGTGCGGCGCCTGCGCGACCGCCTCGCCGCGCTGCGCGTGGGCGACCCCCGCGACCCGGCCACGCAGGTGGGGCCGATCGCGCGCGAGGACCTGCGCGCCACCCTGCACCGGCAGGTCACCGAGACGGTGGCGGCGGGCGCCCGGCTGCTGCTCGGCGGCGAGCTGCCCGACGGTCCGGGCTGGTTCTACCCGCCCACGCTGCTCGACGACGTGACCCCGGACATGACCGCGGCCTGCGAGGAGACCTTCGGCCCGGTCGCCGCGGTGGTCCGCGCCGACGACGCGGACGCGGCGCTCGCGGCCGCCAACGCCACCGAGTACGGCCTCGCGGCGAGCGTGTGGAGCACCCCGGAGCGCGGCGAGCAGCTGGCCCGCGGGATCGCCGCCGGGCAGGTCGCGGTGAACGGCATCGTCAAGACCGACCCGCGCCTGCCCAGCGGCGGCGTGAAGCGCTCCGGCTACGGGCGGGAGCTGGGCCCGCACGGCATCAGGGAGTTCGTCAACGTGCAGCAGGTGTGGGTCGGCCCGCGCCGGGGCTGACGCCCGACGCGGGCCGGCCGTCGTCCGCCGTGGTCAGCGCACCGTCGCGAAGCTCGGGTGCGGCGGCTGGTTGTAGGCGGTGTTCTGCCACGCCACGGCCAGCCGGTACTGGCGGTCGGCCATGAGGGTGGGGTGCGCGATGGTGGTCGGGATGCCCGTGGTGTAGATCCGCAGCGCGCTGGAGTCGGTGGTGCGCCAGACGACCTCCTCGCGCCAGTCGCCGAGGATGTCGGCCTGGAGCGCGGGCGTCGCCTTCGTGCCGTTGTTGGAGGCGACGCCGGAGCCCGTGAGCAGGCGGGTGTCGCCGCTCGTGCCGTACTTGTCGATGTGCGTGTCGTCCAGCAGCTCGCGCTGGCCGTCGCCGTCCCACCAGACGACGAAGTTGGTGGATCCCGGCTTGCGGCCCACCTCGGAGCCGTCGGTCGCGCTGCGCAGGCCGGACACCTGGGAGGACCACACCTCGGCGCCGGGGTTGTCGGCCGTGATGTCCGCGGCCACGCCGCGCCCGTTGTCGGCCCCCGCGGCCGGCGCGCTGGACAGGATCCGCCCGGTCGCGGCGTCCGCCACCCAGTGTGCCGGGTCGGTGCCGGACTCGGACGGCTTGAAGACCTCCAGGCCCGGGTTCGAGGGGACGAGGTCGCTCACGTGGTACGCGTCGCCGTGGTGCGTGCCGTTCTGCCACAGGCCGCTGCCGTCGTCGTCGATCGCCATCGAGCCGTAGAGGATCTCGTCGCGGCCGTCGGCGTCGACGTCCGCGATCGACAGCTGGTGGTTGCCGCGTCCGGTCCAGTCGGGACCGTTGGTGGACGAGCCCGAGTCGAACGTCCAGCGCCGCGTGAGGGCGCCGTCGCGGAAGTCCCAGGCGGCGACGGCGGTCTTGGCGTAGTACCCGCGGCCCATGACGATGCTGGGCCGCGCGCCGTCGAGGTAGGCGGTGCCGGCGAGGAAGCGGTCCACCCGGTTGCCGTAGGTGTCGCCCCAGTCGCCGACCGCGCCGCGCGCCGGGCGGAAGTCCACCGTGTCGAGCTCGGCGCCGTCGGTGCCGCGGAAGACCGACAGGAACTCCGGCCCGCTGAGCACGTACCCGCTGGAGCTCCGGTGGTCCGCGGCGGCGTCGCCGATCACCTGGCCCGTGCCGGACACGGTGCCGTCGCCGGTCTTCACGGCGACCTCGGCCCGGCCGTCGCCGTCGTAGTCGTAGACCTGGAACTGCGTGTAGTGCGCGCCGGCCCGGACGTTCCGGCCGAGGTCGATGCGCCACAGGCGCGTGCCGTCCAGCTCGTACCCGTCGAGGTAGACGTTGCCCGTGACGCCCGACTGTGAGTTGTCCTTGGCGTTGCTGGGGTCCCACTTCAGGACGATCTCGTACTCGCCGTCGCCGTCCAGGTCGCCGACGGAGGCGTCGTTCGCGGAGTAGGTGTACCCGTCGCCGGCGGGCGGGACGTCGAGGGGGACGTCGAGCGAGCTCGCCTGCGCGCCCGCGACGGGCCGCAGGGTCAGGGACGTGCCCGCGACCGGGCCCTGCGCGGCGGCGCGGGCGGCGCCGTCGCCCACCCGGACGACGGCGTAGCGCGCGTCCGGGGGAGCGCCCTCGTCCAGGAACGTGGTGGCGCCGGTGGCGGGCGGGCCCGGGACGCGGACGCCGTCGCGGTAGACGTGGAACGCGGAGGCGTCACCGTCGGACGCGAGCAGGCGCCAGCTCACGCGGTTGCCGCCGTCGGTCGGCGTGCTGACGACGGCCCGGCCGCCGGGGACGGCGTCGTCCGGGGCGGTGGCGGCCGCCGCGGCGGCGGGGGCGGGGGCCTCGCCGCCCGCGGCGAGCGCGGGGCAGGCGAGGGCGAGCGCGCAGAGCGCGCCTACCGAGGCGGTGACGGTGGTCGTGCGGAGTGCCGGCAGCATCGTTGCTCCGATCCGGTTGAGACGATTCACATCGGTCGTCGCCGAGACTGCCAGCAACCGGTTGCCCGCCGCATCCCTGATCCCACGACGTGGGACGGCGCGGGTGTCAGCGCGCGGGCGCGGTGGAGGAGCGCACGACCAGCTCCGGGTGCACGACCTCGGGCTCGTGCACCGTGTCCGGGTCGGCGAGCAGCGCGAGGAGGTGCTCCACGGCCCGCCCGCCGACGTCGTGGAACGGCTGCCGCACCGTGGTCAGCGGCGGCGAGGCGTACGCCGCGAGGGCGATGTCGTCCATCCCGACGACCGACACGTCCTCGGGCACCCGCCGCCCCAGCTCGACGAGCGCGCGGACGGCGCCGAAGGCCATCTCGTCGCTGGCCACGAAGAGGGCGGTGACCTCGGGCATGCGCCCCACGAGCTCGCCGTTGCGGTGGCCGGACTCGGGCGACCAGTCGCCGTGCAGCACCGGCGGCACGGTGCGCCCCGCGTCCCCGAGCGCCTGGCGCCAGCCCGCCGTGCGCCCGATCGCGTCGTTCCAGGACTCGGGGCCGGCGATGTGCCAGACGGTCTGGTGGCCGAGGCCCAGCAGGTGCTCGGTCGCCAGCCGGCCCGCCTCGACCTGGTCCACCGCGACGACCTCCGTGGCCGACGAGCGCATGCCGTCCAGGACGACCGTGGGCAGGCCGCGGGTGAGGTCGCCGAGGGACGCGTCCTCGCGCACGGGCACGGCCATGAGGAGGCCGTCGACCCCCTGGTCGAGCAGCCGCGAGACGGCGTGCGCCACCGCCGGGGTGGACAGGGACGGCGTGGTCGCCGTGGAGACGAAGTAGCCCTCCGCGCGGGCGGCGGTCTGCGCGCCGAGCAGGATCGCCGACGTCGAGTAGTGGTCGGTCTCGTGCGTCACGACGCCCAGCGTGCGGCTGCGGCCGGTCACGAGCGCCCGGGCGAGACGGTTGCGGCGGTACCCGGTCTCCTCGACGGCGGCCATCACCTTCGCGCGCGTGGCGGCGTTGACGTGCGGGTGGTCGGACAGGACGCGGGAGACGGTCTGCGCCGAGACGCCGGCGATGCGCGCCACGTCGTTCATCGATGACGCCCGTGCCACGGCTCACCCCGGTCCCTCGTCGTGCGGCCCGTCCCGGCCCGCTGCGGGCTCGATGCTACCGCCCGTCGTGGTGACCATAACAAGGGAGTCGTGGTTCGGGAGGGAAGTGGCCATATACGGGGCCTTGACGACTGGTTGTTATGGATATCAGAACCGGCTATGGTGCTCGCATTCCTCGTGCGGCATCGGTGCCGCTCCTCGGTACACAGTGGTCAGAAGGAGTCAGAGATGAAGCGTTCGACGGCGAACGGGTCGGCGCGTGCGACAGGCGCGGCGTGCGTGGCCGCGGTGGCGGCGGTCAGCCTCGCGGCGTGCGCCGGCGGCGACACGGCGGGCGGTGCCGACGGCACGCCCACGACGATCGAGGTCTGGACCTGGGCGCAGGGCTACGACAAGGCCGCCGAGGCGTTCAACGCCGCGCACGACGACGTCCAGGTGAAGTTCACCGAGATCGAGCCGGGCAACAAGGGCGGCTACGACAAGATCCGCAACGCGGTGAAGGCCGGCGACGCCCCCTGCCTGGCGCAGGTCGGCTACGAGACCATGCCGAGCTTCGTCTCCGAGGGCAACCTGCTCGAGGTGACGGACATCGCCTCCAAGGACGCGGACGCCTACACCCCGGCCGGCTGGTCCGGCGTCACGGTCGGTGACCGCGTCTACGGCGCCCCGCAGGACCAGGGTCCGATGGTGCTCTTCTACAACAAGGACGTCTTCGCCGAGCACGGCGTCGACGTGCCCACCACGTGGGCCGAGTACCGGGCCGCGGGCGAGAAGCTCAAGAAGGCCGGCGTCGCGCTCACCGGGACGTACGAGGACTTCGACTACACCGGCTTCTCCTGGCAGGCGGGGGCGCCCTGGTACACGGTGGACGGCGGCACGTGGTCGATCACCAACGACTCGCCCGAGAACCAGGAGGTCGCGGACTACTGGCAGGGCCTGGTCGACGACGGCCTCGTCGGCGCCGGCATCTGGAGCGACGCGTGGGCGTCCGGCCTCTCCGACGGCAGCATCGCGACGATCGCAGGGGCCGCCTGGTTCAAGGGCATCCTCAAGGACTCGGCCGCGGCGGCCTCCGGCTCGTGGGCCGTGGCCCCGCTGCCCACGTGGGAGAAGGGCGACACCGCCACCGGCAACGTCGGCGGCAGCGCCACGGCCGTCCTCGCCGGCTGCGAGGACCCCGAGGCCGCGTGGGAGGTCGCGCACTTCATGTCCACCGACCCGACGGCGGTCGACGCGGTCATCGAGGCGGCCGGCACGCTGCCCGCCTCGGTCGAGGGCCTGAAGTCCGACCTGCTCACCCAGGGCGACGACTACTTCGGCGGCCAGGTCGTGGACGAGGTGTTCGTGGACGCGGCCGCGGACGTGGCCGAGGGGTGGCAGTGGGGCCCCGGCGTGTCCACGCTCATGGGCACCTTCGCCGCGGACATGAAGAAGGCCTACGCCGGCCAGGGCGACGCCACCGTCGCCGGCGCGCTGGCGAGCTCCAAGGCCGCCACGATCGACGAGCTCTCCCAGCAGGGCATCACGGTCGGCAAGTGACCGTGACCGCCACGATCTCCACGGAGCACCGCCCCGAGCGCGCCACCGCGCCCGGGGCGGTGCCCCCGCGGGCGCGCCGCCCGCGCTCCCGCACGTCCCGCGTCGCGCTGCGGTTCGTCGCGCCGTTCGTCGTCCTGTTCGCGGCGGTCTACGTCGCGCCCATCTGCTACGCCGTCTACCAGAGCCTGTTCCGCATCGAGCGGGACGCGCTCGGCCTGACGCCGCCCACCGAGGTCTTCGACCCGTGGTTCAACTACGCCGCCGCCCTGCACGACGCCGGGTTCGTCGCGTCGCTCGGCCGCGTGCTCCTGTTCGGCGTCGTGCAGGTGCCCGTGATGCTCGGCTTCGCGCTCGGCCTGGCGCTGCTGATCGACTCCGCCTCCGCGCGGGGCAAGGGGTTCTTCCGGCTGGCGAGCTTCGCGCCCTACGCGGTGCCGACCGTCGTGTCGGCGCTCATGTGGTCGTTCCTCTACTCGCCGACGGGCAGCCCCATCAACCAGCTGCTCGCCCCCACCGGCGTCACCGTGGACTTCCTCGGTACCGAGCTGACCCTGTGGTCCGTCGCCAACGTCGTCACCTGGGGCTGGACCGGCTACAACATGATCATCATCTACGCCGCGCTGCAGGGGATCCCGGGCGAGGTGCTCGAGGCCGCCAAGCTCGACGGCGCCTCCCCGTGGCGCATCGCCTGGCACGTCAAGGTGCCGCTGGTGCGGCCCGCCCTGCTGCTCACCGCGGTGTTCTCGATCATCGGGTCCGCCCAGCTCTACAACGAGCCGTTCGTGCTGTCGTCGAGCACCGGCACCATCGGCCCCAAGTTCACGCCGCTGATGGCCGCCCAGTCGTCGATCACCGCCGCGAACTACCCGTACGCCGCGGCGCAGTCGGTCATCCTCGCCGTGGGCGTGGCCGTGTTGTCCGTCCTCTTCTTCCGCCTCACCTCCCGGAGGTCCTCGTGAGCGCCCCGCGCACGGCCGTGCGGCCCCGACGCGACTCCGTCGAGACGACGCTGCGCAGCCGGGTGCTCGTCACCGGGGTGCTGGTGCTGACCAGCGCCTACTTCCTCCTCCCGCTGTGGTGGCTGCTCGTCGCGGCCACCAAGGACGCGGGCTACACGTTCGCGGGCAACCCGCTGTGGTTCAGCCACTTCGACCTGTTCGGCAACATCGCCGACCTGTTCGCCTACAAGAACGGCATCTTCGCGGCCTGGATGGGCAACGCCGCGCTCTACTCGATCGTGGGCGCCGGGATCGGGACCCTCGTGGCGGCGGCCACCGGGTACGCGGTCGCGAAGTTCGAGTTCCCCGGGCGCGGCGTCCTGTTCGCCGTCGTGCTGGGGGCGGTGCTGGTGCCGAAGGTGCTCTTCACGCTGCCGCTGTTCCTGATGTTCTCCCAGGTGGGGATCGTCAACACCTACCTCGCGGTGCTGCTGCCCAGCATCGTGAGCCCGTTCGGCGTCTACCTCGCGCGGGTCTTCGCCGCGCAGTCGGTGCCCGACGAGGTGGTGGAGGCCGCGCGCCTCGACGGCGCCGCCGAGGGCAAGATCTTCTTCGGGGTGAGCCTGCGCATGATGTCGCCCGCTCTCGTGACGATCTTCCTCTTCCAGTTCGTCGAGATCTGGAACAACTTCCTGCTGCCCTCGCAGGTGCTGATCGACGAGAACCTCAAGCCCGTCACGGTGGGGCTGGTCACGTGGAACGCCCTCGTGCAGTCCGGCCAGATCGAGCGGCACATGGTGATCATCGGCGCGTTCGTGGCCGTCGTGCCCCTGATCGTCGCCTTCCTGTCCCTGCAGCGGTTCTGGCGCTCGGGGCTGGCCACGGGGGCGCTCAAGTGACCGCCGGGCCCGCCCTGACCACCGACGGCGCGGTGCTGCTGAGGCACGGCGCGCCGCACCGGATGCTGTCGGGCTCCGTGCACTACTTCCGGGTGCACCCGGACCTGTGGCGCGACCGCCTGACCCGCGTGCGCGCGATGGGGCTCAACACCGTCGACACGTACGTGCCGTGGAACTGGCACGAGCCCGAGCCCGGCGGGTTCGACTTCGCCGGCGACCGCGACGTCGAGCGGTTCCTGCGCCTCGTGGGCGAGCTCGGCATGGACGCCGTCGTGCGCCCCGGCCCGTACATCTGCGCCGAGTGGTCCAACGGCGGCCTGCCCGCCTGGCTCACCGGCGCGCCCGGCATCGCGCTGCGCACGATCGACCCCCGCTTCACGGACGCCGTCGACCGGTGGTTCTCCGAGCTGCTGCCGCGGGTCGCCGCGCTGCAGGCCGGCCGCGGCGGCCCCGTGGTCGCCGTGCAGGTCGAGAACGAGTACGGCAGCTTCGGCGACGACCACGCGTACGTGTCCTGGGTGCGCGACGCGCTCGCGCGTCACGGCATCGACGAGCTCGTCTTCACGGCCGACGGCCCCACCCACCTCATGCAGGACGGCGGGTCCCTGCCCGGCGTGCTCGCCGCGGCCACCCTCGGCTCCCGGCCGGGGGAGGCGCGCGACCTCCTCGCCGGCCGCCGCGCGGACCCCGAGCCCTTCCTCGTCGCGGAGATGTGGAACGGCTGGTTCGACCACTGGGGCGAGGAGCACCACACGCGCGACCCGCACGACGCGGCGCGCACGGTCGGCGAGATCCTCGACCTGGGCGGCTCGGTGAGCCTCTACATGGCGCACGGCGGCTCGAACCCGGGCCTGTGGGCCGGCGCGAACCATGACGGCACCGTGCTGCAGCCCACCGTCACCAGCTACGACTCGGACGCGCCGGTGGCCGAGGACGGCACCGTGACGGCGAAGTTCTTCGCGATGCGGGACGTCGTCGCGCCGTACCGCTCGCCCCACGTGCCGCGGGACGACGACGAGGTGGCCCTCGCGCGGCCCGCGCGCCTGACCGCGCGCACCCTCCCGGCCCCGGCCCTGCGGCCGGCGTCGCGGGCCCTCGACGCGCTGGCAGGCCCGGGCGACCGCTCGCCGCGCCCGCGCACCTTCGAGCAGCTCGGCCTGGACGCGGGCCTGGTGGCCTACCGCGCCCGGACCCGGCTGCCCGCGGGGGAGTCGAGGGTCTCCGTGCTCGGCCTGCACGACCGGGCGACGGTGCTCGTCGACGGCGCGCCCGTGGGCGTGCTGGAGCGTGCGACCGCCGCGGACGGCGTCGTCGTCGCCGGGACGGGCGCGGAGGTGACCCTCGAGCTGCTGGTCGAGAACCTCGGGCGGGTCAACTACGGCCCGCGCCTCGGCGAGCCCAAGGGCATCGTCGGCGACGTCCTGGTCGACCGGCGCATCGTGCACGGCTGGTCGTCGCGGCCGGTCCCGCTCGCCGACGCCCGCCCGGACGCGCTCTGGGCGGCCGCTCCCGACGCCGGTACCGCCGCCGGCACCGAGGACACGACGCTCGGGCAGGACGGGCGGCCGGTGCTCGCGCGCACCGTCCTGGAGGTCGGCGAGCCCGCCGACGCCTTCCTCGCGCTGCCCGGCTGGGCCAAGGGGTTCGTCTGGGTGAACGACGTCCTCCTCGGCCGCTACTGGGAGGTCGGCCCGCAGCGCACCCTCTACGTCCCCGCGCCGCTGCTGCGCCACGGGGAGAACACGGTGACGGTGCTCGAGCAGCACCGCGCCGGCACGGCCCTCGAGCTGCTCCCCGGCCCCGACCTGGGCGCCGCGCAGGAGTACGTCGAGGAGTTCTGACCAGCAAGTTCTGACCAGCAAGTTCTGACCAGCACGGACCGCCTTGGCGGGTCGAGGACGACCCGCTCGAACGAAGGAGAGATCCGCATGGCACGACGCTCCCTCCCGCACCCTGTCCCACCCCGCGCCCTCCCACCCCGCGCGGCGCGCGGCGCCGTGGCGGTGGCCGCGGCGCTCGCGACCGGCTGCGCCGGGCTCGTGGCGGTCCCCGCGGCCGTCGCGACGACCACGGCGCCGACCACCGCGACGGCCGCCGCCACCGCGGCGGGCGACGCCGTCACGCTGCGCTCGGCCGCGCTCGACGTGCGGGTCGCCGACGACTTCCCCCGGGTGCTGCGCTACACCGACCGGTCGAGCGGCGCGACGATGCTCGGCAGCACCCGCCCGGTCACCTCGGTGACCATCGACGGCACCGCGCACGACGTGACGGTCGCCCGGACCGGCGGGACCGCCTCGTCCGCCACCTACCGGCTGACGTTCGCGGACCTGCCCGGCGTCCGGATCGACGCCGCGCTGAGCGTCGAGGGCCGCCAGGTCCGCTTCGCGGTGACGAAGATCGTCGACACGGCCGAGCACCGCGTCGGCGCGCTCGAGATCCCGGGGCACGACCTGCTCTCGGTCTCGTCGGCCGACACCGACCCGCGCGTCGCCACGGCGGTCATCTCGCCCGACCGCACCGCGAAGGGCGACACCTTCGCCTCGGTCACCCGCGGCACGGCGACCAACCCGGCGCCCGTCGGGTCCGCCTACGCGATCGTCAGCGCCAACGGCCTGGCGGCGTCGGTGGTGACGAACAGCGTGTACGACGAGGCGGCGGGCAAGGCCGCGCAGGAGCGCAACCGGCTGCAGCGGCAGGCGCGCGCCGACGGCGACGACGTCCGCGTCGGCGTCTGGAGCGGGGCCTGGACCTACCGGGCCAAGGGCTCGTCCGTCACGGAGGAGCTGCCGCACGCCACCGTCGTGCTCACCCCCGACGCCAACGACGACGGCGTCGTCGACTGGCAGGACGGCGCGATCGCCTACCGCGACGCCGCCCCGAAGGCGAAGGGTGCCGACCAGGTGCCCGACCGGGTCGTCACGCACATCCCGTTCAACTTCGCGTCGCAGGCCACCCACCCGTTCCTGCGGACGCTCGACGACGTCAAGCACATCTCGCTGGCCACGGACGGCCTCGGCCAGATGGCGCTGCTCAAGGGCTACGGGTCGGAGGGCCACGACTCGGCGCACCCCGACTACGGCGGCAACTACAACGAGCGCGCCGGCGGCCTGACGGACATGCGCAGGCTGCTGCGGTCCGGCGGCGACTGGAACGCCGACTTCGGGGTGCACATCAACGCCACCGAGTCGTACGCGGAGGCGAACGCGTTCTCCGAGGACCTCGTCGACCCGGGCGCCGAGGGCTGGAACTGGCTCGGCCAGTCGTACTACATCGACCAGCGCCGCGACATCACCAGCGGCGACCTGGCGTCGCGCATCGGCCAGCTCGCCGACGAGACCGGCGGCGACCTCGACCTGCTCTACGTGGACGTCTACTACAACTACGGGTGGCAGGCGCGCGCCCTGGCGGACGCCGCGAGGGCGAACGACTTCGAGCTCGCCTCGGAGTGGTCGGACAAGTTCGAGGCCGACTCGCTGTGGAGCCACTGGTCCGCGGACGAGAACTACGGCGGCGCCTCCAACAAGGGCCTGAACTCGCAGATCGTGCGCTTCATCCGCAACGGCGAGAAGGACACCTGGAACCCGCACCCCCTGCTGGGCAACGCCCGCATCGTGGAGTGGGAGGGCTGGACCGGGCAGGTCGACTGGAACGCCTTCACGAAGAACATCTGGTCGAACAACGTGACCACGAAGTTCCTCCAGCACCACGAGATCGAGCGCTGGACCGACGAGGAGATCGACTTCGCCGACGGGGTCTCGGCGCGCGGCACCAGCGCGGCGGACCGGGAGATCCGGGTCGGGGACGCCGTCGTCGCGCGCGGCGACACGTACCTGCTGCCGTGGAGCGCGGCCGACGCGCCCGGCGCCAAGGGCAAGGTGGCCAAGGGCGACAAGCTCTACCACTACAACCCCGCCGGCGGCTCCACCACGTGGGACCTGCCCGGCACCCTCGCCGACGCGTCGTCCCTCACCGTCTACCGGCTCACCGACACCGGCCGCGCGAAGGTCGGCGTCGTGAAGGTGCGCGACGGCCAGGTCACGGTCGACGCCGAGGCCGGGCAGCCGTACGTGCTCTACCCCGACGTGCCGGGCAACGGCTTCACCACCCCGACCGCGGGGAAGGTGGCGTGGGGCGAGGGCTCGCCCGTCGTGAACCCCGGCTTCGACGCCGCCGACCTGGCCGCCTACCGCACGTCGGGCGCCGTGACCCGCGAGCGGCTGAGCAACGGCCAGCACGTGGCGCAGCTCGGCGCGGGCAAGGCCTCGCTGGCGCAGCGCACCGCCGAGCTGCGGCCCGGCACCTACGCCGCCAGCGCGTGGGTGGAGGTGCAGCCGGGCGCGTCCCGGCCGACGACGCTCGAGGTCACCGGCCCCGGCCGGTCGGTCGAGGGCGCGTCGGTGACCGTCGACCGGTCGACCGCCCGCAACGAGGTGGCCGCCGACGACAAGCACAGCCGGTACTACCAGCGCGTGCAGGTCGTGTTCGACGTCAAGGAGGCCACCCGGCCCACCCTCACCGTCCGCGCGGGCGCGGGCGACGCCGTGGTGCGGCTCGACGACCTGCGGGTCGTCGCGACGGACCGGACGACGGCGCCGGCCGACCTGCGCACGGACGGCGCGGACGTCGTCGCGTTCGACGACTTCGAGTCCGTGCCCCAGGGCTGGGGCCCGTTCGTCAAGGGTGACGCCGGCGGCGTCACCGACCCGCGCACCCATCTCGCGTCGAAGCACGCGCCGTACACGCAGGCCGGCTGGAACGGCAAGCTCGTGGACGACGTCCTCGGCGACGCCTGGTCGCTCAAGGCGCACGAGGAGAACCAGGGCCTCGTGTACCGCACGACCCCCGCGACCGTCGACCTCGAGCCGGGGCACCGCTACCGCGTGAGCTTCGACTACCAGTCCGGGCGCGGCGGGTACTACCAGTGGGTCACCGGGTACGACTCCGTGGCCTCCGGGAAGCCCGTGTCGGTGGAGACCGGCGCGACGGCGATCGGCGAGCAGCGCAGCACGAAGCGGTTCAGCCAGGAGGTCGTGGGCTCCGCCTGCGGCGACACCTGGGTGGGGCTGCGCAAGGCCGTCGGCGGCGGGGACCAGGCCGACCTGGTCCTCGACGACTTCCTGGTCGAGGACCTCGGCACGGCCGACGAGGTCCCGGCGTGCGCGTCGCTCGAGGTGGACGCCGAGAGGTCCGCCCTCGAGCCCGACGTGGCGAACACCGTGACCACCACGCTCAGCGTCTTCGAGCCGACCGACGTCGCCGACGTCGAGGTCGCCCTCGACGTGCCCGACGGCTGGGACGTCGAGGCGACCGACGCCACCACGGCGGGGACGCTGCCGAGCGGCGGCGAGCTCGTCACCACCTGGAAGGTCACGCCGCGGGGCGACGTCACCACCGACGCCTACCCGCTGACCGCCACCGCGACGTACACGACCACGGCCGACCCGGTCGGGCCGCGGACCGTCGAGGCGAGCAGCGACGTGCACGTGGTCGTGCCGCCGGCCGCGGGCGACCACTGGGCCAGCGACCTGCCGTTCGTCTCCGAGTCGAACGGGTGGGGGCCGGTCGAGCGCGACCTGTCGAACGGCGAGCAGGGGTCGGGCGACGGGTCGCCCCTCACCCTGCGGGGGACGGTGTACCCCAAGGGCATCGGCGCGCACGCGCCGTCGACGGTCCGGCTGTTCCTCGGCGAGCGGTGCGAGTCGTTCACCGCGACCGTCGGGGTGGACGACGTCCAGACCCGTGGGTCGGTCGCCTTCCAGGTGCTCGGCGACGGCGCGTCGCTGGCCACCACGCCCGTGCTGCGCGGCCGGGGGGAGACCGTCGACCTGGCGGTCGACGTCACCGGCGTGCGCTACCTCGACCTCGTCGTGACCGACGGCGGGGACGGCAACGGCAACGACCACGCCGACTGGGCGGGCGCGAAGCTCGGCTGCGGCTGACGCTCGCGGGCCGCTCACGGGCGGGGTCCGGCGCTCCCACGAGGGGCGCCGGGCCCCGCCCGCCGTCGTCCGGTCGGGGTCGTGACGTCAGGGCTTCGGGATGCTCGTCACCGTGGTCAGGAGGAACACCGAGTCCTCCAGCGCGCGCACGGCGTGGCGCTCGTGGGTCAGCACCCGCAGCTGGCCGGCGCGCACCTCCTCGTCGCCCTCCAGCGCCGTGACGCGCAGGCGCCCGTGCAGCACGAGGACGGACGCCGCCGGCGGCGAGTTGTGCTCGCCGAGCTCCATGCCCTCCAGCAGGGCCAGCACGGTCTGGCGCAGCGGACCGTCGTGCACGACGATCTCGGCGCTGCGGCCGTGCTCGGCGGCGCGGGCCTTGTCGAGGTGCGTCGCGGTGAGGGCGTCCAGGTCGGCCATCGGGGGCTCCATCCGTCGGGCGGCTCGCGGTGCGGGCCGCGTCGACGAGGCCCGCCGACCTCACCGTACCCGGGGGCGCGGGCGGGGCTCGCCCGGTGGGCGCACGGCGCTCAGCCGAGGCCCGTCCAGACGACGTCGGCGATCATGTCCCCGGCCCCGTCGCCGCCGGCGAAGAGGCTCAGCCGGTGCTCCCCGGGCGGGCCGTCGACGCGGACGTGCCACCAGCCGTCGCCGAGGCGCTCGGTCGCCGCCTCGACCTCGGTGGCGGTGCTCCCGTCGGGCTCGACCACGTCGGCGAGGTCCGCGGGGACCTCGGTCACGGTCAGCTCGGCGTCGCCGTCGAGCGGGACGTGCACGAACAGCTCGGAGACGTCGCCCACGGACGGCGGGTGGTCGTCGAACCCGTCGGCGCAGCCCTGGTCGGCGCAGAACGTGAACGGGTAGAGCAGCAGCGCCCGGTCGTCGTACCGCACCTCGTACGGGCGGGGCTGCTCGATCCCCTCGGCGTCGGGGGGCCACAGGCCGTGCGTCGCCGTCGCGGTGGGGGACGGGACCCCCGGCGGTGGGCCGGCCGCCCCGGCCGGCGCGCACGCCGCGAGCCCGCCGGTCAGCGCGGCGGACAGTGCGGCGAGCGCCAGGGCGCGCGGTGCGGTGCTCCTCATGCCCTTCCCGTGTCGCGGGGCGGCGCCGGCTTGCAGCTCCGGGCCGACGGGCCTCCGGTCAGCCGCGGGCGGGGACCATCCCGAGCCGGGCGAACGCCTCGGCGACGCCGCCGCCGGCCGGGCCGGGCACGACGAGGTCGGCCTCGGCGAGCACGGCGGGCGGCGCGCCCTCGACGGCGACCGCGGTGCCCGCGTAGGCGAGCATCTCGACGTCGTTGTACCCGTCGCCGATCCCGACCACCTGCGCGGGCGTGATGCCCAGGTGCTCCACGACGGCCGCCATCCCGACGGCCTTGTGCACGCCGGCCAGGTGGATCTCGCCGGCGTTGTCGCCCGTGTTCGCGTACGAGGACGGGAGGATGCCGACCTCCGGGCCCAGCTCCTCGCGCAGCGCCGCGATGGGCACGCGGGAGTCGAAGTAGCTGATCTTGGCGTAGCGGACGCCGGCGAGGTCGCCGGGCATCCGCAGCACGTCGAGGATCTCGTGGGGCGCCGCGTCGCCGCGGACGCCGAGCCGGGCGTCGAGCCCCACCGGGCCGTAGACGGCGTCGGGGGTCTCCAGCAGGTAGGCGACGTCGTGCGCGTCGAGCACGTGCCGCACGCGGTCGGCCAGGTCCTCGGGGAAGCGAAGGTCGGAGACGACCTCACCGTCGAGCCGGACGAACGCGCCGGCGGCCGCGACCACGCCGTCGAACCCTGCCGCCAGCAGCGACGGCGGGAGCATCGACTCGGGCCGGCCCGTGCACAGCAGCACGCGGTGCCCCGCGCTCCGGGCCGCGCGGACCGCCTCCGCGTGGACCTCCGGCACGGAGCCGTGGTCGGCGTACGTGCCGTCCACGTCCAGGAACGCCACCCGCGCCCCGTCATTCATCGAACCCGACACGTGGGCAGACCTCCAGCACTCGGCGTCGTCGTGGGCACCGTCGAGCCTAACCGCGCGTCGGTGCCCCGTGGTTGGCTGCGCACGTGACGACGAGCACCCCGCGCGCCGAGACCTGGTCCATGATCCACGCCGAGCGGGAGGCCCTGGCGGGCGAGCTCGCCGGCCTCGACGACGCGGCGTGGGCCACGCCGTCGCTGTGCGGGGAGTGGGCGGTGCGGGACGTCGTCGCCCACCTCACGGCGGGCGCGAGCACCGGCCGGTGGGCGTGGCTGCGCAGCATCGTCGGGGCGCGGTTCGACGCCGACCTGCACAACGCGCGCCGCCTGGCCGAGCACCGTGGCGCCACGCCCGCCGAGACACTGGAGCGCTTCCGCGCGGTCGCGACCAGCACCGTCGCGCCCAGCGGGCACACCGCCGCATGGCTGGGCGAGGTCGTGGTGCACGGGCAGGACGTGCGCACCCCGCTCGGCCTCCCGCGCGTCCCGCCCGTGGCCACGACCACCGAGGTGGCGCGCTTCTTCGCCGCCCGGGACTTCACCGTCTCCGGCCGGACGGTCGCGCGCGGCCTGCGCCTGGAGGCGACCGACGGGCCGTTCGTCCACGGCGACGGGCCGGCGGTGCGCGGCTCCACCCTGGCGCTCGTCATGGTGCTGGCGGGCCGGCCGGTGTTCTGCGACGAGCTCGCCGGCGACGGCGTGGCCCGGGTGCGCGAGCGCGTCTAGGCCCCGGCGTCCGTGCCCGTCGTCGCGCCGGTCGTCGCGCCCGGCCCGGCATAGAGGGCGGCGAACTCCGCGGACGGCGGGATCGGGGTGACCACGTCGACCAGCGCGCCGTCCGGCCCGGCGACGATGAAGTGCCGCTGGCCGAACTCCTCGTCGCGCAGCGGCAGCAGCACGTCGTGGGCGCCGTCGGCGAGCACGCGGGCGTGCACGGCGTCGACGTCCTCCACCTCGACGGTCACGAGGACGCCGGCCGCCCGGGCCCCGCGGGCGGCCTCGGGGATCGTGGCGTGGTCGGCGTCGAGGACGGCGAGCTCCGCCGTGCCCGCGCGCAGGCTGACGTACCAGTCGGAGGTGAACGTGGGCGCCATGCCCAGCAGCCCGGTGAAGAACCGGGCGGCGGTCGGGACGTCGGAGACGGCGAGGACGGGGTAGAGGCTCGTGATCATCGTGGCTCCCGGTCGGTGACGGCCTGCGGGTGCAGGTGATACATGCAGCGTGTACGTAACTATACATTCACGATGTCGGTAACCTGTCGACCATGCCCCGGAGGACGAAGGCCCAGAGCGAGGCGACGGCGGCCGCGATCCTGGCCGCCGCGCGCGACCTCTACGCGCGGCGCGGCTACGCGGTGGTGTCGGTGGAGGAGGTGGCGGCGGCCTGCGGCGTCACCCGCGGCGCCGTCTACCACCACTTCGGCAGCGGCCCCGGGCTGTTCGCGGCCGTGCACGCGGACGTGACCGCGGGCGTCGGCGCCGCGATCGAGCGTGCCACGGACGGCGTGGTGGACCCGTGGGAGAGCCTCGAGTCGGGGTGCCGCGCGTTCCTCGCGGCCGTCGTCGCCGACGACGCCCGGCAGGTGGTGCTGGTCGACGGGCCCGCCGTGCTCGGCTGGGCCCGCTGGCGCGAGGACGACGCGCGCAGCTCGGGGCGGCTGCTGGACGACGTGCTCGCCGAGCTCGCCGAGGCCGGGAGGGTCCGCGCGGAGGACGTCGCGGCGACGTCCGCCCTGCTGTCGGGCGCGATGAACGAGGCCGCCCTGTGGGTCGCGGCGGCGCCGGACCGCGACCGCGCCCTCGCGCAGGCGTGGGAGGCGCTGCGCCGCCTGTTGCGGGGGATCGCGGCCTGACGGGCCCGAGCGGCCCCGCGTCAGCGCGTCAGGTGACCGCGCCCAGCTGCCAGGGCACGAACTCGTCCGCGCCGAGGTCCAGCTCCTCGGAGACGGTCTGCTCGCCGGAGGCGACGGCGAGGATCTTCTCGAACAGCTCGTCGCCCACCTCCTCCACGGACAGGCCCGTCTCCACGATCCGCCCGGCGTCGAGGTCCATGTCCTCGCGCATGCGGCGGTAGGTGTCGGAGTTGGTGGCCACCTTGATCGACGGCGCCGGCTTGCACCCCAGCACGGACCCGCGGCCCGTGGTGAAGACCACCACGGTGGCGCCGCCCGCCACGATCCCGGTCACGGACACGGGGTCGTAGCCGGGGGTGTCCATGAAGGTCATGCCGCGCTCGGTGACCGGCTCGGCGTACTCGTGCACGGCGACGAGGTCCGCGGTGCCCGCCTTGGCGACGGCGCCGAGGGACTTCTCGAGGATGGTCGTGAGGCCGCCGGCCTTGTTGCCGGGCGACGGGTTGTTGTCGAGGGTGCCACCACCGGCCGCCGCGTACCCCTGCCACCAGTCGAGGCGGTCCAGCAGGCGCCGGCCCACCTCCTCGGAGACGGCCCGGCGCAGCAGCAGGTGCTCGGCGCCGAAGACCTCGGGCGTCTCGGCGAGGATCGACGTGCCCCCCTGGGCGACGAGCCGGTCGGACGCGTGCCCGAGAGCGGGGTTGGCGGTGATCCCGGAGAAGCCGTCGGACCCCCCGCAGTTGAGGCCGAGCACCAGCTCGGACGCGGGCGCCTCCTCGCGCCGCAGCGCGTCGATCTCGGGCAGCATCGCGGTGATCGCCGCGACGCCGGCGCGCACGGTCGCGCGGATGCCGCCGGTGTCCTGGATGGTCAGGGTGCGCACGGGCAGGTCGTCGCGCAGCTCCAGCCCGTCGAGGACGGACTCGGCGGGCAGCATCTCGCAGCCCAGCCCGACCACCAGCAGCCCGGCCATGTTGGCGTGCGACGCGTACCCGCGCAGCGTGCGCAGCGTGACCTGCGCGCCCTCGGAGGTGGGGACCAGCCCGCAGCCGGTGTCGTGGGTGAGCGCGACGACGCCGTCGACGTGCGGGTGGGCGTCGAGCACCGGGCCGCGGAACTGGTCCGCGATCATCCGCGCCGTCGACGCCGAGCAGTTCACGGAGGTGAGGATGCCGACGTAGTTGCGGGTGCCCCAGCGGCCGTCCGAGCGGCGGTAGCCCTGGAACGTGCGCCGCGCGGCGGGGGCGGGAAGCGTGGTGCGCGCGGTGCCGAACTCGTGGGCGCGGGCGCCGTCGTCCATGCCGAGGTTGTGCGTGTGCACGTGGTCGCCCGGCGCGACGTCGCGCGTCGCCCGCCCGATGGACTGACCGTACTTGCGCACCTCCGTGCCCGCCCCGACCGCCCGGACGGCGAGCTTGTGGCCGCGGGGGAGCGTCGAGCGGGCGGTCGCCTCGTGCCCGCCGGGCAGCCGCACGGTGGTGCCCGCGGGGACCTGCCGGGTCGTCACGGCGACGTCGTCCGCCGGGCGCAGCAGCAGCGCGACGTCGGCGAGGTCGACCACGTCGGGGAGCGGCGGCTCGGCGGCGGCCGACGGCGTGGCAGCGAGCGGCAGCAGGGGGTGGTGCGGGGCGGTGCTCATCGGATCACGACCTCGGGATCGGTGCTGGTGGTGGGGGTGCTCGTGGGGGCGACGGCGCGGGCGGCGGTGCCGAGGGGCGCCGTGGACGCGCGGACGACGAGCTCGACGGGCAGGCGCCGGTGTTCGGGGGAGCCGCCGGCGGGGTCGGCCGCGAGCAGGTCGACCGCCTCCCGGCCGGCGCGCGCCAGCGGGACGGCGACCGTGGTGAGCGCGGGCGTCACGAGAGAGGCGGCGGGGACGTCGTCGAACCCGACCACGGAGACGTCGTCGGGGGTGGCGACGCCGCGCGCGTGCAGGCGGGCGAGGACGCCGAGGGCGACGAGGTCGTTGAAGCACAGCACGGCCGTGCTGCCGGCCGCGAGCGCGAGGTCGGCGGCCTGGACGCCGCCGCCGTGCGTGGGGCGGAAGGCGCCCAGGTCGGTGACCGGCGGAACGCCGTGGGCGGCCGCGCCCCCGGCGAGCGCCCGGCGGCGCTCGCCGTCGGACCAGGAGGTGGCCGGGCCGCCCACGTAGGCGACGCGCTCGTGCCCGAGGGCGCGCAGGTGGTCGAGCGCCTGCCGCACGCCGTCGGCGAGGTCGAACGACACCGAGGGCGCGAACGGCGTCTCGCGGTTGACCAGCGCCACCCGGCCGCCGCCGACGAGCGCGCCGAGGTCGTCCGCGGGCATGCGGGGCGAGCAGAGCACGAGGCCGTCCACGCGGTCGCCGAGGCGGGTGATGACGTCCGGCTCGGCGGTGACGTCCTCGTCGGTGTCGGCGACCAGCACGTCGCGCCCGGTCTCGTGCGCCCGCGCCTGCACGCCCTTGGCGACGGCGGCGAAGAACGGGTTGGCGAGGTCCGGGACGACCAGGCCCAGGGTGCCGGTGCTGCCGGTGGTCAGGGCGCGGGCGGCGGGGTGCGGGCGGTACCCGAGCGACGCCGCTGCCCGGGCCACCTGCTCGCGGTTGGCGGGCGAGACGTGCGGCGCGTCGCTGAGGGCGCGCGACGCGGTGGCGGGGGAGACGCCCGCCGCACGCGCGACGTCGCGGAGCGTGACCACGCGGACCTCCAGGGCTGGTGTCGACGCTGGAACCGGTTCCAGCGTGTTTCAGCCTACCGCGTGACGCCGTGCCCTCCTGACGATGCATCGGAGCCGGACGTGGGGCGAGGCGCCCGGGCATAGGCTCGCGGTGCCGAAGCGGGAGGGGGCGCGGTGGAGGAACGAGTTCCGACGGGCGACGTGCGCGACGGCGCGGCCCTCGAGGGCGAGCGGGGCCGGCTCGTCGGGCTGGCGTACCGGATGCTGGGCACGACGGCCGAGGCCGAGGACGCGGTCCAGGAGGCGTTCGTCCGCTGGTACCGGCTCGACGACGCCGCACGGTCGGCGATCACGAACCCGGCCGGCTGGCTGACCCGGGTCACCAGCCGCGTGTGCCTGGACGTGCTGGGCAGCGCGCGGGTGCGCCGCGAGCGGTACGTGGGCCCCTGGCTCCCCGAGCCGGTGCCCGGCGACCTCTTCGCCCGGGACGGCGGGGCCGACGTCGCCGACCCCGCGGACCGGGTCGTGCGCGACGAGTCGGTGAGCACTGCGCTCCTGGTGGTGCTGGAGGCGATGACGCCCGCCGAGCGCGTGGCCTTCGTGCTCCACGACGTGTTCGGGCACACCTTCGCCGACGTCGCCGAGGTGCTGGGCCGCACGCCGGCCGCGGCACGCCAGCTGGCCAGCTCCGCGCGGGCGCACGCGCGGGCCGGCCGGTCGGGGGAGGTGGCCGCCGGGGAGCACGACCGCGTGGTCGCGGCGTTCGCGCGGGCCGCCGGCGGGGACGACCTGGCCGCCCTCACGGCGCTGCTCGACCCGTCCGTCGAGCTGCGGTCGGACGGCGGAGGCGTGGCACGCGCCGCCCTCAACCCGGTCCACGGGGCGCCGAAGGTGGCGCGGTTCCTGCTCGGCGTGCTGCACCGGCAGGCGGACGCCCGGCTGGAGCCCCGCAGCACGGCGGACGGGGCGGCGCTCGCGTTCGTCCGCGGCGGGCGGGTCACGGGCGTGGTGAACGTCGCCGTCGTCGCGGGGCGCGTCACCGCGGTCTGGGTGCAGTGGAACCCCGACAAGCTCACCCGCTGGAACCCGCCGGTCTGACGTTCCGCGGGGCTGCGTCGTCGACCTACCGACAACCCGTCGACCGAAGGAGCAGACCATGCAGGCCGTCGTCGTGGAGGACCAGGAGGCCGGCGTCGCCGGGATGAGGCTCGCGGAGCGACCCGCGCCGCACGCCGCGGAAAACGACGTCGTCGTCCAGGTGCACGCCTCCGGGTACACGCCCGGGGAGCTCACCTGGCCCGGGACGTGGACCGACCGGGCCGGCCGGGACCGCACCCCGAGCGTCCCCGGGCACGAGCTGTCCGGTGTCGTCGCGGAGCTCGGCTACGGCACCACCGGGCTGACGGTGGGGCAGCGCGTGTTCGGCCTGGCGGACTGGACCCGCGACGGCACCCTCGCCGAGCAGGTCGCGGTCGAGGCGCGCAACCTGGCCCCCCTGCCGGCCGACGTCGAGCACACCGTGGCGGCGAGCCTGCCCGTCTCCGGCCTCGCCGCCTGGCAGGGCCTGTTCGTGCACGGGAACCTCCAGGCCGGGCAGAGCGTGCTGGTTCACGGGGCGGCCGGGGGCGTGGGCTCCGTCGTCACGCAGCTCGCCCGCGAGGCCGGCGCGCACGTCGTCGGCACCGGCCGCGCCCGCGACCGGCACGCCGCGCTCGAGCTCGGCGCGCACGAGTTCCTCGACCTCGAGCGGGAGGACCTCGCGGCCGTCGGCGGGGTCGACCTCGTCTTCGACGTGATCGGCGGGGACGTCGCGGTCCGCTCCGCCGCGCTCGTGCGCGCGGGCGGCACCCTGGTGACCATCGCGGGGCCGCCCGAGGCGCGGCCGGCCGACGGGCGCGCCGTGTTCTTCGTCGTCGAGCCCGCCCGGGGGCAGCTGGCACACCTCGCCCAGCGCGTGCGGGAGGGCCGGCTGCGGACCGTCATCGGCACGGTCGTGCCGCTGACGGAGGCCCCGGCGGCGTTCGCGGCGCCACGCCGGGCCCCCGGCAAGACGATCGTGCGGGTCGTCGACTGAGCTCAGGCCGGCTCGTCGTCGAGCCAGCGGAACCAGTCGTGGGGCACGTCCTCGTCGAGGCGCCGCACCTCGTCGCCCGCGAGGACGCCGGCGGTGAGGAGGCCGGTGGCGACGAGCCGGGCGACGGCCGCAGCACCGGGCGGGTTGAAGTGCGTGTCGTCGCGGCGGCCGTCGTCGGCGTGGAAGAAGTAGTGCAGCGTGCGCTCGGGCCCGAGGTCCTGCCACAGCGCCAGGGACGCGCGCTGCACGTCGACGAGCGGCACGCCCTCCTGCTCGGCGAGGGCGCGCATCGCAGCGGGGTAGTCGCCATGGCCCGCGACGGCGTCGCCCGCGTCGTCGAAGCGGCGCCGCTCGACGGAGGTCGCGAGGACCGGCCGCGCGCCCGCGGTGCGGGCGGCGTCGAGGTAGCGGCGCAGGTGCTCGGTGTAGCTGGTCCAGGGCTCGGTGTGCCGCTCGGGGTCGTCGACCTTCGCGTCGTTGTGCCCGAACTGCACGAGCAGCACGTCGCCGGGCCGCAGGTCGCGCGCCACGTCGTCGAGGCGCCCCTGGACGACGAAGCTGCGCGTGCTGCGCCCGTTGCGCGCGTGGTTCACGACCGCGACGTCGTCGGCGAGGTAGTAGGGCAGGGCCATGCCCCAGCCGGTCTCGGGGGCGGCGGCGCGGGACTTCGGCCCCGCGGTCGAGTCGCCGGCGAGGTGGACGGTGCGGGGCATGCGGACCTCCGGGAGGGCGCGGGCGGGGTCGGGGCGCGCTCGGCGAGCGCAGGCGTCACCCTAGCGAGCGCCCCTCCGCCGCGCCGCGCCGGAATCGCGTGCGTCCCTGCACGTCCAGGGCGTAGCGTCGGCGCCGAGCGACCGCACACCCGCCCGTCCCCCGGAGGAGTCAGCGATGCCCCGTCCGCCGTTCCCGGCCCCCGTGCTCGATCTGCTGCGTGGCCCCCAGGTCGCCGTGATCGGGGTGGTGCGCCCCGACGGCAGCCCCGTGACCGCGGCGACGTGGTACCTGCTCGAGGAGGACGGCGCCGGGGGGTGGCACGTGCTCGTCAACCTCGACGACACGCGCAAGCGGGTGCAGCACCTGCGCGCGAACCCGCAGGTGAGCCTCACCGTGCTGGGCGACAGCTGGTACACGCACGTCACGCTGCTCGGTCGCGTCGCCGCGTGGCGCGACGACCCGGACCTCGCCGACACCGACCGGATCTCCCGGCACTACAACGGCGACCCGTACCCGGTGCGGGACAGGGCCCGGGTGACCGCCGTCGTCGAGGTCGACCGCTGGACGGCCTGGGGCGCCCTGCGCGACGCCCGCTGAGGAGACGGTCATGCGCATCGGTGCCCCCCGCACGGCCGGCGCGGACCCGCGCCTCGTCGCCGTCACCCCCGACGCGGCGCGCCGCCTCGCCGACCTGGGTCACGACGTCGTCGTGGAGCCCGGCGTCGGCGACGGCGCGCGGCTGCCCGCGCACGACTACGTCGCCGCGGGCGCCCGCGTGGCCGACCGCGCCGACGTGTGGGCGGCGGACGTCGTGGTCACGCTGCACCCGCCGGGCCCCGCGGAGCTCGGCCTGCTGCGCCCCGGCGCGGTCCTGGTGTCCCAGCTCGCGCCCGCGACGAGCCCCGGCCTGCTCGAGGAGCTCGCCGCGCGCGGCGTGACGGCCCTGGCCCTCGACGCGGTGCCGCGGATCTCCCGCGCCCAGTCCCTCGACGTGCTCTCGGCGCTGTCGAACGTGGCGGGCTACCGCGCGGTGGTCGAGGCGGCCGAGGAGTTCGGCGGCATGTTCGCCGGGCAGGTGACGGCCGCGGGCAGCACGCCCCCGGCGCGCGTGTTCGTCATCGGCGCCGGCGTGGCCGGGCTCGCCGCGATCGGCACGGCCGTGAGCCTCGGCGCGGAGGTCTACGCCTTCGACGTGCGGCCCGAGGCGGCCGAGCAGATCGAGTCGCTCGGCGCGCGCGTGGTGCGGGCCGACGACGCGGTGCAGCAGGTCAGCGCCGACGGGTACGCGAGCGCGCAGAGCGCCGACCAGGAGGCCGCCGCCCTGCGCGCGTACGCGGAGCAGTCCGCGCAGGCCGACGTCGTGGTGACCACGGCCCTCGTACGCGGCACCGCCCCGACGACCATCACCCGCGCGATGGTGGACGCGATGCGCCCCGGCTCGGTGGTGGTCGACCTCGCCGCGCCGGGCGGCGGCAACTGCGAGGCCACGGTGCCCGGGCAGCGGGTGGTCACCGGCCGCGGCGTCGTGGTCCTCGGCTGGACCGACCTGGCCGCGCGCCTGCCGCAGCACAGCTCGCGCCTGCTGGGCACGGTGGTGGTCAACCTCCTCACGCTGCTCACGCCCGGCAAGGACGGGCGCCTGGTGCTCGACCTCGACGACGCGGTGGTCCGCGGCATGACCGTGACCCACGGGTCCGAGGTGACCTGGCCGCCCCCGCCCGTGCCGGTGTCGGCCGCGCCGCCCCCGCCCGAGCCGGAGCCCGTCGCGGCCCCGGTCGTCGACCCCGCGGCCGAGCGCCGCCGGCGCTCGATGCGGCGGACGGTGCTGGGCGCGCTCGGCGCCGTCGCGTTCGGGCTGCTGATCGCGGCGTCCCCGCCCGACGCCGTCGCGCACCTCACCGTCTTCGCGCTCGCGGTGGTGGTGGGCTTCTACGTGATCTCGAACGTCACGCACGCCCTGCACACGCCGCTCATGGCCCAGACCAACGCGATCAGCGGCATCATCATGGTCGGCGCGCTGCTGCAGATCGGCGACGCGTCGCCCCTGGTCACGACGCTCGCCGTCGTCGCCGCGGCGCTGGCGAGCGTCAACGTGTTCGGCGGCTTCCTCGTGACCCGGCGCATGCTCGGCATGTTCCGCCGCGACGGAGGTGTCTCGTGAGCGTGGAGTCCGTGGCGCAGGCCGCGTACGTCGTCGCGGGGCTGCTGTTCGTGCTGTCGCTGGCGGGGCTGTCCGCCCAGGAGTCCGCCCGGCGGGGCACCGTGCTCGGCATGGTGGGGATGGGGCTCGCGATCGTCGCGACGATCGCGCTGGCCCTCTCCCGCTCGGAGCGCCCGTGGCCGGTGACGGCCGGGCTGATCCTGCTGGTGCTCGTGGTCGGCGCCGCCGTCGGGTCGTGGCGGGCACGCCGCGTCGAGATGACGCAGATGCCGGAGCTCATCGCGCTGCTGCACTCGTTCGTGGGGCTGTCCGCGGTGCTGGTGGGCTACGGCTCGTTCCTCGCGGCGCCCGCCGCGGGCGGGGACACCGTGCACCGCGTGGAGGTGTTCCTCGGCGTGCTCATCGGGGCGGTGACGTTCACCGGGTCCGTGGTGGCGTTCGGCAAGCTGTCGGGCCGCCTGGCGTCCGCGCCGCTGACGCTGCCGGGCCGGCACCTGCTCAACCTCCTGGCACTGGTCGCGTGCGCCGCGCTGCTCGCCTGGTTCCTGGCGGGCGGGGGCGTGGTGGCCCTGGCGCTCATGACGCTCGTCGCCCTCGCCCTGGGCTGGCACCTCGTGGCCGCGATCGGCGGCGGTGACATGCCCGTCGTGGTGTCGATGCTCAACTCGTACTCCGGCTGGGCCGCGGCCGCCGCGGGCTTCACCCTCGGCAACGACCTGCTCATCGTCACCGGGGCGCTCGTCGGCGCGTCCGGCGCCATCCTCAGCTACCTCATGTGCCGCGCCATGAACCGGTCGTTCTGGTCCGTCGTCCTCGGCGGGTTCGGCGCCGGGGCGTCCGGCGGCCCGGCGGGCGGGGCCGGGGCGGCGGAGGCGGGGGAGGTCCACGAGACGTCGCCGGACGAGGTGGCGGCGCTGCTCGCCGCCGCGCGGTCGGTCGTCGTCGTGCCCGGCTACGGGATGGCGGTCGCGAAGGCGCAGCACCCCGTCGCGGACCTGGCCGAGCGGCTGCGGGCCCGGGGCGTCACGGTCCGGTTCGGCGTGCACCCGGTGGCCGGACGGCTTCCGGGGCACATGAACGTGCTCCTCGCGGAGGCGCGCGTGCCCTACGACCTGGTGCTCGAGATGGACGAGGTCAACCGCGACCTCCCCGACACCGACGTCGTGCTCGTCATCGGCGCGAACGACACGGTGAACCCGGCCGCGCAGGACGACCCGTCCTCGCCGATCGCGGGGATGCCGGTGATCGAGGCGTGGCAGGCGCGCGACGTCGTGGTCTTCAAGCGCTCGCTCGCCACGGGCTACGCGGGCGTGCAGAACCCGCTGTTCTTCCGCGACAACACCCGGATGCTCTTCGGCGACGCCAGGGAGCAGGTGGACAAGATCGTCCAGGCTCTCTGACGCCGCCGTCGAGGGGGTCGTGCGCGCGGGCTCAGATCCGGGAGTCGGCCTGCGACTCGTAGACCGCCGCGTCCAGGACGCCGTCCGCGTGCAGGTACGCGGGGCGCTCCGGGATCGCGGTGCCGGCGGCGTCGATCGTGCTGGCGTCGGCGGGCACCCCGTCGAGGCTCGGCATGACCGAGGCGAGCTCGGGGCGCCACTTGGTGAACCGGAACGGGAAGCACTGCTCCAGCAGGTCCACCATCGCGGAGGCGGCCGTCGAGGCGCCCGGGGAGGCGCCGAGCAGGCCGGCGATGGAGCCCTCGGCGCCGGTGACGATCTCGGTGCCGAACTGCAGCACGCCCTTGCCGTCGGCGTCGCGCTTGATGACCTGCACCCGCTGTCCGGCGGTGATCCGGTCCCAGTCCTTGGGGTGCGCGGTCGGCATGAACTGCTGCAGCGCCTGGAACTTGGTCTCCGGCGCGGCCATGAGCTGGCCGACGAGGTACTGGGTCAGGTCGAGGTTCTTCAGGCCCGCGCCGAGCATCGACGTGACGTTGTTCGCCCGCAGGGAGGTGATCAGGCCCAGGTACTTGCCCTTCTTGAGGTACTTGGGGCTGAACCCGGCGTAGGGGCCGAACATGAGGTACGTCTTGCCGTCGACCACGCGGGTGTCCAGGTGCGGCACCGACATCGGCGGGGCGCCGACGTCGGCCTTGCCGTAGACCTTGGCCTGGTGCTGCGCGACGAGCTCCGGGTCGGAGGTGCGCAGGAACTCGCCCGAGATCGGGAAGCCGCCGAAGCCCTTGATCTCCGGGATGCCGGCCGACTGGAGCAGGGGGAGCGCGCCGCCGCCCGCGCCGACGAAGACGAACTTCGCGGTCACGGTGCTGGTGCGGTTCCGCGCGTTCCAGGAGCGGTCCTTGACGCGCAGGCGCCAGCGGCCGTCCTTGGTGCGCTTGAGGCTCTTCACCTCGTGCTGCAGCTTGAGCTCGGCGCCGTTCGCGACGAGGCCGTCGACGAGCTGGCGGGTGAGGTTGCCGAAGTCGACGTCGGTGCCCGAGGTCGCGCGGGTGGCGGCGATCGGCTCGTCGGCGTCGCGCTCGGTGGTCAGCAGCGGGGCCCAGCGGCCGATGGCGGCGCGGTCGGTGCTGTACTCGAGGTCGCGGAACAGGGGGTGCACTCGCAGCGTCTCGTAGCGGCGGCGCAGGTAGTCCACGTTCTTGGCGCCGCGCACGAACGTCATGTGCGGGGTGCTGCTGAGGAACGAGTCGTCCTGGAGCCGGCCGGTGGCCAGCAGGTGCTGCCACAGCTCGCGCGAGATCTCGAACTGCTCGTTGATCGCCACCGCCTTGGTGATGTCGATCGAGCCGTCCTTGCGCTCGGGCGTGTAGTTCAGCTCGCAGAGCGCCGCGTGGCCGGTGCCCGCGTTGTTCCACGGGTTCGACGACTCCTGCGCCACGTCGTCGAGCCGCTCGTAGATCCGGATGGACCACGACGGCTCGAGCTGCTGGAGCAGCGTTCCGAGGGTCGCGCTCATGATCCCGCCGCCGATGAGGACGACGTCGACGTCGGCCCCTGTGGGGGCCCCAGCAGTCGTAGCACTCGAAGTCACCGGGCCACCATACGCCGCGCGTGAAAACTGTCACAAAGAATGAGAGCAACCTCACACAGCGCTCTGACCTGCAGTGACGTGCGTCACACCGGGGCCCCGACCGCCCCGCAGGTCAGGGCCGCGGGGCCGCCGACGAGGGCCACGGGCCGAGCTCGGGCAGCGGCACGGGCGCGCCGTCGCGGGTCGCCGAGACCGGGCCCGACGGCGCGCGGCCGGCGAGCCACGCCGCCACGTCCCGCGGGTCGCCGACCAGCGCGAGGCCCGCCCCGGCGTCCGGCAGGCGCACCGCGAGGAAGTCGCCCAGGTGGGCGCAGAACGCCTCGTCCCACGAGCCGGACCCGAGGGTCCGGTCGTCGAGCCCTGCCGTCGCGTCCGCGGCGTGGATGCGGGCCTCGCGCCACCAGGCGAGCAGCGCGTCCGCGAGCACGCCGTCGCGGTAGGCCACCGGCGCCGACCACAGCGCGTCGTCCGGCGCGGGCCAGGCCGCCGCGAGCCGGGCCCGCGAGGCCTCGAGCGCCGCGACGTGCTCGGCGACGGTGCGGGCGGCGCCCGCCTCGATGCCGGCGTCGCGCCCGGCCTGGCCGCCGTCGTACGGGGCCACCTTCTCGCCGCGGGCGGCGTACTCCGCCTGCCGGGCCAGGGCGGCGCCCACGTTCGTCACGTGCGACAGCACGTGCCCGCGGGTCCAGCCCTCCAGGGGGGACGGCGCGGAGCCCGCGTCGTCGGGCAGGGTGCGCACGACGTCGATCAGGGCGCCCAGCGCCGCGTCCGCGTCGGCGGCGGCGTGCGCCAGGGCGGCGGGCGCGGGGATGGCAGGGGTGGTCTCGGCGTTCACGGCCACAGGAGCTCCTTGGTCCAGGCGGGGTCGTTCTCGGTGGTGGTGCCGGTCGAGCGGTAGCGGAGGCGGGACTGGCCCTTGTCGTCGCTGGCCGCCCAGAACTCCACCGTCTCGGGGGCGAGCACCCAGGCGGTCCAGCCCGGGGCGACGACGGCCGGGTCCGCGCGGGTGTCGGCGAGCCGGTCGGCGAAGGCGTCCCAGTACTCGTCGCGGGAGCCGAGCGGCTCGCTCTGGTGGCCGACGAGGCCGGCCGCGCGCGACCCCTCGGGCCGGGCGCGGAAGTCGGCCGCCCCGGCGTCCGGACCGGCCGAGGCGGCGCGGCCCGTGACGCGGACCTGGCGCCCGAGGTCCCGCCAGAAGACGGTGAGCGCCGCGGACGGGTTGGCGTCCAGGTCGCGGCCCTTGGGGCTGGACGCGTGGCCGGCGAACCACCAGCCGTCGTCGGTCACGTCCTTGATCACCAGCGTGCGGGCGTGCACCCGCCCCTCGGCGTCGGCCGTCGAGAGGGTCGCCGCGTGCGGGGCGCCGACGCCGGCCGCGAGGGCGTCGTCGAACCAGCGACCGAAGAGCTCCTGGGGCGTGGCGGGCGCCGTCGCGAGGTCGTCGAGGTCGACGCCGAACGGGGGCAGGTCCGGCGGGAACGTCGGCAGGGCGCGCAGGCGCTCGCGGAAGGTCATGCGGTCTCCTTCGTGGCGGTCCGGCCGGGGGCAGGGCTGCCCGGGGTCGTGAGGATCGAGACGAAGCCGCGCACGGCGGCCCGCATCGCGTCGGGGTCGCCGGTGGCGCGGGCCAGGACGTAGCCGCCCTGCACGATGGCGACGGCGGCGTGCGCGCGGTCCCGGGCGTCGTCGTCGGGCAGGCCTGCCTCGCGCAGGGTCGTCGCGACCACGTCGAGCAGGCGCACGAAGTAGGCGGTGACGACGTCGTGCAGGCCGTCGTCGTCCATGACCGCCTGGTCGCTCGTGAGGCGCCCGATCTTGCAGCCCGCGAGCGCGTCGCGGGGCCGCTCGAGGTACGCCACGACGCGGTCGAGGGCCGGCGTCGGGCCCTCCAGGTCGCGCCGCGCGGCGGTGAGCGCGCTCTCGACCGTGGCGCCGACGGCGGCGGTCGCGAGGTCGTGCTTGGTGGGGAAGTGGTGGTAGAGGCTGCCCTGCCCCACCCCGCTGGCGGCCAGCACCTGGCGGGGGCTCGTGGCCCCCACGCCCTGGGCGGCGAACATCTCCTGCGCGGCGGCGACGAGCCGGGCGCGCGCATCGGTCGACGTGCTCATGGCGCCACCATACCTACCTCTAGGTATGATGACCAGCCCCGACCGTCGGCGCGCCCAGGCCGGGGCGCCGGCGGGGGAGGGCCGGTCAGAAGCTGTCGCGCACGTGCACCTGGCGGCCGCCCCACAGGGCGTCCCAGACGGCGTCGTGCGCGTCGGGGCCGCTCAGCCCGCCCGCGAGCCGCACGTTTGCCGCCGACTGCGCGCCCGCCCACGACTGGGCGAGGCCGCCGGAGGTGAAGGTCGGCCGGTCGCCGGGGACGGCGTCGGCGTCGGGCACCACGCGGACCGCGCCGTCGGCGGCCTCCAGGGTCCACGCGCCCTCGAGGTCGGGCGTGCGGGGGTCGGCCACGGCGAAGGGCACCTGGGCGGCCACGGGCGCCACACGGGCCGCGCCCAGCGCGCCGGGGACGTCGAGCAGGCGCAGCATGTACGGCTGCGGGGCGGGCGTGGCCGCGTGGTCGGGCAGGACGAGGCGCGCCACGTCCAGCCCGGACCACCCGCCGGAGGTGCACACCTGCACCCACCCGACCACCGCCGAGAACGAGCCGAGCACGCGCCACAGGGCGCGGGCCGCGTCGGGCGACAGGGCGACCAGGTCGTCGACCTCGAGCGCGGTGCTGCAGTCGTAGCCCTGGCCGCGCGACCAGCTCGCGAAGCCGAGCACCTCCTCGTCGTCGCCTGCGCCCCGCACCGCCAGCGTGACGCCCGTGTACTCGGCGTCCGGGCCGACCAGGTCGCCGGCCTCCATCGCGAACGGCTCCTCGGCGCGCGACAGGGGCCCGTTCTGCGCGGACGCCCACGCCTCGTACACGCGCCGGACGGCCGGGACGTCCGCGGCCGTGGCGCGGCGGGCGCGGACGCCGCCCTCGGCCGGGGGCACGGCGGCGAGCGCCGACATCGGGACGCGGACCTCCTCGAACGCGCCGACCACCTCGTACCCGAGCCCGCGGTAGATCCCCGTGGACGACGGGAACAGGGTCGAGACGACGTCGCCCAGCGCGCGGGCCTCGGCGAGGGCGGCCGTCATCAGCGGGCGCAGCAGGCCGGAGCCGCGACGCTCGGCCGCGACGGTGACCCCGGCGAAGCCCGCCGTCGGGAGCCGGGCCCCGTGGAACCACGACGTGAACGAGCGCACGCCCAGGCCCGCGACGACCTCGCCGTCGTCCGTCGCGACCCACGGCCGGATGTTCGGCAACGGCCAGGCGGCGGGGTCCGGGTCCGGGAGGGGGGTTGCCGGCGCGCCGAAGGCCTCCGCGCCGAGGCGGCGTGACGTGGGGACGTCCGCGATGGTGGTGCGCCGGAACTCTCGGGTGTCGCTGCTCACGGCGGCGACGCTAGCGCGCCTCGCCCGGCGCGTCACCGGTATTGCGCCGTACCGTGATCCGGTGAGCCAGCCGTCCGTGCCGGACGCGACGCTGGCCCGGCTGCGCAGCCGGGTCCTCGTGGTCGCGATCCTCGCGTCGTTCGTGTCGTTCCTCGACGGGACCGTCGTCAACGTGGCGCTGCCCGCCATCGGCGACGAGCTCGGCGGGTCGGGAGAGGCGCGGCTCGGCCTGCAGCAGTGGGTGGTGGACGGCTACCTCGTGACCCTGGGGTCGCTCATCCTGCTGGCCGGCTCCCTCTCGGACCTCTACGGGCGGCGGCGCGTGCTGGTCGCCGGGCTCGTCGGCTTCGCGGCGGCCTCCGTGCTGTGCGCCCTCGCGCCGACCGGGCCGGTGCTCGTCGGCGCCCGCCTGCTCCAGGGGGTGGCGGGCGCGCTGCTGGTCCCGAGCTCGCTGGCGCTGATCATCTCCACGTTCGACGGCGAGGCGCAGGGTCGCGCCATCGGACGCTGGACCGCGTGGACCGGCACGGCGATGATCGTCGGGCCGTTCGTCGGCGGGGGGCTGGTGGACCTGCTGTCGTGGCGGTGGGTGTTCTGGATCAACCTGCCCGTGGTCGTGGTGACGCTCCTGCTGCTGCGCCCCGTCCCGGAGGTGCGCCAGACCACCGGCCGTCGCCTCGACGTGCCGGGCGCGCTGCTCGCCGCGACCGGCCTCGCGGCCGGGGTGTACGGGCTGATCGAGCAGGTGTGGGCGGCCGCGGGGCTCGGCGTCGTGCTGCTCGTGACGTTCGTCGTCTACGAGCGCCGGGCCCGCGACCCGATGATGCCGCCACGGCTGTTCGCCGCGCGGAACTTCGCGTGGGGCAACGTGGCGACGTTCGCCGTCTACGGTGCGCTGTCGCTGGGCGGCTTCGTGCTGGGGCTGTTCCTGCAGCAGGTGGCGGGCTACTCGGCGACGGCCGCCGGGGTGGCGCAGCTGCCGTCGACGATCGCGATGCTCGCGCTGTCCACCCGGTTCGGCACCCTCGCGGCCCGGTACGGCGCGCGGTGGTTCATGACGGTCGGCCCGGTCGTGGCCGGCGTCGGCTACCTGCTGCTGCTCGCGATGGACGAGAGCGCCACCTACGTCACCCAGGTGCTGCCCGGCCTGCTCGTCTTCGGCCTGGGCCTGTCGATCACCGTGGCGCCGCTGACCGCCGCGATCCTCGGCGCGGCGCCGCCCGCGGACGCCGGCATCGCGTCGGCCGTGAACAACGCCGTCTCGCGCGTCGCCGGCCTGCTGACGGTCGCGTTCGCCGGCGTCATCCTCGGCGGCGTGCTCGACGTCGCGTCGTTCCACCGCGCGCTGCTCGTCACCGCAGGCCTGCTGGTGCTCGGCGGCCTGGTGAGCATGGTCGGGATCCGCGACGTGCGTCGGCCTCCCACGGTCGCCGGCCCCGAGGCCGGAGGGCCGGAGGTCACAGGGGCAGCTTGAACCCCTCGTGCGACTGGGCGTAGCCCAGCGACCGGTAGAAGCGGTGCGCGTCGGGGCGCTGCTTGTCGGAGGTGAGCTGGGCGAGCGCGCAGCCGCGCTCGCGGCCGCGCTCGTGCGCGTGCTCCATGAGCGCGCGGCCCAGTCCCTGGCCGCGGAGCGTCGCGTCGACGCGCACCGCCTCGACCAGCAGCCGGGTGGCGCCGTTGCGCGAGATGCCGGGCACGAACGTCAGCTGCATGACGCCCACCACCGCGCCGTCCAGCTCCGCGACGACGAGCTCGTCGTTGGGGCTGGACTCGATCGCCTCGAACCCGGCGACGTGCGCGGGACCGTACGACCCGGTGCGGGTGGCGGCGACGGCGTCGTCGGCGATGAGCTCGACGACGCGGGGCAGGTCGTCGCGGGTGGCGGTGCGGAAGAGGACGCGCGGGGCGGGGGAGTCGGGCACGCCCGGACGGTAGCAGGGCCCGCTAGCCTCGCCCCGTGACCCCGCACGTGAGCGAGCCCGAGATCACCGCGGACGTGGCCCTGTGCCTCCCCGACGGGCGCCTGGACCCGGACGCGGTCGGGTGGTCGCGCGCACCCCTGCACGACACGTCCGGCGTCGGCCGCGGGCTGCGCGGGCTCGGGCGGACCAAGCGGTGGGAGTACTGGGCCGTCGTCACGCCGGACCACGTCGTCGCGCTCACGACCTCGGCGCTCGACTACGCCGCGCTGCACCAGGTGTGGGTGTGGGACCGGGCGTCCGGGGCGGAGGTCGACGCCGTCGCGATCGCGCCGCTGAACCGGTCGGCGACGCTGCCCGGGCGGCTCGGCGCCGGGCCCGTGCGGTCGAGCACGCGCGCGGTGGCGATCGCGGTGGACGAGGAGCCCCGCGGCACGCGCCTGCGGGCCCGGACGTCCCGCGTGGACCTCGACGTGACCGTCGCCCGGCCGGCGGGCCGAGAGCTGCTCGGGGTGGTGGTGCCCTGGTCGGACCGCCGGTTCCAGTACACGGTCAAGGACGTCGGCCGGCCGGCCGCCGGCGGGCTCCGCGTGGACGGCGTGGAGCGCGCGCTGCCGGCCGGGTCGTGGGCCGTGCTGGACCACGGTCGGGGGCGGTGGCCGTACCGCGCCGCGTGGCAGTGGGGCGTGGGCCTCGGCCGCGGGGTCGACGCCGCCGGCGCGGGGCACGAGGTGGCGCTGCAGCTCGGCGGCACCTGGACCCGGCAGGGGCCGACCACCGAGAACGGCGTCTTCGTGGACGGCGTCCTCCACAAGATCCACGACGAGCTCGACTGGACCTTCGACCCGGCCGCGTACACCGCGCCGTGGCAGGTGCGGGGAGAGCGGCTGGACCTCGCCTTCGTCCCCGCGCACGACCGCGTGAGCCGCACCCAGCTCGGCGTCGTCGCGTCGTCGACCCACCAGTGCTTCGGCACCTGGTCGGGCTGGGTCGCCGCCGACGACGGGTCGCGCATCACCGTCGACGGGCTCGACGGCTGGGCGGAGGACGTCGCGCAGCGCTGGTGACCGGCCGGTTTCTGCGGTGCGCAGAAAGGACGGGCGCCGGGCGCCGGCTCGCGCCAGGGTGGGCCCATGAAGCTCCTGGTGCTGGGTGGGTCCGTGTTCCTGTCGAAGGCCGTCGCGGCGGACGCCGTGGCGCGCGGCCACGAGGTGGTGGCCGCCAACCGCGGCCGGTCGGGCCCGGTCCCGGACGGCGCGCGGCACGTGCCGCTGGACCGGTCCGAGCCGTTCCCCGCGGGGCTCGCGGACGAGGGCTTCGACGCCGTCGTCGACGTGTCCCGCACGCCGTCGCACGTGCGCGAGGCGGTGGCCGCGCTGCCCGGCGCGCACTGGGTGTTCGTCTCGACCGTGAACGTCTACGCCGACGACTCCGACCCCGGCGGCCCGGGGGCGGGCGTGCTCCGTGCTCCCGAGACGGACGACGTCGACCCGGCGTCGGGCTCCGAGGCCTACGGCGCGATGAAGGTCGCGTGCGAGGAGGCCGTGCTGGCGGGCACCGCGGGGGCCGCCGTCGTGCGCCCCGGCCTGATCGTCGGCCCGGACGACACGAGCGGGCGGTTCGCCTACTGGCCCGCGCGGATGGGCCGCGCGCTCGAGGGCGCCGTCGACGTGCTGGCGCCCGGCGACCCGGTCGACCCCGTGCAGGTGATCGACGTGCGCGACCTCGCGTCGTGGGTCGTCGACCTCGCCGAGCGTCGCACGACCGGGGTGTTCGACGCCGTGGGCCCGGTGACGCCGATCGGCGACCTGCTCGCGGCGGTGGCCCGCGGCGTGGGCGCGGCGCCGCGGTGGGAGTGGGCGGGGCGGGCGCGCCTGGAGGCGGCCGACGTCCGCCCGTGGTCGGGGGAGCGCTCGCTGCCGCTGTGGCTGCCGCGGCCGGAGTACGACGGGATGCCCGCCCACGACGCGGCGCCGGCGATCGCCGCGGGGCTGGCGCCGCGGCCGGTCGAGGAGACCGCCCGGGACACGCTCGCCTGGCTGGCCGCGACGCCGGGGGCCGCGGTCACGGGGCTCACCGCTGACGAGGAGGCCGAGGTGCTGGCCGGGATCCGCGCGACCTCGGCCTGACGGTCGCAGGATCTGACGCGCGAGGTGCGATGCGTCACTTTCGGCCGGGATCGGGGTCCCCGGACCGTCGACCGGGGTTACGGTCGAGGTGTCAGCGCCCCCGCCCTCACCAGGGCCGACGGGGCGGTCGTTCGTCCCGTCCGGGCCGTCGTCGCGCACCCCGCACCCCGCCCGCCGGGGCGTGGTGCGAAGGAGTACGGACATGGCCACAGGCGGCAGCTTCCAGGGACGGGTCGCGCTCGTGACGGGCGGCGGCTCCGGCATCGGCGAGGCGGTGAGCAAGGAGCTCGCGGCCCACGGCGCGAAGGTCGTCGTGACGGACATCCGGCTGGACGCGGCGCAGCGCGTCGCCGACGAGATCAAGGCCGCCGGGGGCGAGGCCGCGGCGTTCGAGCAGAACACCGCCGTCAAGGAGGACTCGGCCCGCGCGGTCGCGTTCGCGAAGGAGACGTTCGGCGGGCTGAACTACGCGGTGAACAACGCGGGCATCGGCGGCAAGCAGGCGCCGGCCGGCGAGACCGACCTCGACGACTGGGACCGCGTCATCGGCATCAACCTCAACGGGGTGCTGTACGGCATGCGCGCGCAGATCCCCGCGATGCTCGAGCAGGGTGCCGGCGAGAGCGCCATCGTCAACATGGCGTCGATCCACGGCACGGTGGCCGCCCTCGGCAACGGCGCCTACACCGCGGCGAAGCACGGCGTCGTCGGCGTCACGAAGAACGCCGCCGCCGAGTACGGCCCGCAGGGCCTGCGCATCAACGCCGTCGGCCCGGCGTACATCAAGACGCCGCTCGTCGAGTCGAGCCTGCCGCCCGAGGCGCGCGAGGCCCTCGTCGCCAGGCACCCGCTCGGCCGGCTCGGCGAGCCGGAGGAGGTCGCGCGGGTGGTGCGCTTCCTGCTGTCCGACGACGCGTCGTTCGTCACCGGCGCGTACTGGCTGGTGGACGGCGGCTACACGACCGTCTGACGGCGAGCCCCTCGCCTCGACCTCGCGTGCGGATCAGGCCGCGAGCCCGGCGGCCAGCTCGTCGACGAGGTCGAAGCCCTCCTGCAGGCCGCCCTCCATGCCCGACCCGACGATGGCGTCGCGGACCTCGCGGCTCGGCGCGCGGGTGACCAGCGTGAGCGTGGTGGCGCCGTCCTCCTCGACGAAGGAGTAGGTGTTGAGGGTGGCCGCGGCGTCGCCGTCGGGGATGCCCTCGAACACCTCCGTGTGCTCCAGGCGCTCGGCGGGCACGATCTCGGTGAACTCGCCGTGGAACGCGACCTCGAAGCCGCCGTCGGCCTGCATGACGTAGCGGTACGCGCCGCCGACGCGCAGGTCGATCTCGACGCTCGACACCGTGCCGCGCTGCCCGGCCCACCAGCGCGCCACGAGGTCGGGTTCGGTGAAGACCCGCCAGACGGCGGCGGCCGGCGCGGCGAAGCGGCGCACGACCTGGATGTCGGTGTCGTTCGGCAGCGTCAGGACGGCGCTGCCCCTCTGCTGTGCCGGGGTGGTGGCGGTCATGGTGTCTCCTCGGATGGTGCCCCGGGCGTGGTCCCGGTGGCGTCGGCGTCCTCGCGGGCCAGGTCGGCGAGCACCTCGTCGACCAGCGCGAACCGTTCTTCCCAGAGCCGCTCGTACCGGCCGACCCACGCGTGGATCTCCTGCAGGGGCCGGCTGTCGACGCGGTAGAGGCGACGACGGCCGTCGTCGCGGACCTCGACCAGCCCGACCTCCCGTAGCACCCTCAGGTGCTTGGAGACGACCGGCTGGGCGACGTGGAGCAGCTCGACGAGCTCGCCGACGCTGCGCTCCTGCTGCGCGAGCGCGTCGAGGATCTCGCGGCGCCGGGGCTCGGCCACCGCGTTGAACGCGTCCGTCGTCGTCGCTGCGCGTGCCACCTTCTCAATGTATGCCTATAACGGAATGTGTCAAGAGGTCGGGTTGCAGCGCGCCGCCATCGTCGCGACGAGGCCGACGTCGGGCCGCCACGGCTCCAGGTTCCAGGTGGCCTTGCCGGGGGCGCCGATCGCGTGGCACTCGAGCTGGTCGTGCATCGTCGTGGTGTCGACCTCGGGGTCCTCGGCGACCAGCTCCGCCCAGACGAGGTCGACGCCCGCCTGCCCCGCGCCGCGCGCCCACGCGGTCGCGTCGACGGCCAGGGAGCGGCCGCCCTCCCGGTCGCCCCAGTCGGCCGACCGCACGCCGTCCGTGCCGAGGACGGTCGTCGCGCCGGTCGGGTCGGACCCGGCGGGGGCGCGCACCTCGAGGTGCGTGTCGTCGACCGCGACCAGGCGTGCGCCCCGCGGCGCCGCGAGCCCGCCGGTCGCGGTGCCCCCGGCGCGCACGCCCATGCTGCCGTCCGGGCGTGGCGCGAGCGTGCCGCCCGAGGTGAGGGCGATCCGCGGCGGGCCGGCGGCGTCGTCGCCGAGTGCCGCCGCCGCGAACGTGATCGCCGCCGTCCCCGCGTCGTCGTCGCGGTCGACCGTGACGCGCGGGTCGTCGTCCGACGCGCCCGGCACGGTGACCTCCAGGGTCACGTCGCCGGCCGTGACGACGACGCGCGCCCCGGCGGCCGGCGTCGGGGTCGGTCGCGGGGGCGCGGGGGAGGCGTCCGCCCTGGCCGTCGGGTCGGCGGGCGCGGGGGTCGCCGGCGCGCACGCGCCGAGGGCGGTGCCGAGCGAGGCGACGACGGCGAGCGTGAGGGCGGCTCGCGACGGGCGGGGGTGCACCCGCCCAGTCTCCGTCACGTCCGCGGGCCGGCCCGTCCTGGCCAAAGAAGTGAGGGTCGCCTAACCTTACTTCCGTGAGCACCCGCACCCTGTCGAAGCCCGTCGACCCGCACGTCCTCGTCGCGGAGGTCGTGACGGCCAAGCGCCTCAGCCCGCACCTGCAGCGCGTCACGCTCGGCGTCGAGGACATCGAGCAGCTGACGCTCGTCGGTCACGACCAGTGGTTCCGGCTGTTCCTGCCGCGCCCGGGCCAGGACGCGCTGCGCCTGCCCACGCGCACCTCCAACCTCGGCTGGTACGCGCAGTACCTCGCGACACCGCGCTCGCGGCGCCCGCTGGTGCGCAACTACACGATCCGGTCGGCGCGCCCCGAGCTGCGAGAGATCGACGTCGACTTCGTCCTGCACGGCCACGACGGGCCGGCCGCGGCCGACGAGCCCCTCGGGCCGGGCGCCGGCTTCGCGCTGTCCGCGCAGGCCGGCGACCGCGTCGGCATCCTCGACCAGGGCGCCTACCACCGGCCCGCCGCCGAGTGCGCGTGGCGGTTGCTCGTCGCCGACGAGAGCGGCCTGCCCGCCGTCGCCGGCGTCTGCGAGTCCCTGCCCGACGACGCCCGCGGGGTCGTGGTCGTCGAGGTGCCCACCGCCGACGACCGCCAGGACTTCCGCGCCCCGGCGGGCGTCGACGTGCGCTGGGTGGAGCGGGACCGCGCCGCGGCGGGCGACCCCGCCCTCGGCGAGGTCCCCGGCCGCGCCGCCCTCGCCTTCGTGCGCGGGGAGCAGCTCCCGCCCGGTGACGGGTACGCGCTGGTCGCGGGGGAGCAGGCGCTCGCCGCGGGCGTGCGCCGCCACCTGGTGGCCGAGCGCCACTGGCCGAAGGGCCAGGTCGACTTCGTCGGGTACTGGCGGCACGGCAAGGCCTCGCCCAGCTGACCTGCTGGAACGGGGTCTGCGGGCTACTCGACGATGGTCACCTCGTGCGGCGACGTGTTGAGCCGCGCGCCGGAGCCGGGTGCGTCCGGCAGGCCGGCGACGCCCGCGGGGAACGCGACGACGATGTCCTCGATCCGGACGCCGAACTCGCCCGGCAGGTAGATCCCGGGCTCCACGGAGAAGCACATCCCCGCCTCGATCGGGGTCCCCTCGCCCTCCACCATGTACGGCGGCTCGTGCGTGGTGAGGCCGATGCCGTGGCCGGTGCGGTGCA
Organism: Isoptericola sp. NPDC057559; assembly: GCF_042801555.1. NCBI lineage: Bacteria > Bacillati > Actinomycetota > Actinomycetes > Micrococcales > Promicromonosporaceae > Isoptericola > Isoptericola sp. NPDC057559. The sequence goes on from NZ_JBHVFQ010000006.1 coordinate 43,429, forward strand.
CGAAGAACTCGCCGAACCCGGCCTCCGTGATCACCCGGCGCGACGCGCGGTCCACGTCCTGGCACGCGGCGCCCGGCCGGACGGCGTCGACCCCCGCCTGCTGGGCCGCCCGCACGACGTCGTGCACCTCCTGCTCGCGGGCGGTGAGCGGCCCGACGTGCACGGTGCGCGTGGTGTCGGAGCCGTAGCCGTCCGCCAGCCCGCCGAAGTCCATGACCACCATGTCGCCCTCGCGGATCACGCGGTCGCCGGCCTCGTGGTGCGGGTCGGCGCCGTTCTCCCCGGCGCACACGAGCGTGAAGTCCACCTGCTCGTGGCCGTGGGCGCGCAGCAGCGCGTCGAGGTCCTCGGAGACCTCGCGCTCGGCGCGGCCGGCGAACGTGCGGCGCACGATCTCGCCGAAGACGGCGTCCGCCCCGGCGCCGGCGGCGGCCAGGCGGGCGATCTCCTCGGGCGACTTGGCGGCGCGGAGCATCGGCAGGGCGGTGGTCACGGCGGCGTACGACGACGAGGGCAGCGTGCGCTGCAGGCCGAGCACGTGCAGCGCCCACGCCGCGTCGCTGATCGCGTAGCGGCCGTCCGGGCGCAGCAGCCGGCCGGCGACGGCGTGCTCGTCCTCGCCGTCGGACCAGGCCACGGCGTCGATACCGCCGACGGCGCCGACCTCGAGGTCGTGCGCCTCGAGCTTCGGCACGACGGCGACGGGGTCGGACCCGTCGGCGGGGATGGTCAGCAGCGTGAGCCGCTCGGTGTCGGCGGCCGGGGTGTAGCCGAGGAAGTAGCGCAGGTCGGGGCCCGGGGTGACGAGCACCCCGGCGAGCCCGGCGGCGGCGGCCTGCGCGGCGGCGCGGCGGCGGCGCTCGGCGTACACGGCGGGGGGGAAGGGCGTCATGTGCCCAGCGTGCCGCCCGGTGCCCCGCTCCGCACCCCGCCGTCGCCGGACCCGGCGTGCGCTCAGACGCGCACGACGATCTTCCCGCGGCCGTGCCGGGACTCGCTGGCGCGGTGCGCGTCGGCGGCGTCGGCGAGGTCGAAGACCTGGCCCACCTCCACGGCGACCTTGCCGGCGTCGATCAGGGCGCCGAGCGCCTCGAGGTCCGTGCTGGACGGGCGCACCCACACGTAGTGCCCGCCGTGCTCGGTGCGGGCGGTCGCGTCCACGATCGAGGTGATCGTGCCGCCGCCGGCGAGCACCTGCGCGCTCACCGCGACGGCGTCGCCGCCCGCGTAGTCGAGCGCCACGTCGACGCCGCCCGGGGCGAGGGCGCGGACGCGGTCGGCCAGCCCGTCCCCGTACGTCACGGGCTCGACGCCGAGGCCGCGCAGGTAGTCGTGGTTCGCCTCGCTCGCCGTGCCGATCACGCGGGCGCCGAGGCTGCGCGCGATCTGGACGGCGAAGGACCCGACGCCCCCGGCGGCCGCGTGCACCAGCACGGTCTGGCCCTCGCGGACGCCGGAGCGCAGCACCGACTGGTAGGCGGAGAGGCCGGCGAGCGGGACGGCGGCGGCCTCCTCGAAGCTCAGCGACGCGGGCTTGCGCGCCAGCGTGCGCACGGGCGCGGCCACCAGCTCGGCGAACGTCCCGGCGTGCACCCAGTCCTTGCGGACGTAGCCGTAGACCTCGTCGCCCACCTCGTACTCCGGGGTGTCGAGGCCGACCTGCTCCACGACGCCCGCGACGTCCCAGCCCGGGATCACGGGGAACTGGGTGTCCATCAGGCCCTCGAGGTGGCCCTGGCGCACCACCCAGTCCACGGGGTTGACCGACGCCGCGCGCACGCGCACCAGCACCGCGTCGGCGCCGGGGTGCGGGTCGGGCTGGTCGGTGAGCTCGAGGACGTCGGCGCCGCCGAAGCGGGAGTAGGTGATCGCTCGCATGGTGCGCACAACACGGGCCGGGCCGCGGGGCTTCCCGCGTGCCCGGCCCGGCCGGTGTGACGTCGGCGTCAGCCCATCGTGTTGACGATGAGGCCGATGTGGGTGAAGAAGTTCATCGCGCCGAACAGCAGGAACGCGAGGCCGGCCAGGCCCCAGGCCCAGCCGATGACGACCCGGAGGCCGCGGCCGGCGCCGTCGCGCAGGGCGAGGGGGAAGAGGATCGCGCCGAGGCCCACCAGGGCGATGAGGCCGGACATGAAGATCGCCTCGACCAGCGGGTAGGCCGCGAAGGCGCCCGAGATCGGCTCCTGCGGCGGGGCGGCGAAGAGCTGGTAGGTGACGCCGGCGACCGCGATGGCGACCAGGCCGAGGCCCATGCCCAGCACGAAGACCGAGACCGGGCGGGCGACGGCGCGCAGGTGGTCGGTGGCGTCCTCGCGGGCGAGGGCCTCCTTGCCGCGGGTCCAGAGGTAGAACGCGGCGGCGAGCAGGAGCACGCCGAACGCGAGGCTCGTCTCGCCGAAGATGATGTTGTCGAACGGGAAGCCGCCCGCCGCCAGGGGCCACGTGAGCGTCATGTGCAGCCCGGTGGCGGTGAGGATCAGGCCCAGCACGCCGAACGCGAGCGCCCAGCCCTCGGCCACGACCTTGCGCGGCGAGCGCAGCAGCTCGCGCCCGAGCCAGACGAGCAGCAGCAGCCCGGCGCCCACGGCGACGGACATCACGGTGTTGTAGGTGGGCATCTGCGCCCAGTCGATCACGAGGCCTTCCGTGGCCATGTCGGTTCATCTCCTCGGTTCGTGCCGCCGGCGGCGGGTCTGTCGATCGGGCTAAACCATACGTGCGTATGAATAATTCCGGTGCAGTCGGCACCCGGCGCCTACGATGGGCCGGTGACCGAGAGCGAGCCCGCGACGGGCCCCGGGACCGGCGGTCCGCGGGGCCGCCGCATGGTCCAGGACCGCGGCGCCGACAAGCAGGACCGGATGGTCCGGGCGGCCGCGGTGCTGCTCATCGACGAGGGCTTCGGCGCGATCACGCACCGCCGGGTCGCCGAGGCGGCGGGCCTGCCGCAGGGCTCGGCGTCGTACTACTTCCCGAGCAGCGCCGCGCTCGTCGCCGCGGCCGTCGAGGCCGCCGAGGAGCTGCGCGGCGCGTCCGCGCAGGCCGCGGCCGACGCGCTCCCGCGCCGCCGCCGGTCCGCGGCCACGACGGCGCGGCTGCTCGTCGAGGTCCTGTACGCCCCGCACGTCGACGACGCGGTCGTGGCCCGGCGGCTCGACCCGATGATGACGGCGATGCGCGACCCCGCCCTGCAGCCGATCATGCGGCGCTCGCGGCCCAGGCTGCTGGCCGCCGCCCGCACGGTGCTGGCGGCCTCCGGGTTCGAGGACGCGTGCGCCGACCCGCGCGACGTCGACCTCGTGGCGCACCTCGTCGACGCGGCGCTGCTGACGGCGGCCTCCTCCGGCGCGGACGGCGTGCTGGACCGCGCGACGGCGACCGTCGCGCGGCTGCTCGAGCGCTGGCGCTGAGGCGGGCCGCGCCGCGCCGGCCGAGGCGTCAGGCGGTGATCCGGAAGCGCTCGCGGTACTGCGCGGGCGTGGTGTCGAGCTGCCGCCGGAAGGCCCGGGCGAGCGTGTCGGTGGTGCCCAGCCCGCACGACGTGGCGACGCGCGCCAGGGAGTGGTCGGTGGTCTCCAGGAGTTGGCGGGCCCGCTCCACCCGCGCCCGCTCGACGTAGGCCGCCGGGGTGGTGCCCAGCTCGGCGCGGAACAGCCGGGCGAGCTGGCGCTCGCCGAGGTGGGCGTGCGCCGCGAGGTCGGGGACGGTCAGCGGGTCGGTGAGGTGACGCGCGACGTGCTGCCGCAGCCCGGCCATCCGACGGGTGGCGGAGGCGGGCTCCACCGACACGGAGAACTGGCTCTGCCCGCCCGGGCGCTGCAGGAACATCACCAGCTGGCGGGCCACGCGCAGCGCCACCTCCTGCCCGTGGTCGTCGGCCACGAGCGCCAGGGTGAGGTCGAGGCAGGCGGTGAGGCCGGCCCCGGTCCAGACGTCGCCGTCGCGCACGAAGATCGGGTCGGCGTCGACGCGGACGCCCGGGTGCTCGGCGGCGAGCTGGGGTGCGGTGGACCAGTGCGTCGTGACGCGGCGGCCCTCCAGCAGCCCGGCGGCCGCCAGCACGTGCGCGCCCACGCAGACCGACGCCACGCGGCGGGCGCCGTCGGCCAGCGCCTGCACGCGCGGCACCAGGGCCGGGTCGACGAGGGCCCGGACGCGGCGGGAGTCGTCGACCTCGACGGCGCCCGGCACGACGAGGGTGTCGACGCGGCGCCCGGCGAGGTCGTCGAAGGTGGCGTCGGGCAGCACGCGCACGCCCGCGGAGGTGCGCACGGGGCCGGCGGTCTCGGCGGCGAGGACCACCTCGTACCCCGTGGGGCCGTCGAGCTCCCGGGCCAGGAGCGCGAAGACCTCGGCCGGGCCGGTGACGTCGAGCAGGTCGACGCCCTCGAACAGCGTGACGACCACGAGCCGCTCGATCATGATGTCCGGATCTGCAGGTTGCACGACATTGCCGACACGATAGCCGCTTCGTAGCGTGGAGGGGCGGCGTCCGACGACGCCCCGCCCGCTCTCGAAAGGACCACCGATGACCGGCACGACCAGCACGACGCTGCGCGACCTCTCCGGCCTGGACCAGGCCCCCGCGTCGCTCGCCCGATCGACCCTGATCCTGGTCGACTACCAGAACACCTACACGCGGGGCGTGATGGAGCTCGACGGCTGGGAGCCGGCCCTCGACGCCGCGGCCGACCTCCTCGCCCGGGCCCGCGCGGCCGGCACCACCGTGATCCACGTGCGGCACGACGGCGGCGCCGGGTCGCCCTACGACCTGGACGACGAGCTCGGGCAGATCCACCCCCGCGTCGCGCCGGCGCCCGGCGAGTCCGTGGTGACCAAGACCGCGCCGGACTCCTTCGTCCGGACCGAGCTGGGCGACCTCGTCGCCGCCGCCGGGCACGACGACGTCGTGGTGGTCGGGTTCATGACCCACATGTGCGTGACGTTCACCGCCCAGGGCGCGTTCCTGCGCGGGCTGCGGCCCACCGTCGTCGCCGCGGCGTGCGCGACGCGGCCCCTGGCGAGCGCGGCGGGCGAGGCCCCCGCGGCGCAGCTGCACCGCGGGGCCCTCGCCACCGTCGCGGACCTGTACGGGGTGGTCGTGGCCACCGCGGACGACCTCACGGGCGAGGCCGCGCCCGCCTGAGGCCGACCGACACCTGGCGTCAGACCAGCACCTCGTCGTCGCGGGCCACCACGCGGCCGCCCGCGACGACGAGGGCGCGGCGCGGCGCGCGCACCACGGCGTCCGGCACGTTCTCGGCGTCCACGAGCAGCACGTCCGCGGGCGCGCCGGCCACCAGGTCGTGGACGTCGCGACCCACGAACCGTGCCGCGTCCGCCGAGGCGACGCGGGCCGCGGTCACGAGGTCCTCGTCATGGCGCAGGCCGGACAGCCGGGCGAGCTGCGTGGTGAGCGCCAGCAGGTCGCCGGTGCCGTACGGGGACCACAGGTCGCGGATGCCGTCGGTGCCGAGCCCGACGGCCACCCCGGCCTCCCGCAGGCGCAGCAGCGGCAGGGGCGCGGCCCCGATCGGGGCCACCGTCGTCATCGTGATGCCGGCCTCGCCCATCGCGGCGACCAGGTCCGCCTGCCGCGCGGCCGGCAGCTGGCCGACGGCGAAGCCGTGCGCCACGTTGACCCTGCCCTGCAGGCCCGCCCGCAGCGTGCGGTCGATCATCAGCTCGATCTGGAACGCGCCCAGGTCGCCGCCGTCGTGCAGGTGCACGTCGATGCCGACGCCGCGCTTCTCGGCGATCGCGAAGAGGCCGTCGAGCTGGCCCACCGGGTCGCGGTCGATCGACGCCGGGTCCAGGCCGCCGACGTGCTCCGCGCCCGCGGCCGCCGCCTGGTCCAGCAGCTCCAGGACGCCCGGTCGGCGCAGCACGCCGTCCTGCGGGAACGCGACGATCTCCGCGTGCACGGCGCCGCCCAGCGCGGCCACGGCCTCCCGCACCACCTCGATGCCCCGCAGCCCGACGCCGAGGTCGACGTCGACGTGCGTCCGCACCGCCGTCGTCCCCGTGCGCACCGACTCGCGCAGCACGGCCAGCGTGACGTCCACGCCGGGGATGCCGAGCTCGTCCCGGTGCGCGCGCTCGTGCGCGATGCGGCCCTGCGTGCCGCCCTCGCCGCCGTAGCTCACCCACGGCTTGCCCCACCACGACTTGTCGACGTGCGCGTGCGCGTTGACCAGGCCGGGCAGCGCGAGCAGCCCGCCGCCGTCCACCACGCCGTCCGTGCCCGCGGCGGGCGCCGCCGCGTCGTGCGGCACGACGGCGGTGATCACGCCGTCCGCCACGTGCAGGTCGGAGCGCTCGCCGCCCCAGGGCCGCACGTCGCGCAGCACGGTGACGGTGGTGGGTGAGCTGGTCATCGGGGTTCCTCCTCGAAAGGGGCGACCGTCTGCGGCCGCCCGGGGATCGTGATCTCGTAGCTCGCGTCGGCGCCGTCCAGCGCCTCGGCGAGCGGGACGACGGTGGCGCCGTCCCAGGCGCCCTGCTGCGTGTACCCGCCGGCCAGGACGGCGTGCTCGGCCCCGTCGGGCCCGCGCCACACCGCCACCGTCTCGTGCCGGCGCTCCGTGGGCAGCACGACGTCCGTGCCGTCCGCGCCGACCACCTCGATGCTCGGCCCCGACGCGGCGTTGCCGAACGGGCCGTTCCCGGCGACGACGAGCGTGCCGTCGTCGGCCCGGGCCACGCCGTGCTGGTGGGTGTCGGCGGCCAGGTCGGTGGTCGTGACGCGGCCGGTGCCCGGGTCCACCCGCGCGAGGGCGCGGCCCTGGTACGGCAGGAGCAGGTCCCCGTTCGCGTCGAGGACGGCGTAGTGCGGCTTCTCGAACGACGCGAGGCCGCCCTCACGACCGGACGGCGCGACCTCGATCGCGCGGGTGCGCCCGCGCTCGGGGTCGACGACGGTCACGGTGAAGCCGTCGTGGTCGACCGTGTAGACCTCGTCGCCGTCGTCGCTCACCAGCACGTCGAACGGGCGCAGGCCCACCGGCACGGAGGAGACGACCTCGCCGCTGCCGGCGTCGAGCGTCTCGAGGAACGCGGCGTCCCCGGTGCTCACGGCGACGTGCACGCGCTCGCCGTCGGGGGAGACGGCCAGGCCGAGCCCGCCGCGGCGGTACTCGCCGAAGGCCACGTCGGCGGGCCGGTGGTCGTAGGGGAAGAGGTCGGTGCGGACGCGGGAGTCCAGGTCCACGACGGCGACGCCCTCGGCGGTGGAGACGAACGCGCGCCGGGAGCCCTCGTCGACGGCGACGTCCCACGGCGCGGCGCCCACGGCGATCTCGTCCACGACGGCGGAGCCGCGGCGTGCGGCCGGGTCGACGACGGCGAGGGTGTCGCGCTCGGCCTGCGTGGCCAGGAGCAGCTGCGCGGGCCCGGGCTCGGTGGCGGGCTCGGTGGCGGGCTCGGTGGCGGGCTCGGTGGGTGCGGGTGACGCGGTGGGTGAAGTCTCCGCCGGGCCCGCGGGGCCCGGCGCGGCACCGGGCGCGGCGCACGCGGCGAGGGTGAGCAGGGCGGCGGTCGTGGCTGCCGCCGAGCCTGCGAGCCGTCCCGTGCGCGCGGGGTGGCGCGCGGCTCGGGAGCGGGAAGTCACGACGGGATGGTATGCCATTTTTCCTCCGGATGGGCTGGCAGGATGAGCGCATGACCTCCGAGCACGCCGCGGTCTTCGAACCCGAGTCCGTCCGGGTGGCGCGGGCCGTCCGCGAGCAGATCGTCGACGGCACGCGGGAACCCGGCAGCAGGCTCGTCGAGCGCGACCTGGCCGCCGAGCTGGGCGTGAGCCGCATCCCGGTGCGCGACGCGCTCCGCACCCTCGTGGCGGAGGGCCTCGTGACCCCGCGACCGCGCACGTGGGCCGTGGTGCGGGAGTTCACGGACGCCGACGTCGCCCAGCTCCAGGAGGTGCGGGAGGCGACCGAGCCGCTGCAGTTCCGGCTCGCCGCGCGGCGCCGCACCGAGGCGCAGCTCGCCGCGCTCGCCGAGGCGTGGCAGCGCGAGGACGCGGCCGCCCGGGCCGGCGACGCGCCCGCCGCACGACGGGCGGGCGCCGACTTCCACGAGCGGGTGGTGGACGCCGCGGGCAACCCGGTGCTCGCCGAGCTGCACGTCGTGACCGCCAGCCGTGTGCGCTGGCTGCTGGGCCAGCACACCGACCTCGCGGCCATGGCCGACGAGCACCGGACCCTCCTGGACGCCGTCCGCGGCGGCGACGAGGAGTCCGCGGCCCGGCTGGCGGCCGAGCACCTGGGCACCAGCCGCACCGCGGTGACGGAGCGTCGCGCCTGAGGTCATGCCGCCAGCCTCGCGGCGACCACGGCGGGCGCGCATCGGGCCTCCGGGGCGCGCGGGATCGTCCGAACGGATGAGGTGCGCACCGCCCCCGCCCGGCTAGCGTGGCTGACCGTGCCCGGATCACTCACCCGCGGGGTGCACCTCGCCTTCGCCGCCCTCGTCGCGACGTCGGCGGTGCGCTACCTCACCAACCACGGCCTGGACGGCCGGTGGTGGCTGGTGGTCGCCCTCCTGCTGGGCGTCGTCGCGGCCTACGCCGGGCTCGTCCTGCTCACCCGCCGCCCGGCGCCGGAGGGCGCGGGGCCGGGCGCCGTCGCGGGCACCGTGCTCGGTGTCCTGCTGGTCGCGTGGGCCGCGCTGGTGCTCGTCGCGCCGAGCTTCGCCTGGTCGGCCGTCCCGCTGTTCTTCGTGTGCCGCAGCCTGGTGCCCGTGCCGACGGCGCACGTGCTGGTGGGCGCCGTCGCGGTCGTCACCGGCGTCGCGCTCTTCGACCTGTCGGGCCGCAGCGACTGGGCCGCGGCCGTCGCGCCGCTCGTCGTCGCGGTGCTCCTCAGCCTCGCCTACGACGCGATCGTGCGGCAGGCCGGCGAGCGCGTGCGCCTCCAGCGCGAGGTCGCCGTCCTCGCGGAGCGCGAGCGCGTGGCGCGCGAGATCCACGACACCGTGGCGCAGTCGCTCTCCTCCGCCGTGCTCCGGCTGGAGGCCGCCGACCAGCGCTGGGACGTCGACCCCGACGCGGCCCGCGACGACGCGCGGCAGGCCGCGGTCGCCGTCCGGGCCAGCCTCGGACAGACCCGCGAGCTCGTCCACGACCTCGTCGACCCGTCCCCGGCGACCGGGGGCGTGGCGCCGGCCGACGTCGAGGCCGCGATCCGCGCGGCCGCGCGGCGCCACGTGCCCGACGCCGGGCTCACCGTGGTGGGCGACCCGGTGCCGGTGGGGCCCGAGGTGGCGCACGCGCTCGCGCGCATCGCCCAGAGCGCCGTCGCGAACGTGCACCGGCACGCCGGCCCCGCCCGGCTCGGGCTCACCCTCACCTACCTGCCCGACGCCGTCGCGCTGGACGTCTTCGACGACGGGCGGGGCTTCGACGTCGACGCCGTGGCCTCGCGCGCCGCCGGGCCGGCCGGCGGGTTCGGCCTCCGGGCCATGCGCCAGCGCGTGGAGCAGCTCGGTGGCACGATCACGGTGGAGAGCGCGCCCGGGGACGGCACCGTCGTCGGGGTGCAGCTCCCCGCGCCGCGCCCGACGTCCGCGGGCCCCGCGACCGGCCCGACGAGCCAGGAGGACGCATGAGCGACCCGATCACCGTGCTGCTCGTCGACGACCACCACGTGGTCCGCGCCGGGCTGCGCGCCCTGCTCGACTCGCAGCCCGACATCAGCGTGGTCGGCGAGGCCGGCACCGCGGACGAGGCGCTCGACGCCGTCGGACGGCTCGCGCCCGCGGTCGTCGTCATGGACCTCGAGCTCGGGGCGGCCGAGGACGGCGTGGCCGCCACCCGCCGCATCCGCACCACCCACCCGGACGTGCCGGTGCTCGTGTTCAGCGCCTACGACACGGATGCCGACGTGGTGCGCGTGGTCGACGCCGGCGCCATCGGCTACGTGCTCAAGGACGCCCCGCCCGCCGAGATCTTCGCGGCGGTGCGCGGCGCCGCCGTCGGGCGCAGCGTGCTGTCCCCGCCCGTCGCGTCCCGCCTGCTGCAGCAGGCGCAGAACCCCGGCAGCGCGCTCACCCCGCGCGAGGCCGAGCTGCTCACGCTGCTCGCCCAGGGGCTGAGCAACCGCGAGCTCGGGCGGCGCCTGTTCATCTCCGAGGCGACCGTCAAGACCCACCTCGCCCACGTGTACGCCAAGCTCGGCGTGGAGTCGCGCGCCGCCGCCGTGGCGCACGCCCTGCGCGGGCAGACGGTGCGCTGAGGTCCCGCCGCCGGCTCAGCCCTCGACCTGCACGTCCGCGGGCCGCTTGTCGTCGCGCCACCCGCGCCACACGGAGTGCCGCAGCCGCGGGCCCTCGTCGTCGGGGAGGTCGTCGTCGGCCTCGCCCAGGTCGCCCGGGTCGCGAGTCCAGTCGCCGTACTCGACCTCGGCCACCTGCTCGGGGGCGGCCCACCGCGCGTGCACGGCCTCGGCCCGCGGCACGCCGTCGAGCGGTGCGTCGTCCACCGGCCGCAGCCGCCGCACGACCTGGCGCCGCTCCGCCTCCTTGAAGCCGGTGCCGACCTTGCCCACGTAGCGCAGCGCGCCGCCGTCGTCCGGCACCGCCAGCAGCAGCGACCCGGCGACCGTCGCGTCCTCCCGGCCCGTGCCCGCGTGCAGGGGTCGCCAGCCGACCACCACCACCTCCTGCGTGCGCGCGTGCTTGATCTTCAGCCAGTCGCGGGAGCGGCGGCCCGGCGTGTACGGCGCGCCCCGCCGTTTCGCGACGACGCCCTCGAGCCGCATGAGGCGGGACGTCTCCAGGGCCTCGTCGAGCGTGCCGTCCAGCGCGTCGGGCACGTGCACCGGGCGGCGCGGCGTGACGACGCGCGCCAGCTCGGCCCGGCGTTCCTCGTACGGCCGGTCGGTGACGGCGCGGCCGCCGACGGACAACGCGTCGAACAGCACGAGGTCGACCCCCACGCGGCGGCGCGCCTTCTCCACGTCGCGCGGCTTGGCGAGGTTCGCCCGCTGCTGGAGGCGGTGGAACGACGGGCGGCCGTCGGCGTCGAGCGCCACGATCTCGCCGTCGAGCGCCAAAGGCAGGTCGTCGGCGGACACCATGCCGCCGAGCGCCTGCAGCTCCGGGAACGTCGGCGTGAGGTCCTGCCCCGAGCGCGACGTGAGCCGCACCCGCGGGGCGTCGTCGGCCTCCTGCGGTGCGTCGACCTGCACCACCGCGCGGAAGCCGTCCCACTTCACCTCGAACGCCCAGCCGGCCGGGTCCAGGCGGGCCAGCTCCGCCGGCGGCGCGGTCGACGCCAGCATCGGGCGGGGCGCCTCGGCCGGGGCCTCGGTCGCCTGGGGTGGGGGCACCGGTCTGGCTGGCACCGTCGGGGGTTCGGCCGTGTCCTCGTCGTCGCCCGGCTGGGCCTTGGTGCGGTGGATGAGCCACGAGTTCTGGTCGTCCCCGCCGCGCCCGCCCGTGCGGATGAGCGCGAGGCGCCGCGAGCCGCGCCGGTCGCTGTGCAGGGTGACGATCACCTCGCCCTCGCGCCACTTCTCCAGGTCGTACGTGCCGGCGTCCCAGATCGTCACCTCGCCGCCGCCGTACTCGCCGGCGGGGATGCTGCCCTCGAACGACCCGTACTCGAGCGGGTGGTCCTCCGTCTGCACCGCGAGGTGGTTCTGCTTCGGGTCGGTGGGCTCGCCCCGCGGCAGCGCCCAGCTCACGAGGACGCCCTCGTGCTCCAGCCGGAAGTCCCAGTGCAGGCGGCGGGCGTGGTGCTCCTGGATCACGAACGTCGGGGCGCCGTCCCGCTCGCCCGGCACCTCGGGGCCGAAGGGCTCGGGCGTCCTGTCGGGGTCGCGCTTGGCGCGGTAGGTCTCGAGCTTCTCGGCGGGGGTGCGCTCGAACGTGGCCATCCGCTCCGGCGTCGGCTCGAGCTGCGCCAGGTGCCCGGCCGCGAGGGGCTCCAGGAGGTCGCCGTCGCGCTCCAGCCGTTCCAGCACCTCCGTGAACGACAGCTGGCGCAGGCCCGGGTCGTCGAGCTCCGCCCACGAGCGCGGCGCGGCGACCGTGGGCTCGTCGCGCCCGCGCAGCGAGTACGGCGCGATGGTCGTCTTGGCGCCGTTGTTCTGCGACCAGTCCACGAGCACCTTGCCCGCGCGCAGCGACTTCTTCATGTCGCTGACCACGAGGTCGGGGTGCTCGAACTCCAGGTGCCGCGCGAGCTCGTGCGCCACGGCGGACACCGCGTCCGTGGTCAGCGACTCGTCGTGGCCGGTCAGCGCCGCGTACAGGTGGATGCCCTTGGAGCCGCTCGTCACGGGCAGCGGGTCCAGGTCCATGCCCCGCAGGATGTCGCGGGCCAGCCGCGCCACCTCCGCGCACTCCGCCAGGCCCGCGCCCGGCCCCGGGTCGAGGTCGAGCACCAGGCGGTCCGGCGGCATCGGCGCGCCGGTGCGCCCGAACCGCCACTGCGGCACGTGGATCTCCAGCGTCGCCGTCTGCCCCAGCCACGTGAGCGTCGCCAGGTCGTTGACCAGGACGTAGTCGTTGGTCGACGTGCGGTGGCGGATGGCGTGCCGCGGCACCCACGACGGCGTCGACGCGTCCAGGTTCTTCTGGAAGAACATCTGCCCGGAGACGCCGTCCGGCCACCGCTTGCGCGTCGCGGGCCGGTACGCCGCGTGCCGCAGCAGCGCCGGCGCCACCTGGGCCAGGTACGCCAGCACCTCGCCCTTCGTCGTCCCCGTGGCGGGGAAGTACACCTTCTCCAGGTTGGTCAGCTGCAGGCGTCGGCCCTCGACGGTGACCGTCTGGGGCTTGCTCGACGACGCTCGGGCCATCCCGACTAGCTCCGTCGGCGGCGCGCGACGCCGACGCCGAGCGCGCCGAGGGCGAGCAGCACCGCGGCGAGGACGGCCACGGGCCCCAGGTCGGCGCCGGTCCGCGGCAGCTCGCCCGGGAAGCTCGGCCCGGTCGTCGGTCCGCCAGTCGGCGGCGGGACCACCGGCGCGGACGCGCTGGGCGACGGCGAGGGGCTCACGGACGGGCTCGGCGACGGGCTCGGGCTGGTCGTCGGCGTCGGTGTCGGCGAGGGGCTGGGGGACGGGCTCGGCGAGGGCTCGACCACCGGGACGGTCTCGGTGACCGGGGGCGAGATCGCCCCACCGTCGTCGCCCGACGCGGTCGCGGTGTTGACCACCTCGCCGGCCTGGACGTCCTCGGCCGTCACGGTGTACTCGCCGCGGCACGTGGTCTCGTTGGCGGGGGCGTCGCCGAGGGCGCCGAGCGTCGTCGACTGGCACACGACGTCCGGGATGCGGTCGTCGACCACCTCCAGGTCGGTGACCGGGGCGAGGCCGGAGTTGGTGACCGTGTAGGTGTAGGTCACGGTGTCGCCGAGCCGGTAGGGGCCGGGGTCGTCGGCCACCTTCGTGAGCGTGAGGATGGGCGACGGGTCCACGGACTCCAGCACCACGTTGCGGATGAGGTGGACGTCGGTGAACAGGCCGGTCGAGGCGGAGAAACCGAACTTGTACGTCTCGGGGACGGGCTCGGGAGCCGGGATGTCGAGGACCTGCTGGAGGTCCCCGTCGGCGCCCGCGATCGACACGGTGACGCGCGGGTTCGGCTCCGGGCTCACCGTCACCTCGACGGTCCGCTTGTCCCCCTCCAGGAGCGCCGCGGCCTCGCCCGCGCCGATGCCTCCGGGCAGCGACGTGGTGGTGCCCTGGAGCGTCACGGGGAGCGTCGACGGCCACGACGTCGCCGTGGGGTCGTCGAGGTTCTCCGCCGTGGAGGTGAGGAAGCAGTAGCCCTGCGTCGTGTCGGTGCCCACCGGGCCGCGCACGGTGATCTTCTCAGGCTCCGGGATCCGGAACCCCGTCCCCGCCGGGGACGCCTGGTCCGCCGGGCAGCCGAGCCCGCGGTCCTCCCAGTCGCCGAAGTAGTTGCCCAGCACGTCCAGCCCGATGCCGAGGTAGCCGCCCACGACGCCCGGGACGATGTCGTTGGTGGGGATCCCGTCCGGCCGCTTCTGCGCGTACCCGAGCGAACCGCCGAAGGCGCCGGGTGCGACGAGCTCCGCCTCGCCGTCGACCAGGAAGAACGCGATGCCGTCGGCGGGCGCCGGGTCGGCCGTCGTCGTGCCGTACTGCCATTGCTCGAACCGCACGACCAGGCCCTGCTCGGCCGGGATCGGCGTGTCGAAGAGCACCGCCCCCGACTGGTCGTTGGACGCGTCCGTGAGCTGCAGGTAGCCGTCGGGCGCGCCGCCGAGCGGTGGCGAGTTCACCGTCCGGCTGGGGTCGCAGCCGGCGAGGGGATGGGCGCCCGCGGTGGGGTTCCCCTCGGTGGCGCCCGTGAGGCAGGCCGAGCCGTACGCCGAGAACAGCGGGTCCGCGGTCGCCCCGGTGAACGTCTCGTCCACGAAGACGGCGCCCTGAGCGGCGGCGACGCCGGCCCCCGCGCCGACCCCGAGCAGGCACAGTGCGGCGACGGAGCCCGCCGTCCGGCGGCGGGTGCCCGGTCGGTGTTGACGCGAACGAACCTCCGGCGGTGGGGTCACGATGCTCAGGTTCCCACCGGACCCGAGTCCATGCATGCCCTGCGACCGAGGTCGCGTCCGGGCACGGTCGAGGACCGTCAGCCACGGGCTCGGTGCCGGGTGGTGGTGGATCCGGATCGCGGTCACCTGTCGTACGGACGCTTCACGGTCGAGTCGCTGACGGAAGGGCCTCTCGACGTCGAGGATCAGGCCGGGCGGCGGTCCTCGGCACCCGTGACTGCGGCGAGCCGGTCGAGCCAGGTGCGGTAGCGGCTGCCGAACGGCTCGACGCCGTCGCGCAGGGCCACCGTCAGCCACGCGGACGCGGCCTCCGCCCGCTCGACGACGTCGGCCGGATAGCCGTAGCGCACCTGGTGGTCGGCGAACTCGTCCTCGTCGTCGACGTAGACGGACATGTCGTCGCGGACGCGGCAGACGTCGAGGTCCAGGTCGACCATCGTCACCTCGCCCGGGTGGGGCCACGAGGCCGGGGTCGCGACGTCGCAGTACGCGTCGAGCCGTGCCGGGTCCGCCTGGAACTCGGCGGTCCACCAGTCGTCGCGGGGGATCAGCAGCACCCGGTCGTCCTCGACCGCCACGACGGCGGTCTCCCGCCCCGGCTCGCCCCGGCGGTAGACCGTGCCGGCCGGCGCCCCGAGCCACACGCCGAACTCGTCCTCGCCGAGTCGTGTCATGGGGTGGCGCCAGTGCAGGCCGCCGTCGAACTTGCGCCACACCACGCGGACCTCGTCGTCGCTCATCGCCCGAGGCTATCGGCGCGACGGCACGCGGTGGTCAACCGGCGGCCACGGGAGTCCGACGCGCACGCCGGCCGGCGTTCCGTACTTTCGTCGGTACCGGGCGCGAGAGCGGAACCGCCATCGTGTGGCCCATGCTCCAGTTCGCAGAGGTCAGCAAGCGCTACGGGCCGGTGCCGGCCCTGGACCACGTCTCCTTCGGCGTCGAGGAGGGGACGGTCACCGGGCTGCTCGGGCCCAACGGCGCGGGCAAGTCGACGCTCATGCGGCTGCTGGTGGGTCTCGACCGTCCGACGAACGGGTCCGCGACCGTGGCCGGCCACCGCTACCGGGACCTGCGCTGGCCGTTGCGGGTGATCGGCACCCACCTGGGCGGCCGTCCGGTGCACCGCCGTCGTTCGGCCCGTGCCCACCTGACGAGCGTGGCGCAGACCCACGGCCTGGCGCGGGCGCGCGTCGACGAGGTGCTGGAGCTGACCGGCCTCGCGGAGGTCGGGCACCGCGCGGCGGGCGGCTTCTCCCTGGGCATGGGGCAGCGTCTGGGCCTCGCCGGCGCCCTGCTGGGCGACCCGGCGGCCCTGGTGCTGGACGAGCCCGTGAACGGGCTGGACACCGACGGCGTCCGGTGGATCCGGCGGCTGTTGCGGCTGCTCGCCGACGAGGGCCGGACCGTGCTGGTCTCCAGCCACCTGATGAGCGAGGTCCAGCTGGTGGCGGACCGGGTCGTCGTGCTCGGCGCCGGGCGCCTGCTCGCCGACACGACGGTCGCCGAGCTCGCGGGTCGGGCGCGCGACGAGGTGGTGCTGCGGACGGCGGAGCACGGCGCCGACGACCGGCTGCGGGCGCTGCTGCCCGGCGCCGCGATCCGGCCCGGTGACGACGGGGCGTGGCGGGTCACCGGCGCGTCCGAGCGGGAGGTGGGGCTCGCGGCGCGCGGCGCCGACCTCACGGTGCTGCACCTGGCACGGGAGACGGCGGACCTCGAGGCGGGGTACCTGACGCTGGTCGGCGACCGGGTGCCGCAGGTCGACGGCGTGGAGGCCCGCTGATGCCCGGGCGGAACGCCACCATCGAGGTGGGAGCCACGCCCGCGGCACTGGTCGGCCTGGTCCGCTCGGAGTGGGGAAAGGCATGGTCGGTGCGCGCGCCGGCCGCGGGCCTGGCGGGGGCGGTGCTGCTCGCCGTGGCCACGGCGTTCACCCTGGCGAACGACCAGGTCCGCGCCGTGCAGACCGGGGAGCTCCCGGTCGGCACCCTGGTGCCCGTCCCGGAGGTCCTGGCGTCGTCCGTCGTGTTCGCGCAGTTGGTCGTCGTGCTGGCGGCCCTCCAGCTCGTGACGCCCGAGTACGCCGGCGGTCAGATCGCCACCACGTTCCTGTCCCATCCGCGCCGGTGGGCGGTGGTGCTCACCAAGGCCGCCGTCGCGGGGGTCCTCGGCGGGCTCACCGGCCTGCTGACCGGCCCCCTGGGCGTCGCGGCGACGGAGCTCGCCCTGGGCGACGCGCCACGGGCCACGGTCCCGGTGGCGGAGGCGGCCGTCGTGACGGCGGGCGTGTTCGCGTGCGCCGCGATCGTCGCCGTGGCCCTCGGCTTCCTCACCCGGAGCGGGGTGGCCGCGCTGAGCGTCGCCTTCGTGCTGCTGGTCCTCACGCTGGCCGCCCCCGCGGCGACAGGTCAGGTCTTCCCGGGGGTGGCGGGCAGCGCGCTCGTCTCCGGCACCGGCGACCCGTACGCGCGGTGGGCCGCCCTGCTGGTGCTCCTCGCCTGGGTCGTCGCGAGCGTGGGCGCGGCCATGGTGAGCGTCGAGCGGCGTGACGCCTAACCTCGTCCCCATGGCTCGCTCGGGTGCAGCACGCTGGCTGCCGGTGCTCCTGGTCGCGGCACAGGTGGTCGTGGGCGCGTTGGCCTGGCAGTCCCGGAGCTGGATCCTGCTCGCGTTCGGCGAGCTCGCCCTGCTGGTCGGCGGGGTCGGTCTGTACGGTGTGGTCCGCTACCGCGACCTCCGCGACCGGTACCGGCGCGAGCAGGAGTCGGCGCGCCAGGTCGCCGAACGCCGGCAGCTCGCCGACGAGGTGCACGACCTGGTCGGCCACGAGCTGAGCGTGATCGGGATGCGGGCCGCCCTGCTGCAGCTCCGCACCACCGGCGACGAGGCGGTGCTCGCCGGCCAGGTGCGCAGCGACGCGGAGCGCGCCGTCGTGATGCTGCACGAGACGGTGGCCACGCTGCACCGCACGCCCTGGAGCGACCCGGCCGACGCCGACGTCGCCGCGGTGGTCGAGCGGTTCCGCCGCGCGGGCGCTGACGTGCGACTCGTCGGCGACCCGGACGTGCTCACCCGGGCCTCGGTGCCGACGCGCGTCACCGCGCACCGGGTGGTGCGGGAGGCCCTGACGAACGCTGCCCGGCACGCACCCGGCGACGCGGTGACCGTCGTGGTCCGGCGCGCGGACGACATGGTGACCCTCGAGGTCCGGACGCACGGCTCCGGCGGGCCCGCGCCCGCCGTCGACCGCGACGAGCGGGAGGGCCGTGGCCTCGACTCCCTGCGCCGCCGGGTCGAGGCGATCGGGGGAACCTGGCAGGCGGCCACGTGCGCGGACGGGCACCGGGTCGTCGCGCGGCTGCCGGCGCGGGCCGTGCTCGAGCAGGAGCCCGAGGCCCCTCGAGGGCGGGCTCCCGAGGCCTCCCGTGCCCGCTCCCGCGCACGCCTGCCGTTCGCGGCGCTCGTCGGGCCGCTCGTGCTCCCCGCGGTCCTGGTGCTGCTGGGCGGGGCCGGCTACTGGGCGTGGGCGTCGCACGACGCCACCGTCGAACCGGTGGACGCGGCCGCCCTCCGGGTCGGCATGCGCGCGGCCGACGCGGCGGAGCTCCTGCCCGGCCGCGAGGCGCCGGTCCGGCTCGCCCGCGCGCCGGGACCCGGACCCGGCTGGGAGTGCCGGCAGTACACGGACGGCAACGTGCCGCTCGCGATGGCCACGCTCGAGGTGTGCACGGAGGACGGGATCGTCGTGCGGGTGACCGACCTGAGGGAGATGCCTCTCCTGTGACACCTGTGGCTCCTGCGACGACCGCTGCTGCCGGCGCCCGCCCCGTCCGGGTCGCCATCGTCGACGACGACCCCCGGGTCCGCCAGACCCTGCGCGAGATCCTGGCCAGCGACCCGAGCCTCTCCGTCGTCGGCGAGGCGGGCGACGGCCGGGAGGCGCTGGCGCTGCTCGACCGCTGGGCCACGGAGGTCGTCGTCCTGGACGTGCGCATGCCGGTCCTGGACGGCATCGCCACCCTCCGCCGGCTCCGGGCCCGACCGGACGCCCCCCGGGTGCTCATCCTGACCAGCTTCGGGGAGTCCGAGTACGTCCGCGCCGCCATCGATCTGGGCGTGGACGGGTTCCTCCTCAAGTCGGGCGACCCCCACGAGCTGCTGCGTGCGGTCCACGGGCGGTCCGACGCGGAGACCTACCTCTCGCCCGGCGTCGCGCACACGGCGGCCGCCGAGCTCAGGCGGGGCCGTGCCAGGCGCCAGGCCGGTGCGGACGCCGCACGACGGCTCGACGCCCTGACGCCGCGTGAACGTGAGGTCGTCGCGGCGCTGGCGGAGGGCGCCACCAACGCCGAGATCGCCCGGCGGCTCCACCTGGCCGAGTCCACGGTCAAGGCCTACGTGAGCGCGGCGATCGACCGTGCGGGCGTGCGCAACCGGGTCGAGCTCGCGTGGCTCCTGTGGGTGTCGGCCGCGGCGGAGGCCTGAGGCTCGGCGCGGGCCGGCCCGGGGGCCGCGGGATGGCAGAGTGTCCGCGTGACCGACGCGTACCTGTCCTCCCTGTTCGCCCTCGACGGCCGCGTCGCGCTGGTGACCGGAGGCAGCTCCGGCA
This sequence comes from Isoptericola sp. NPDC057559, assembly GCF_042801555.1. NCBI lineage: Bacteria > Bacillati > Actinomycetota > Actinomycetes > Micrococcales > Promicromonosporaceae > Isoptericola > Isoptericola sp. NPDC057559. The sequence goes on from NZ_JBHVFQ010000006.1 coordinate 62,571, forward strand.
TCGGCCGGGCGATCGCCGGCGCACTGGCGCGGGCGGGCGCACGCGTCGTGGTCGTGGCACGGAGGGAGGCCGAGCTGGACGACACGGTCGCCGAGCTGCGCGCCGACGGGTGCACCGCCGACCGCGTCAGCGCCGACCTGGGCACGCGCGCGGGTGTGCGCGCCGCGGCCGAGGAGGCCGCCGCCGTCTTCGGCGAGCCGGACGTCGTGGTCAGCTCCGCGGGCATCAACCTGCGCCCCCCGCTGGGGGAGACGGACGACGCCACCTGGGACGCGACGATGGCGGTGAACCTCGAGGCGCCGCACCTGCTGGGCCAGCGGTTCGGGCCCGGGATGGCCGAGCGCGGTTTCGGGCGGCTGATCCACGTGTCGTCCCAGCAGGCGCACCGCGCGTTCGTCCAGTCCGGCGTGTACGGGGTGTCCAAGGGCGGGCTGGAGTCCCTGGCGCGCTCGCAGGCCGAGGCCTGGTCGGGCCGCGGCGTCACGGCGAACACCCTGGTGCCCGGCTTCGTCCTCACGCCCCTGAACGCGCGGCTGCAGTCGGACCCGGCGCGGGTCGAGGCGCTCGCGGCGCGCACGATGGTGGGGCGCAACGGCCTGGCGGAGGACTTCGCGGGCGCGGCCGTCTTCCTGGCGAGCGGCGCCTCCGCCTACGTCACGGGGCAGTCGATCCACGTCGACGGCGGATTCTCGGTGCACTAACCCTCGGGGGGTATGGTGCTGCGCATGACCGACGACATCAAGCGCCCCCAGACCCTCACGATGTACGGGGCGCAGTGGTGCGGCGACTGCCGCCGCGCCAAGCGCGTGCTCGACACCCGCGGCGTGGAGTACGTGAACGTGGACCTCGTGGTCGACCCGACGCGCGCCGACGACGCCGAGGCGATCAGCGGCCGCAAGAACATCCCCGTCGTGGTGTTCCCCGACGGCGAGTTCTTCGTCGAGCCCACGGACGCCGAGCTCAGCGCGAAGCTGGACGCCGTCGGCCTCTGACCGACGTCTCCCTGAGGCGCACCCCGCCCGGGTCGGGGTGCGTCACTCCCACCGGAACCACAGCGCCGCCGCGCCGCCGGCCAGGACGGTGCTCGTGCCCAGGCCGACCAGGGCGGACGCCGGCACCGCGACCCCGGCCCACGCCGCCCCGAGGCCGTCGACGGCGGCGCCGAACGGCAGCCAGCCGCCCAGCGCGGCGAGCGACTCCGGCAGGTTCTCGCGCGGGCCGAACATCCCGCCGAGCGCGGCGAGCCCGAAGAACGCGACGAGGCCGATCGCCACGGCCGACCCCGGCGTCGGCGCGACGGCCGCCACGAGCATCCCCACCGCGTACATCGCGGTGATGGTCAGCGCCAGCACTCCCGCCGCCGCTCCCGGGTCGGCCGGTGGGGACGCGCCCCTCCACGCGAACGCGACGCCGAGCGCCAGGGCGACGCCGACCAGGATCTGCGCCACGCCGACGAACGCCTGCGCGCCGAGCACCATCGCCGGCGACGCGGGGGTGACGCCCAGGCGCCGCAGCACCCCGGTGCGCCGGTAGGTCGCGAGGAAGCTCGGCATGTTGATCACCCCGACCGTCGCGACCACCATCGTCAGCGTCAGGGGCAGCACGTAGACGTCGAGCGCGGTGCGCCCCCCGGTGCCGGGGACCACCTGGTCCAGGCCCGGCGCCAGGCCGTTCATCACGAGGACGAGCAGCGGCATGCCGAGCGGGATCACGAGGCCCGCGGTGTCGCGGGCCACCATCCGCGCCTCGGCGACGGTGAGGGCCAGCCAGGCGCCCGCGCCCGGCCGCGCCACGCGCGGGGGCACGCCCGGTTCCGGCAGCTCCAGCACCCGCGGCAGGTCGTCGCGGGTCGCGCTGTCGCGCATCGTGCGGTGGGCGGTCATGGTGCCTCCAGGGCGCTGCCGGTGAGGGTGAGGAACGCGTCGTCCAGCGTGGGACGCCGCAGCCGGGTCTCGGTGGCGACGACTCCCGCGGCGGCCAGCGCCGCGCCGACCTCGTGCAGCAGGTCGCCGTGCCGGGGGAGGGCCGTGCCGCTCGCCCCGGGCGCGGGGTCGGCGCCGGTGACGGTGAGCCTTGGGCCCGCCGCGTCGACGCGCCCGACGGCGGGCAGCCGGGCCAGCAGGTCGGCGGCGGCCGGGTCGTCGGTGCGCAGCGTCACGGTGGGGCGCAGCCCCGCCCGGTCGACGAGCTGGGCAGGCGTCCCCCGCGCGACGACGCGGCCGGCGTCGAGGATCGTCACGTGGTCGCACAGCCGCTCCACCTCCTCCATGAGGTGGCTGACGAGCAGCACGGTCACGCCGTCGGCGCGCAGGTCCTCCACCAGCGCCCACATGCTGCGCCGGGCCTCGGGGTCGAGCCCGGTGGTGAGCTCGTCGAGGATGACGACGCGCGGCGCGCCCACGAGGGCGAGGGCGATCGACACCCGCTGCTGCTGGCCGCCCGACAGCTTCTCGAAGCGGGTGTCCCGGGACGCCCCCAGGCCGACCCGCTCCACGAGCCGGTCCGGGTCGACGCCGCGCGCGTAGAACGACCGGTACAGGTGGACCAGCTCGCGCACCGTCAGCGCGCCGTGCAGGTCCGCGCCCTGCAGCTGCACGCCGAGCACGGCGCGCACCCGCCGCCGGTCGGCGCGCGGGTCGAGCCCCAGCACCCGCGCGCGGCCGCCGTCCGGTGCGCGGGCGCCGGCGAGGAGCTGCACGGCGGTGGACTTCCCGGCCCCGTTGCGGCCCAGCACCCCCGCCACCTCGCCCGGCGCCACCGAGAGGCTCACGTCGTCGAGCGCGACCACCGGTGGGCGGCCGCGCCCCCGGGTGCGGTACGTCTTGCGCAGGTGCTGCGCCACGAGTGCGGTCATGGCGGCGACGCTACGGACGGGCCGGGCGCCGTCGCGCGTGCCGCCCGTCACGACCCGCACCCATGACCATCGGCACGGTCCCCGCGGCGCCCGGGCCGGTTAGCGTGGTGCCGTGCGCCGGCTGGGACCCGAGGAGACGTCCGGGCTGACGATCCTGGTCGTCTGCCTGGCGATCGTCGTGCCCGTGCCCTTCGTGGCCGGGCCGGACCGCATGCTCGTGCCCCTCGCGGTGTGGGTGGCGCTCGCGGTCGCCTGGCTCGCCACGACGGTCGTCACCGTCGTGCGGCCGCCGCGCACCGGGGCCGCGTACCTGGCGCTCGCGGCGCAGATCCTGCTGACGGCGGCACTCGTCGTGACGGTGCCCGGCATCGGTTGGCTGCCCATCCTGCTCGTCTTCGGCGCGGCGCTGAGCACCTACGTGGGCCCCACCCGCGTGACCGCGGCGGTGATCGCGGTCAACACCGTGGCCCTGCTCGTCGCGTTCCTGCTCGCGCCGGGCCCGGCGCACGGCTTCGAGGTGGCGCTGTCCCTCGGCCTGTACCTGCTGCTGCAGGTGGCGAGCGCGGCCGTGAGCGTCGCGCTGCAGCGCGAGCAGCGGATGCGCACCGAGCTGACGGTCGCGCACGCCGAGCTCGCGGCGGCGGCGGTGCTGGACCAGGAGGCGACCCGTGCGTCCGAGCGGCTGCGCATCTCGCGCGAGCTGCACGACCTCATCGGCCACCAGCTCACGGTGCTCACGCTCGAGCTCGAGTCCGCCGCCCACCTGCCGGGCGACCGCGCGGCCGAGCACGTCGAGCGCGCCCGGACGGTGGCGCGCGAGCTGCTCGGCGACGTCCGTGCCACGGTCGGCGAGCTGCGCCGCCGCGCCCCCGACCTGCGCGAGGCCCTCGGCGCGGTGGCCGCCGCCGTCCCCGCCCCGCGCGTGGAGGTCCACGTCGCGCCGGACGTCGTGGCCGACGAGGAGCAGACGGCCGCCCTGGTGCGCGTCACCCAGGAGGTCGTGACCAACGCGGTGCGGCACGCCGAGATGGCCACGGTGCTGCGGATCGAGGTGGCCACGGACGACGACGGCGCGCTGACGCTGGTGGCGCGCGACGACGGCCTCGCGTCCGGGCCGGTGCGGCTGGGCCACGGGCTGTCCGGGATCGTCGAGCGCGCCGAGGCGCTGGGGGGCGGCGCCACCTTCGACGCGTCCGCCGGGTTCACCGTCGAGGCGCGGCTCGCCGGGCGGGCGGCGTCGTGACGGCCGCGGCGGACCGCGTGCGCCTCGTGCTGGCCGACGACCAGACGCTGGTGCGGCACGGCATCCGCAGCCTGCTCGAGATCGCGGGCGGCATGGACGTCGTGGCGGAGGCGGACGACGGCGCCGCGGCGGTGGACGCGGTGCGCGAGCACGACCCCGACGTGCTGCTGCTCGACCTCCGCATGCCCGGCCGTGACGGGATCTGGGCGCTCGAGACGCTGCAGGCCGAGGGGCGCGACGTCGCGGTCCTGGTCCTCACGACCTTCGACGACGACGAGCTCGTGCTGCGGGCGCTGCGGGCGGGGGCGCGCGGCTACCTGCTCAAGGACGTGACCCTGGAGCAGCTCGCGGACGCGGTGCGCACCCTGGCCGCGGGCGCCACGCTCGTGCAGCCCGCCGTGACCGCGCGGCTCCTGCGCGCCGTCCGCTCCGGTCCGGCGCTGCACGACGCGGCGCGGGCCGACCTCACCGAGCGCGAGCTGGAGGTGCTGCGCCTCATGGCCCAGGGCTGGTCCAACCGGCAGATCGCCCGCGCCCTCTACCTCGCGGAGGGCACCGTGAAGAACCACGTCTCGGCGGTGCTGCTCAAGCTCGGCGCCAAGGACCGCACCCGCGCGGTGCTCCTGGCGCTCCAGACCGGCCGCCTGGGCTGAGCGGCGGCCGGGGGATACTCGACGGCGTGGAGATCCCCGTCGTCTGGTCCGTCGTCCTGCTCGTCGCCGCCGTGTGGAACCTCATGGTGTGGCCCTCGTTCTGGCGGCGGGTGACCAAGGACCCGCGGGCCCGCGACGAGGCCGGCCGCCCCACCCGCTTCTTCACCGTGCACGCCGTGCTGGTGGGCGTGTCGATGCTGCTCGCCGTGCTGGTCGGCGTCGTGGGGGTGCTCGGCCTCGTCGGCTGACGCCGGGCGGTCGGCCCGGCCGGTCAGTCCGCGTCGTACCGCTCGACCAGGTGCTCGCGCCCGGCGGGCGGCTCGAACGGCTCGGGCCAGACGTCGGTGACGCGCCGGACCAGGCCGTCGTCGGAGACGTCGAGCCAGACGTTCGCGATCATCGGCTCGTCGCCCACGCGCGCGTCGAGCCACAGGGCGGCGCGGGCGCCGTCCGCGACGACGTGCCGCACCGACAGGTGCCAGTCGCCCGGGTACTCCTGGTTGAAGCGGAGGTACGCGTCGCGGCCGCGGATGCGCTCGCGGCTCTGCGGCATCTCGTAGACGACGTCGGGGTCGAGGAGCGCGCCGAAGGCCGCCCAGTCACGGCGCTCGAGCGTCCCGACGTAGGCGTGCGCGACGTCGCGCGTCGTGGCGGTGTCCATGCCGTGACGGTAGGCACCGCCTCCGACAGGCGCCCGACAGGCGCCCGGCCGGCGCCGGCGCACGCTGGCGGGGTCTGCCGGCTCGCGTGACGATGGTCACATGAGGGCGATCTGGAAGGGCGCTGTCACCTTCGGCCTGGTCAACGTGCCGGTCAAGCTGTACAGCGCGACCGAGGACCACGACGTGCCGCTGCACCAGGTGCACGACGCGGACGGCGGACGCATCCGCTACCGGCGCGTGTGCGAGCTGGACGGCGAGGAGGTGGCGTACCAGCACATCGACCGCGCCTACGACGACGGCGAGCGCACGGTGGTGCTGACCAAGCAGGACCTCGGGGCGCTGCCGGCGGAGGCGAACCGCGAGATCGAGGTGGTCGAGTTCGTGCCGAGCGACCAGATCGACCCGATCATGCTGGACCGCACCTACTACCTGGAGCCGGACTCGAACAGCCCGAAGGCGTACGTGTTGCTGCGCCGCACGCTGGAGGAGACGGACCGCACGGCGATCGTGAAGTTCGCGCTGCGCCAGCGCACGCGGCTCGCGGCGCTGCGGGTGCGCGACGAGGTGCTCGTCATCCAGACGCTGCTGTGGGCCGACGAGGTGCGCGAGGCGGCGTTCCCGTCCCTCGACGGGTCGGTCACCGTCTCGGACAAGGAGCTCGCGATGTCGGGCCAGCTCGTCGCCAGCTACGAGGCGGACTTCGCGCCCGAGGACTACGAGGACGAGTACCAGGTGCAGCTGCGCCAGCTCATCGACGCCAAGATCGAGCAGGGCGAGGCGCTCGACACCTCCGAGACGTTCGGCGAGCAGCCGGAGAAGGAGGAGGCCGACGTCATCGACCTCATGGAGGCTCTGCGGCGGAGCGTCTCCGGCTCGAAGGGCGCGAAGGCGTCGAAGGACGAGGCGCCGGCGAAGAAGCCGGCCGCGAAGAAGGCGCCCGCGACGAAGGCTCCCGCCAAGAAGGCCCCAGCGAAGAAGAGCCCGGCGAAGAAGCCGGCGGCGAAGACGGCGAAGACGGCGGAGCGGAAGACGGGCTGAGCCCGGCTCAGGCCCCGGCGCCCGCGCCGCGGGCCGCGGCGACCTCGCGCACCAGCGACAGCAGCTCGTCGATCTCGTGGTCGGAGGGGCCGCTGGCGCCGACGGAGGCGAGCGCGTACAGGCCCTCGCCCATGAGGGACACGGCGCGGGCGAGCACGGGGTCGCCGAGCTCGTCGCGCACGGCCTCGGTCCAGGCGGCCTGGGCGTCGTCGAGGACGGCGCGGGCGCGGGGGGACGCGCCCTGCGCCACGCGCGAGGCCGCGAGGTAGACGACCTCGAACTCGCCGCCGATGACGGTCGACGTGCGCAGCAGGTAGTCGGACGCGCCCTCGGGCGCGGTGCGCATGGCCTCGACGTCGGCGGCCGTGAGGACGCCCAGGTGGTCGAGGAGGCCGTCGACGAGGGCGTCCTTGGAGGGGAAGTGGTAGAGCAGGCCGCCCTTGGAGACGCCGGCCCGCTCGGCGACGGCCTCGAGGGTCGCGGAGCGCTCCCCGGACTCGACGAGGAGCTCGGCGAACGCGCGCAGGACCTTGGCTCGGGCGGCGGGGGGAGGCGGCATGTCGACAGCCTAGTGGCGAGGTGTTACTGTACCGGCTGGACGGTACGGAAGTTCGGCATCACCATGTCGCCCCGGCCGTCCCGCAGTGTGTGAAAGGCACCTCATGGTCTCCACCCAGGTGACGACGCACCGCGCCCCTTCCGCCGCGCGACGCCCCGCCGTCCCCGCGCGCCCCCGCGGTCTCCGGACCGCCGGGCGTCGCTGGGCGGCCCTCGCCGTGCTGATGCTGCCGGTGCTCCTCGTCTCGATCGACAACACGGTCCTCAGCTTCGCCCTGCCGCAGATCTCGGAGGCCCTGGCCCCCGGCGGCACGCAGCTGCTCTGGATCGTCGACGTCTACCCCCTCGTCCTCGCCGGCCTGCTCGTGCCGATGGGGTCGGTCGCCGACCGCGTCGGCCGCCGCCGGCTGCTCCTGATCGGGGCCGTCGGCTTCGCCGCCGTGTCCGCGGTCGCCGCGTTCGCGCCCACCGCGGGCGCGCTGATCGCCGCCCGCGCCGGCCTCGGCTTCTTCGGCGCGATGCTGATGCCGTCCACGCTGTCGCTGCTGCGCAACGTGTTCACCGACCGCGACGAGCGCCGCCTCGCCATCGCGATCTGGGCGGCCGGCTTCGCCGCGGGCTCGGCCGTGGGGCCGATCGTCGGCGGCCTGCTGCTCGAGCACTTCTGGTGGGGCTCCGTGTTCCTCCTCGCGGTGCCCGTGCTGGCGCTGCTCCTCGTGCTCGCGCCGATCTTCGTGCCGGAGTCGCGCGACCCCGCCCCGGGGCGCCTCGACCCGGTCTCGATCGTCCTCGTGATGGCCGCCATGACGCCGGTCGTGTTCGGCATCAAGACGCTCGCCAAGGGCGGGCTGCCGTCGCTGGGCCTGGCCGCGATCGCCGTCGGCCTGCTCATGGGCGTGCTCTTCGTGCGCCGCCAGCTGCGCCGCCCCGACCCCATGCTCGACGTGCGACTGTTCGCCGTCCCGGCCTTCACCGGCAGCGTGCTGGTGAACCTGCTGTCCGTGTTCTCGCTGGTCGGCTTCCTGTTCTTCGTCTCGCAGGACCTGCAGCTCGTCATCGGGCTGTCTCCCGTGCAGGCGGGCATGGTGCTGCTGCCGGGCACCGTCGCGATGGTCGTCGCGGGCCTCGCGGTGGTGAAGGTCGTGCGTCACGTGCGGCCGTCGCACGTGGTCGCCGCGGGCCTGGCGATGTCGGCCGTGGGCTACCTCGTCACGGCGCTCGTCGCCGGGCGCGGCGAGTCCGGGTGGCTCGGCCTCGCGTTCGTCGTCCTCGCGATCGGTGTCGGCTCGGCCGAGACCGTGTCGAACGACCTCATCGTCTCGACCGTGCCCGCGGCCAAGGCCGGCGCGGCCTCGGCGATCTCCGAGACGGCGTACGAGGTCGGCGCGGTGCTGGGCACCGCCGTCCTCGGCGGGATCCTCACCGGGTCGTACCACGCCAACGTCGTGGTGCCGGCCGGGCTGTCCGCCGCGGACACCGGCGCGGCGGCGGAGACCCTCGGCGGCGCCACGAGCGTCGCGGCCGACCTGCCCGCCGGGCAGGCGCAGGCCCTGCTCGACTCCGCGCACGCGGCGTTCGGCAGCGGCGTGGTCGTGACGTCCGTGATCGGCTTCGTCGCGGTGCTCGTCGCCGCCGGGATCGCCCTGACGACGTTGCGCGACGCGCGGTCCTGACCTGCGGGCACGACGGCGCCACCCGGTGAGCAGGGTGGCGCCGTCGCCCGTGTTCCGCGAAGGTGGGACGCGATGAGCGACCAGCACGACGAGAAGCCCGGCCCCGACGCCCCTGCCCGCCCCGCCGCCCCTTCCGGCCGGCCCGACGACGACGCCCCCGTCGCGCACGGCGCTCCGGCACGGCGCACGCCGCCGCGCTGGGTGCGGTGGACCCTCGTCTCCGTGGCGGCCGCGCTGGCCTGCGTCGTCGTCGGCGTCACGACGGCGCAGGCCGAGCTGAGCCTCGGCCCGCACGAGGCCGTGTACGAGGTCGACACCGACGGCCTGGTCGTCGCCGACCTGGGCCCGCTGGGCACGCTCGAGATCGACTCGCCGCTCCCGCTCGGGCTGGGGCTGGACGTCGTCGTCAAGGAGATCCCGGCGGACCTGTCCGCCGTCGACCAGGCGGGCACGCTCGACATGCTCGCCGGCGACCTCCAGAACTACCTGCAGTTCTTCTCCAGCCCGCAGGAGACGGCGAGCACCGTCGCGCGGGCCCTGCTGTGGGACGCCGGGCGGCGCACCGTCGCGGCCATGGTCGTCGTCGTGGCCGTCGGCTTCGGGCTGCGGCTGCTGCTCGGCGCGGCCCGGCGGCGCGAGCTGTCGGCCCGGCTCGCCCCGCGCACGTGGGAGATCACCGCCGGCGTGGCCGTGACGAGCCTCGTGGTGGTGACCGTGGCGTCCGGGGGAGTGGTGCAGCCGGACACCCAGGGCCGGCCCGCGTCGTCGGTGTTCGCGGGCACCGCGCTCGAGGGGGCGACGATCACCGGCCGGCTGGCCGGCGTCGTGGACACCTACGGCGGGCAGCTCGTGGGCCTCTACAAGCAGAACGAGGAGTTCTACGCCGCCGCGGACGACGACCTCGTCGCTGCCTGGGACGCGTGGGACGCCACCCACGCCGACGCGGCGGACGCCTCCGGCTCGCCGTCGCCGTCGGGCACGCCCGATGAGGCGGTGGCGCCGCCCGACGGGTCGGCCACGCCGTCGCCCTCGCCGTCGGACGACGACCTCGTGACCCTGCTGGTCGTCTCCGACCTGCACTGCAACACCGGCATGACCCCGCTGATCCGCACCACCGCGGAGCGCGCGGGTGTCGACGTCGTCCTCAACGCGGGCGACACGACCATGAACGGCACGTCGGTGGAGAAGGTCTGCGTCGACTCGTTTGCGACGGCCCCGCCGCGGGGCGTCCCGATGGTCGTCTCCGACGGCAACCACGACTCGCAGCTCACCTCCAACATGGAGGCCGCGCGAGGGCAGACGGTGCTCGACGGCAAGGTCGTCGAGGTCAAGGGCGTGCGCATCCTCGGCGACCGCGACGCCCTGGAGACCCGCGTGGGCGGGGGCACCAACGTGGCGCGCGAGCGGACCCCGGAGGAGCAGGCGGCCGACCTCGCCGCCACCGCCTGCGAGGACGGCGGCGTGGACCTGCTGCTGATCCACACCCCGGCCGTGGGGCTCGACGCCCTCGACACCGGCTGCGTGCCGTTCCAGGTCTCCGGCCACACCCACAAGCGGTCCGGGCCCGAGCAGGTGGGCCAGGGCATCCGTTACGTCAACGGCTCCACGGCGGGCGCGGCCCCGAGCCAGCCCACGGTCGGTCCGCTGCACGGCACCGCGCAGATGACCCTGCTGCGCTTCGACCCCGAGGCGCGGCGCATGGTGGACGTCCAGGTGGTGAGCGTCACGCCCGACGGGGACGCCACGATCGGCGACCGGGAGCCGGTGCCCGAGATCGTGCCGCCGTCGGACGACGCGCTGCCCTCGTGACCCTCGACTGGTCCGGCTGCCGCAACGCCCGTGATCTCGGCGGCCTCCCGACGGCCGACGGTCGCCACATCCGCGAGGGAGCGCTCGTGCGTTCCGGCAGCCACGACCTCCTCCCGGAGACGGCGGCTGCCGCCGTCCGCGGCGGTGGGGTCGCCCGCATCGTCGACCTGCGCGGACGCTCGGAGTGCGAGGAACGCCCGAGCCCGTTCGCGGGCGAGCCCCTCTACCGGCACGTCCCGATGGTCGCCGAGGTGCTCGACTACGTGCCTCCGCCGGACACCTACGCGCCGATGCTGGACCGGCACCGCCACCGGATCGGCGCGGCATTCCGGGCCGTCGCGGAGGCGCCGTCCGGGGCGGTGGTCGTCCACTGCCAGGCCGGGCGGGACCGGACCGGGGTCCTCGTCGCGCTGCTGCTGAGCGTCGCCCGGGTCGCGCCCGGGCACGTCGCCGAGGACTACGCGCGGACCGACGGCTGCGACGCCCGCACGATGCTGAGCACGCTGGCTCACCTGGAGGAGCGCTACGCCGGGGCCGCTGCCTACCTCGCGGGGTCGGGCGTCGACCAGGGAGAGCTCGAGGCGGTGCGTCGCCGGCTCGTCGGACGAGCCGGCGACGGACGCCGTCGGAACGCGCCGGATAGGCTCGGGACGTGCCCGAACCTGCGCTGCCCGCCCGTGCCGAAGACCCCCCCGTCGACCCCGACGAGCTGACCCCCGTCGCCCAGGACTACCTCAAGGCGGTCTGGTCGGCCCAGGAGTGGTCCGACGAGAAGGTGACGACCGGGCTGCTGGCGGACCGGCTGGGCGTGGGGCCGTCGACGGTCTCGGAGACGGTGCGCCGCCTCACGACGCAGGGCCTGCTGGGTCACGAGCCGTACGGCGGCGTGTGGCTGACCGAGCTGGGCCGCCGCTACGCGCTGGTGATGGTGCGGCGCCACCGGCTGCTGGAGACGTGGCTGGTGCGCGACCTCGGGTACGGCTGGGACGAGGTGCACGACGAGGCCGAGGTGCTGGAGCACGCGGTGTCCGAGCGGCTGGTCGACCGCATCGCGACGCGCCTCGGCCACCCGGAGCGGGACCCGCACGGCGACCCGATCCCGTTCGCCGACGGCCGCGTGGTGCGCCCGGACGCCGTGCCGCTGGTCGACCTCGCGGCGGGCGCCGGGGGAGTCGTGGCGCGCATCTCGGACGCCGACCCGGAGGCGCTGCGCTACCTGGCGGACCTGGGCATCGACCTGGACCTGCTGGTGCGGCTGACGTCGCGCCGCGAGTTCGCGGGCACGGTCGGCGTCGCGTGGGAGGCCGACGGCCGCGAGGTGTCCGTGGACCTCGGCCTGCTGGCGGCCTCGCGCATCTGGGTCGTGCCCGCGTAGGCTGACCCGGTTCCCCGACGACGTGCTCACGGCTCACCCGTGTCACGTCGTCGAATCGTTTCGAGCCGCGACGTGTCCCGGCTCGGGCCCGACCGCCGAGAGCGAGTGCACCGTGACCCAGACGACCGTTCCCCGGGAGGCGACCTCCCGCGGACCCCGCCCGGAGCACGTCGGGGCGGCGCTGTTCGCGCTCGCCGTCGGCGGGTTCACCATCGGCACCACCGAGTTCGCCACGATGGGCCTGCTGCCCCAGATCGGGGCGGACCTGGGGGTCAGCGACCCGGTAGTGGGCCACGCCATCACCGCGTACGCGGTCGGCGTGGTGGTCGGGGCTCCGCTGCTGACCGTCGCGGCCGCGCGGATGTCCCGCAAGCGCCTGCTGCTGTGCCTCATGGGCTTCTACACCGTGGCCAACGTCGTCTCGGCGGCGGCACCGGGCATCGAGTCCCTCGTCGTGGGCCGGTTCCTCGCCGGGCTGCCGCACGGCGCCTTCTTCGGCGTCGGTGCGGCCGTCGGCGCCGCGGTGGCCGGGCCCGGGCGGCGCGGGCACGCGGTGGCGATGATGATGACCGGCCTGACCGTCGCGAACGTCGTGGGCGTGCCCCTGTCCACCGCCGTCGGCCAGAGCCTGGGGTGGCGCGCCGCGTTCGTCGTCATCGGGGCCCTCGGGGCCGTGACGCTGCTGGGCATCTGGCGCTTCGTCCCCGAGCGCGGGCCGGTCGACTCCAGCGTCCGCCAGGAGCTCGCGACGCTGCGCAACGGGCCGCTGTGGATCTCGTTCGCCGCCGGCGCGATCGGCTTCGGCGGGCTGTTCGCCGTCTACACCTACGTGGCACCCACGGTCACCCGCGTGGCCGGCCTGTCCGAGAGCGCCGTCCCGTGGGTGCTCGCGGTGTTCGGCGTCGGCATGACGGTGGGCACCCTGCTCGGCGGCCGCCTCGTGGACCGGAACGTGCTGCGCACCGTGGTGGGCGGGTTCGTCGCCACCGCCGTCTCCCTCGTCGTGTTCGCCCTGACCGCGACGTCCCCGGTGGCCGCCGTGGCGGGCCTGTTCCTGCTGGCCGTCGCGTCGCAGGTGCTGGGCCTCGCGATGCAGACGCGGCTCATGGACCTCTCGCCCCGGGCCCAGTCGCTCGGCGCCGCGCTGTGCCACTCCGCGCTGAACATCGGCAACGCGAGCGGCGCGTTCTTCGGCGGCCTCGTCATCGCCGCCGGGTACGGGTACCTCGCGCCCGCCTGGGTCGGACTCGCGCTCACGGTCGTCGGCCTGGCGATGGTGCTCGCGTTCGGCCGTCAGCGGGTCGCGCACGCGGGCTGACCTGCGTCGCGGACCGTGCCCGGCGCCCTGCCCGGCACCGTGCCCGACGTCGGTCCGCCGCCCCCAGGAACGTGCGGTACGGTCGCGCTCGTGAGCCCGAGCGTGCGCGACGAGACCCACGACACCCCTGACGACGACGCGGCCGAGGCCGCGCTCGCGGCCGGCCCCCGCGGCCTGTCGTCCCGTGCCTACGGCACGCTGCTGACGGTGCTGGGCGCGATCGGATTCGGCGCCGCGTCGTGGCTCGCCATCGAGGAGTACCTCAAGCTGCTGGACCCGAACCGGGTCACGACCTGCAGCTTCAACGTCTTCCTCGACTGCGGCGTCGCGATGATGTCCTGGCAGGGCACGCTGCTCGGCTTCCCGAACCCCTACCTGGGCGTCGCGGCCTTCCCCGTGGTGGTCACGACCGGCGTGGTGCTCCTGGCGGGCGCGCGGCTGCCGCGGTGGTACCACCTGGCGCTGCTCGCCGTGACCGCGGTGGCGCAGCTGCTCATCTTCTTCCTCATGTGGACGAGCTTCTACGCCCTCGTCCGCCTGTGCCCCGCCTGCATGGTCGTGTGGACCATCCTCTGGCCGCTGCTGTGGTTCCAGGTGGTGCACGCGGTGCAGGAGCGGCACCTGCCCGTGAGCGACGGCCTGCGCCGCGCCGTCGTGCGCAACCGGGGCCTGGTGCTGATCATCGGCTACGTCGTGGCGGTGGGCTGGCTGCTCGCGGCCGTCGGCGGCCCGCTCGTCGAGTCGTTCGGGGTGTGAAATACCGGCCGGGGGCGACAGCCCCGGCCGGTAGACTCGCCGGGTGAGCACGCCCGACACCGCACCCGCCCGAACCGAGGCTCCGACCGAGCCCACCTTCCGCTACACGCCCGCCCTCGCCCAGCAGATCGAGGAGCGCTGGCAGGACCTGTGGGAGGAGCGCGGCACCTTCTGGGCGGCGAACCCGACCGGCGCGCTCACGGACGGCGACGGCGAGCACGGCTCCGGCAAGCCGTTCTTCATCATGGACATGTTCCCGTACCCCTCCGGGGCGGGGCTGCACGTGGGCCACCCGCTGGGCTTCATTGCGACGGACGTCGTGGGCCGGTTCCGCATGATGAGCGGCGACAACGTGCTGCACGCGCTGGGCTACGACGCGTTCGGCCTGCCCGCCGAGCAGTACGCGGTGCAGACGGGCCAGCACCCGCGGGTCACCACCGAGCAGAACATCGTCACGATGAAGCGCCAGATGCGCCGCCTGGGCGTCGCGCACGACGAGCGCCGCACGTTCGCCACCATCGACCCGGACTACGTGCGCTGGACGCAGTGGATCTTCCTGCAGATCTTCGACTCCTGGTACGACACCGAGGCGGACGGCGGCACGGGCCGCGCCCGCCGCATCGCCGAGCTGGAGGCGGAGTACGCCTCGGGCTCCCGCGCGCTGGAGGACGGCCGCGCCTGGTCCGCGCTGACCGACCTGGAGCGCCGCGACGTGCTGGACGCCCAGCGCCTGGCGTACGTCGACGAGTCCGTCGTGAACTGGTGCCCGGGCCTGGGCACCGTGCTGGCCAACGAGGAGGTCACGGCGGACGGCCGCTCCGAGCGTGGCAACTTCCCCGTCTTCCAGCGCGAGCTGCGCCAGTGGAAGATGCGGATCACGGCGTACGCCGACCGCCTGACCGACGACCTGGCCCTGATCGACTGGCCCGAGAAGGTCAAGTCGATGCAGCGCAACTGGATCGGCCGCTCCACCGGCGCCAACGTCCGGTTCGACGTCGTCGGCACCGCCGACCACGACGCGGCCGGCGCGGGCGCGCAGGTCGAGGTCTTCACCACCCGCCCCGACACGCTGTTCGGCGCGACCTTCATGGTCGTGGCGCCCGAGCACCCGCTGCTGGACGAGGTGCCCGCGGCCTGGCCCGACGGCACGCGCGGCGCGTGGACCGGCGGGCACGCCACCCCCATCGAGGCCGTGGCCGCGTACCGCCGCGAGGCGGCGTCCAAGACCGCCGTCGAGCGGCAGGCCGACGCCGGCAAGAAGACCGGCGTCTTCACCGGCCACCTGGCCGTGAACCCCGTCAACGGGGCCACCGTGCCGGTGTTCACCGCCGACTACGTGCTGATGGGCTACGGCACCGGCGCCATCATGGCGGTGCCCGGCGGCGACCAGCGCGACTTCGACTTCGCCGAGGCGTTCGAGCTGCCCGTGATCCGCACCGTGGAGCCCGCCGACGGCCTGCCGGCGGACTTCGCCGGCGCGTACACCGGCGACGGCGTGACGGTGAACTCCGCCAACGACGAGATCAGCCTGGACGGGCTGGGCGTGGCCGAGGCCAAGGAGAAGGTCGTCGCGTGGCTGCAGGCCCGCGGCGCCGGCGAGGGCACCACCACCTACCGCCTGCGCGACTGGCTGTTCAGCCGTCAGCGCTACTGGGGCGAGCCGTTCCCCATCCTGTGGGACTCCGAGGACCGCCCGGTCGCGATCCCGAGCCACCTGCTGCCCGTCGACCTGCCCGAGGTGCCGGACTTCGCGCCGCGCACGTTCGACCCGCAGGACGCCGAATCGAACCCCGAGGCGCCGCTGGGCCGTAACGAGGAGTGGGTGCACGTCACCCTGGACCTGGGCGACGGGCCGAAGACCTACCGCCGCGACACCAACACCATGCCGAACTGGGCCGGGTCGTGCTGGTACTACCTGCGCTACCTGGACCCGACGGACTCCACCGACGGGCCGTCGGAGGGCACGGCCGTGGTCGACCCCGCGCTGGAGTCCTACTGGATGGGCCCGCGCCACAATGCGACCTCCGGCCCGGCCGGCGGCGTCGACCTGTACGTCGGCGGCGTCGAGCACGCCGTGCTGCACCTGCTGTACGCGCGGTTCTGGCACAAGGTGCTGCTGGACCTGGGCTACGTCTCCTCGGTGGAGCCCTTCGGCAAGCTGTTCAACCAGGGCTACATCCAGGCGTACGCCTTCACCGACTCCCGCGGGTTCTACGTGCCCGCCGGCGAGGTCGAGGGCGACGAGCAGACCGGCTTCACGTACCGGGGCGAGGCCGTCACCCGTGAGTACGGGAAGATGGGCAAGTCCCTGAAGAACGTCGTGACGCCGGACGAGATGTACGAGCAGTACGGCGCCGACACGTTCCGCGTCTACGAGATGTCGATGGGTCCGCTGGACCTGTCGCGGCCGTGGGAGACGCGCGCCGTCGTCGGGTCGCAGCGCTTCCTGCAGCGCCTGTGGCGCAACGTCGTGGACGAGGAGACGGGCGCGCTGGTCGTCACCGACGACGAGCCGGACACCGCCACGCTGCGGGCGATGCACCGTGCGATCGCGGACGTGCGCGTCGAGATGGAGCACATGCGTCCCAACACGGCGATCGCGAAGCTCATCACGTACAACAACCACCTGACGTCCCTGGACCGCGTGCCCCGCGCGGCCGTCGAGCCCCTGGTGCTGATGGTCGCGCCGATCGCCCCGCACATCGCGGAGGAGCTGTGGGGCCGGCTCGGCCACGAGAGCTCGCTGGCCCGCCGGCCGTTCCCGGCCGCCGACGAGCAGTACCTGGTCGAGGACACGGTGACCTGCGTCGTGCAGGTCAAGGGCAAGGTGCGCGGTCGCCTCGAGGTGCCGCCGTCTATCTCGGACGCCGACCTGGAGGCCGCCGCCCTCGCCGAGCCGAACGTGGTCCGCGCGATCGACGGTGCCCCCGTGCGCAAGGTGATCGTGCGCGCGCCGAAGCTCGTCAACATCGTCGTCTGAGCTTGTC
Source organism: Isoptericola sp. NPDC057559 (assembly GCF_042801555.1). Lineage (NCBI taxonomy): Bacteria > Bacillati > Actinomycetota > Actinomycetes > Micrococcales > Promicromonosporaceae > Isoptericola > Isoptericola sp. NPDC057559. The sequence goes on from NZ_JBHVFQ010000006.1 coordinate 79,497, forward strand.
GACGCCGCGCACGGGATCCCGGCAGGCGGGCTCTCGCCTCGAGGGCGCCCTGGCACGCAGCCAGGGCGCCTTCGGCACGCCCGCGCTCGCCCTGCTGCACCGCAAGGAGGGGCCGCTGGTCGTCGCGCTCCTCTCCCTGATCTTCACGCCCGGGCGGGCCACGGTCCCCACCGAGCAGATGCACGTGGAGGTCGAGGACCTGCTCACCGAGGCGAGGTCGGCCGGCCACGACGTGCCCGACGACGCCGCGCGGGCGCTGTGCTCGCGGTGGGTCGCCGGCCGGTGGCTGGTCCGCGCGCTCGACGACGACGGTGTCGAGCAGTACCAGGTGAGCTCGCACGCGGCCGAGGCGCTGGCGTTCGTCGACCGCACCCAGGGCGCGCGCGCCCTGGTCAGCGAGTCGCGCATCCGCACGCTGCTGGTCGCCCTCGACGGCCTCGCGCGCGACGCCCGCCCCGACCGCGAGTCGCAGCAGCGCGCGCTGCGCGAGCAGGCGGCCCGCGCGCGCGACGAGATCGCGGCCGCGGAGGCCGAGCTCGCCCGCCTCGAGGCGGGCGGCGAGGTCGTGCAGGCGCCGACCGAGCGCCTCGTCGAGCAGTTCGACAACGTGGCCGCCCTCGTGCGCGAGCTGCCGGCCGACTTCGCCCGCGTCGCCGAGTCGATCGCCGAGCTGCAGCGCAGCATCGTCACGAGCCTGCGCCAGGACGAGCGGCCCACGGGCGAGGTGCTGGGCGCCTATCTCGAGGCGTCCGACTCGCTCATGCAGCGCACGCCCGAGGGGCGGGCGTTCTCCGGCGCGATGGAGCTGCTGCGCGACCCGCTGCTGCTGGGTCAGGTGGACGAGCGGGTCCGGGCGGTGCTGGCGCACCCGTTCGCGGCCGGCCTGCCCGCGGACCGGCGCGAGGCCGTGCGGGCGCTGTACTCCCAGCTCCTGGCCGCCGTCGACGGCGTCCTCGACGCCCAGGCGCGTGCGTCGCGGACCATCACGCAGCAGCTCACCGTGCACAACCCGCTGCGCGACCGCGAACTCGACGCCGCCCTGCGGGAGGCGACCGCCGCGATGGCGGAGTGGTTCCCCGGGTCCGGCCGCGCCGCGCGGGTCGAGCCGCTGCGGTGGCTGGAGCGGGCGCGCCTCGGGCGGTTCCGCGCCCAGCTCCACGACCTGCGCCCCGAGACCCTCCCGGACGCCCTGGCCGACCTCGACGACCCCGCTCACGACGCGGGCGGCGAGCCCGGCCAGGTCCTGGGCGGCCTGCGAGGCATGGGCGGACCCCGCTACGAGGAGACCGTCGCGCACGCCGCGCGCGTCCTGCGCGAGCGGGGCGGCGCGACCGCCGACGAGGTGTTCGCGGCGGCGCCCGCCGAGCTGCGCCGCCCCGTCGAGCTGCTGGGCTACCTGGAGCTCGCCGCCCCGGGCGCGCTCGACGACGCGCTCGGCGACGGCAGCGGGATCGGCGACGTGCCCGCCGCCCGCCTGAGCCGCGTCACGACCGTGCGCGCGGACGGCAGCACCCGCGAGCTGGTGGTGCCGCGCGTGCCGATCGAGGTGCCGGGCACCGACGACATGGAGGACGACGCATGACCGACACGGCGCTCGAGACGCACGACGAGGCGGGCACCTTCGTCGAGGCCCCGGCGATGGCGGACGACGACGCGGCGCTGTTCGCGGGCGACACGGGCGTGCTGCCGTACGAGGCGCGCCGCGCGCTGGCGCTGGTGCTGCAGCGCCGTTACCTGTCGGCGGCCGCGCACCCGGCGGAGTGGAAGGCGCTGCTGGCGCACCAGAACGCCCTCGCGTCGCGCTGCCACGACCTCTTCGTGGAGCTCGTCGTGGACCGCGACTACGAGATCGCCTACAAGCGGCAGGTGCGCGAGGCGGGCCTCAGCATCCCCGTGCTGCTCAAGGACGAGCCGTACAAGCGGGTCGAGACGCTGCTCATGCTGTTCGCGCGCAACCGCTTCCGCCAGGAGCAGGGCGCGGGGGAGCGGGCCGCGCACGTCGACGCCGAGGAGCTGGTGGACTACGCGCTCGGCTTCCTCGCCGCGGACGAGACCAACCTGGCCGCGCGGCGGCGCGAGATCGACAACGCGGTCGCGACGCTCGTGCGCGAGCACGTGCTCGACGAGGTCGCCGAGGGGCGCTACCGGGTGCAGCCCGTCGTGGAGATCCTGCTGCCGGTGGAGCGGCTGCGCGAGCTGACGGCGTGGCTCCGCGACCCCGCGGCGGCGGACCTGAGCAGGACCGAGGCCGGGGACGACGAGACCGACGCGGTCGACGAGGACGAGGAGGCCCGCGCGTGACGATCACGAGCGACCCCGCGGAGCAGACCGCTGCCCCGCGCATGCAGCAGTCGCTGTTCGGGCTGATCCCGACGGCGTCGGACGGGCGGCAGTGGACGGCCCGCTCCATGCAGCTGGTGAGCTGGGGCGGCTACCACGGCTTCCACGAGGTGCGGTTCGCGGGCACGACGACGCTCCTCACGGGCGCGTCCGGGTCCGGCAAGTCGACGCTGCTCGACGCGTACATCGCGCTGATGATGAGCCACACGACGCCGTTCAACGGCGCGTCGAACACGGCGACCAGCGGCCGGGCGCGCGGGCTGGAGCAGCGCAACGTCGTCTCCTACGCCCGCGGCAAGCTCGACGAGGAGCGCAGCGCCGGGTCGGCGCGCGCCAAGGACCGCGTGCTGCGCGGCGAGACGTCGGACACCTGGTCCGCGATCGCGATGACCTGGTCCTCGCAGTCGGGCGAGCGGTTCACGGCCCTGCGCGCCTGGTACGTGCCCCGCGGGGCGCAGCGCGCCGACGAGACGGTCGCGGTGCGCGCCGTCGTCGACGCGGACTTCAGCCTGCGCGCGCTCGAGCCGCTCGTCGCGCAGCGGTTCGCCAAGCCCGGGCTCACGGCGGCGGGGCTGGCGACCTTCGACACCGACAAGGCGTTCGCCACGCGCCTGCACGCCGCGCTCGGCATCGGCGCCGCCGGCGACGGCGAGAAGGCGATGCAGCTGCTCGGCCGGATCCAGGCGGGCCAGCAGATCACCACGGTCGACTCGCTCTACAAGGCCATGGTGCTCGAGGAGCCGGAGACGATCCGCGTGGCCGAGCGCGCCGTCGAGCACTTCGACGAGCTCAGCGAGGTGCGCGCCGAGATGACGACGGCGCAGCGCCAGGTGGACGTGCTGCGCCCCATGCTCGAGCACCGGGCCGCGATCGACGAGGCCGCCGCGGCGGCGCGCCTGGTGGAGGCGCTCGGCCCCGACGGCGGTCCCGACGGGGCGGTCACGCCCTTCACCGCCTGGCGGGACCGCACCCAGCTCGACCTCCTGCGGGCGGCCGAGTCGGAGAACCGGGCCCAGCACAAGGCGGCCGCCGAGCGGGTCGCCGTCGCCGACGAGAGGCTCGGCGCGGCCGACGCCGAGCTGGAGCAGGTGCGCGCGGACCAGCGGCGCAACGGCGGCGACGCCATCGAGGCGGCGGAGCGCGACGTGCGGACCGCCGAGCAGCGGCTCGCCGAGGTGCGCCGCGCCCGCGCCGAGCTCGAGGGCCACCTGGCGCCGCTGGAGCGGGAGGTGGGCACGCGCCGCGAGCTCGACGCGCTGCACGCCGACGCCCGCCGCTACCTCGAGGCGCGCGACGGGCACACCGACGCGCTGTCCGAGGCCGTCGTCGAGGCGTCCGCGCGCGAGAAGGACGCGATGCGCGCGCTGGCCGACCTCGAGCGCGAGGAGGCCTCCCTCAAGGCGCGCCGGGGCAACGTGCCCCGCGAGCTGCACGAGGCGCGCGAGGCGCTGGCGCGCGCCGCCGGGCTGCGCGCCGAGGACGTGCCGTTCGTCGGCGAGCTGCTCGAGGTCCGGGGCGAGTACGAGCCGTGGCGCGACGCGATCGGCCTCGCCCTCGGCGGGTTCGCCGTGACGATCCTCGTCGACGACGCGCGCCTCGACGCGTTCCGCGCGGCGATCGACGCCGTGCGCTCGCCGGTCCGGGTCCGCTTCGAGGGCGTGCCCACCGGGCTGCCCCTGCACGAGGAGGCGGACCGCGCCCTGCTGCCCGGGCGCCTCGAGGTGAAGGCGGGGCCGTTCGGCGGTTGGCTCGCCGGCCGGCTCGCCGAGCGCTTCGCGTACGTCTGCGTGGACGACCCGACCGAGCTGCACCGCCACGACCTGGCGCTCACCCGCTCCGGGCAGACGTCCGAGGGGCGCCGCGGCGCGCACGGCGGCCAGGGGCGGTCGTCCGCGCTGGGCTTCAGCAACCACCGGCGGCTGGAGCAGCTCGCCGAGCAGATCGGCGCGGCGCACGCCGAGCTGCGGCAGGCCGCCGAGTCCCTCGCGGGCGCCCGGCTGCGGCAGAAGGGCGAGGCCGACCACTTCGTCGCGTACAGCCAGGCCCTGCGCGCCGCGTGGGACGACGTCGACGGGCGCGGCGCCGAGGACCGGCTCGCCGAGCGGCGCGACCGGCTCGAGACGCTGGTCGCGGGGTCGGACGTGCTGCGCGCGCTCAAGGCGGACGAGGACGCCCTGCGGGCGCGGGTGACCGAGCTGCACCGCGAGCGCGCCGCGGCCCAGCACCGCGTCACCGAGCTGGGCTCCGCGTGGGAGCAGATCAGCGACCAGGTGGACCAGGTGGCGGACGCCGTCGAGCGCGCCGACGCCGACGAGGTCGAGCCCACCGCGGAGCAGGAGCGGCGTCTCGCCGACCTCATGACCCAGGTCGGCTGGTCGGGCGTCGCGGGCGGCCCGGGCGGCGGGCTCGCCGACCTCACCACCGCGGTGGCCGCCGTCGTGCGCGAGCTGCGCCACGAGCAGGAGACGGCCGCCGACGCCGAGCGGGCGGCCCGAGCCGCCCTGCAGGCACTCTTCGAGCGGTTCAACGACACCTGGCCGGACCCGAACCGCACCGCCGACCCGGACGCGGCCTATGCGGACTTCCAGCGCATCTTCGAGGAGCTGGAGTACCAGCAGCTCTACCGGCTGCGCGACCGCTGGTCGGCGCACCTGCGCCAGATGTCCGGCGACCAGCTCACCCGGCTCAACAACGGCATCGCGCAGGCGGTGGCGGAGATCCGCGACCGGATGGAGCCCGTCAACGCCATCCTCGCGACGCTGCCGTTCCGCGACGACGAGCACCGGCTGCGGATCACGGCCACACCCGTCGAGGGCAACGACGTGGCGTCGTTCCGCCGCCTGCTGCGCGAGCTGGCCACCGCCCCGGCGGGCGACGTGCCGCTCGCCGAGCACGAGCGCCGCTACGCGCGGATGACGCGGCTGATCGACCGCATCCGCCCGGACAGCCCCGAGCGGCGCCGCCTGGTGGACGTGCGCGACCACGTGCGCATCAGCGCCGAGTGCGTGGACCTCGAGGGGAACCACGTGAGCGTCTACGACCACATCGCCGGGAAGTCCGGCGGCGAGTCGCAGGAGCTCGTGGCGTTCATCGTCGGGGCCGCGCTGCGCTACCAGCTCGGCGACGCCGGGGCCGAGCGGCCCCGGTACGCGCCGGTCTTCCTCGACGAGGCGTTCATCAAGGCCGACGCCCGGTTCGCCGGCCGCGCCGTGGGCGCCTGGCGCGGGCTGGGCTTCCAGCTCGTCGTGGGCGCGCCGCTGGACAAGGTGAGCGCGCTGGAGCCCCACGCCGACGTCGTGCTGCAGGCGATCAAGGACGCGACCGGCCGCTCGCGGCTGGTGACCCTCGTGGGGGAGTGAGGCCCCGTCCCCGCGGGCGCAGCCGTCAGGGCGTGGTGGGTGCGGTCGCGAGGGGGATGAGGATCTCGCGCAGGAGGCGCTCCACGTACGCCGGGGTCAGCTCGACGCCCTCGACCACCTTGCGGTAGGAGATGAGCGCCGGCACCACCGTGCTCACGAGGTCGAGGTCGCGGTCGGCGGGGACCTCGCCGCGGTCGCGCGCACGTTCGAGGAGCGTGCGCATCTGCCGGATCTTGGGCCGCACGAAGCTCGCGTGGAACTGGCGCGCGAGCTCGGGGTCGTGGCGGACCTCCGCCATCAGGCCGGGGATGAGGCGGTCCGTGGCGGCCGACTTGCGCGCGCGCCGCAGCTCCTCCAGCGCCAGCAGGTCGCCCTCGAGCGAGCCGGTGTCCGGGATGTCGGCGGGGTCCAGGTCGTGGCCCAGCCCGCAGGTGACGGCGTCGACGGCGAGGTCCGACTTCGTCGTCCAGCGGCGGTAGAGCGTGGCCTTGCTGGCGCCCGCGCGCCCGGCGACGGCACCCATCGTCATCCCGCCGTAGCCGACCTCGGCGAGGAGCTCGCGGGCGGCGTCGAGGATCGCGACGTCACGGGAGGCGTCGCGCGGGCGCCCGCCGCGCACGGCGGGGGCGGGGGGCGCGTCGTCGACGACGTCGTCGGCGGCCTTCATGGTGGTCCTTCCGTCCGTTCCTCGGGTGCCACGGCCGATCACCGCGGGCGACGTGTTCGCCGTCGGTGAACCCGAGGTTAATTCCGGTACTCACCGGTTTCGAAACCGGTGAGTACCGCTTAGTGTCGATCCTACCCGCGCCGGCCCGTCCGGCGCCCCGGTCCCCTCCGCCTCCTCGGGAGCACCCTCCATGACCACTCCTCCGGCGCCCTCGCGCGCCACGGACCCCCGCCGCTGGCTGGTCCTGGCGACGGTCGCCATCGCCCAGCTCATGGTCGTGCTCGACGCGACCATCGTGAACATCGCCATGCCCTCCGCCCAGGCCGAGCTCGGCTTCAGCGACAACGACCGCCAGTGGGTCGTCACCGCCTACGCGCTCGCCTTCGGCAGCCTGCTGCTGCTGGGCGGCCGGCTGTCCGACCTCCTCGGTCGACGGCGCACCTTCCTCGTCGGCCTTGTCGGGTTCGCCGTCGCCTCCGCGCTCGGCGGCGCGGCGCAGAGCTTCGAGATGCTCGTCGCGGCCCGTGCGCTGCAGGGCGTCTTCGCGGCCGTCCTGGCACCCGCCGCGCTGTCCGTGCTGACCACGACCTTCACCGAGCCCGCCGAGCGCGGCCGCGCCTTCGGCGTCTTCGGCGCGATCGCCGGGGTGGGCGGGGCCGTGGGCCTGCTGCTCGGCGGCTTCCTCACCCAGAACTTCGACTGGCGCTGGAACCTCTACGTCAACCTCGTCTTCGCGGCGATCGCCGTCGTCGCCGGGCTCCTGCTCCTGCCCCGCGGCGAGCAGGGGCGCCGGCAGCGGCTCGACGTGCCCGGCGTCGCCCTGGGCTCCGGCGGGCTGTTCCTGCTGGTGTACGGCTTCTCGCAGGCGGAGCCCCAGGGCTGGGGGTCGGCCTGGACGTGGGGCTCGCTCGTGGCCTCGGTGGTCCTGCTCGTGGCCTTCGTGGGCTGGCAGCGCCGCGCCGCGCAGCCGCTGCTGCCGCTCTCGATCGTGCGCGACCGGGACCGGGCGGGCTCGTACGTCGCGATCTTCGTGGCGGGCGTCGGGATGTTCGGCGTCTCCCTCTTCCTCACCTACTACCTCCAGGCGACGATGGGCTACGACCCGATGCGCACCGGCGTCGCGTTCCTGCCGATGGTGCTGGCCCTCGTCGCGACGGCCCAGGTGTCCAACAACCTCACGCTGCCGCGCCTCGGCGCGAAGGTCCTGGTCCCGGTCGGGCTCGCGGTCTGCGTGGTGGCGATGCTCTGGTTCGCGCGGCTCGACGTCGACAGCACCTACGCCACCGGGGTCCTGCCCGCGCTCGTCCTCCTCGGGATCGGCATGGGCAGCGTGATGCCGCCGTCGATCCAGACGGCGACCGTCGGCGTCCAGGGCCCCTACGCGGGCGTGGCGTCCGCGATGGTCTCGACCTCCCAGCAGGTGGGCGGCGCGGTCGGCACCGCCGTGCTGAACACGCTCGCGGCGACCGCCGCGACCACCTACGTCGCCGACCACCTCCCGGCCACGCCCGGCGTCCTCGCGCAGGCGGCCGTGCAGAGCTACGACCTCGCGTTCACCTGGTCGGCGGGCATCTTCCTGGTGGGCGCGCTGCTCACCGTGGCCCTCTTCCGCACCCGCGCCGCGCGCGAGCGGCGCACGACGACGGCGGTCGGGGTCCCGGCCGGCGCCCTCGCCGGGCTGCGGCCCGTCGAGGCCTGAGCCGCGGTCGTCCCGCCGACGGCCCCCGACAGCCGCCGGCCGGCGCCCGCACCCCGGGCCGCCGGCCGGCGGCGTGTGTAGGGTCGGGACGTGACCGAGACCACGCCTCTGATCACCACGCCGGAGCACTCCGTGGAGGGGTTCGTGCGCGAGTACCTGCGCGAGCTGAACTACTCCCAGGGCACGATCCTGGAGCGGGCCACCACCAACGACGAGTACCTGGCGCTCGCGCGCACGGTGCGGCACTACCTGATGTCCCGGTGGATGCAGACCACGGTGAGCCAGTACCGCACGCAGGCCAAGGCGGTGGCGTACCTGTCGGCGGAGTACCTGCTGGGCCGTCAGCTCGACAACGCGCTCATCGCGACCGGGCTCGAGGAGATCGCGGGCGAGGCGCTGGCCAGCCTGGGGATCGACCTCGACGAGCTGCGCGCGGTGGAGGTCGAGCCCGGCCTCGGCAACGGCGGTCTGGGGCGGCTCGCCGCCTGCTTCGTCGACTCGCTGGCGACGATGAGCGTGCCGGCGATCGGGTACGGCATCCGGTACGAGTACGGCATCTTCCGGCAGAAGTTCGAGGACGGGCGGCAGGTCGAGGAGCCCGACACCTGGCTCGACAACGGGGCGCCGTGGGAGTTCGCCCACCCGGAGCACGAGGTGACCGTCGGGTTCGGCGGGCACACGGAGAAGTACACCGACGACGACGGCCGCGAGCGCTCGCGCTGGGTGCCCGGCTGGCAGGTGCTCGGCGTCCCGTACAACTACATGGTGCCGGGCTACCGCAACGGCCGGGTCAACACGCTGCGGCTGTGGAGCGCGCGGGCCACGCACGCCTTCGACCTCAAGATCTTCAACTACGGCGACTACGCCGAGGCGGTGCGGTCCCAGACGTTCGCCGAGAACATCTCCAAGGTCCTGTACCCGGAGGACTCCACGCCGCAGGGCAAGGAGCTGCGGCTGCAGCAGCAGTACTTCTTCGTGGCGTGCTCGATCCGCGACTTCCTGGACCAGCTGCTGCCGCCGGGGTTCGACCTGCACGACCTGCCCGACCGCATCGTCTTCCAGCTCAACGACACCCACCCGGTCATCGCGATCCCCGAGCTCATGCGCATCCTCGTGGACGAGCGCGGCTTCGAGTGGGACGACGCCTGGCAGGTCACCCAGCGCTGCTTCGCGTACACGTGCCACACGCTGCTGCCGGAGGCGCTGGAGGTCTGGCCCGTCGAGCTGGTCGGGCGCCTCCTGCCGCGCCACCTGGAGATCATCTACCGCATCAACGACGAGTTCCTGGCGCAGGTGCGCGAACGCTCGGGCGGGGACGAGCTGCTGGTGCGGCGCATGTCGATCATCGCGGAGCACCCCGAGCGGTCGGTCCGGATGGCCTACCTCGCGACCGTGGGCGGCTCGAAGGTCAACGGCGTGGCCGAGCTGCACTCGCAGCTGCTGCGCGACAAGGTGCTCGCCGACTTCGCCGCCTTCTGGCCGGAGAAGTTCACGAACGTCACCAACGGCGTCACGCCGCGACGCTTCGTCAAGCTCGCCAACCCGGGGCTGTCGGGGCTGATCACGGAGGCGATCGGGGACGGGTGGGTCACCGACCTCGACCGGCTGCGGGAGCTCGAGCCGCTCGCGGACGACGCCGAGTTCCGGCGCCGGTTCCGCGAGGTCAAGGCCGCGAACAAGGACCGCCTGGTGTCGCTGCTCGCCGCCCGCGACGGCATCGCCGTCGACCCGGCGACGATGCTCGACGTCATGGTCAAGCGCCTGCACGAGTACAAGCGACAGCTCCTCAAGCTGCTGCACGTCGTGACGCTGTACGACCGCATGACCTCCGGCGAACTGGCGATCGGCGACGTCACGCCGCGCACCGTCGTCTTCGGGGCGAAGGCGGCGCCGGGCTACGTGATGGCCAAGGAGATCATCGCGCTGATCAACCACGTGGGGGCGGTGGTCGAGGCCCACCCCGACGTCTCGCGGGTGCTGCACGTGGCGTTCCCGGCGAACTACAACGTCACCGTCGCCGAGACCTTGATCCCTGCCGCGGACCTGTCGGAGCAGATCTCGCTGGCCGGCAAGGAGGCGTCCGGCACCGGCAACATGAAGTTCGCGCTCAACGGCGCGCTGACCATCGGCACCGACGACGGCGCGAACGTCGAGATCCGCCGGCTCGTCGGCGACGAGAACTTCTTCCTCTTCGGGCTCACGGAGCCGGAGGCGAGCGCCATCTCCGAGGCGGGCTACCGCCCGGCGGCGTACTACGAGGAGAACCCGTCGCTGCGCCGGGCGCTGGACCTGGTGGCGCGCGGGACGTTCTCCGGCGGCGACGCCTCCGTCTTCGAGCCGATCGTGTCCAACCTGCTCACCGAGGACCGGTTCATGGTGCTCGCGGACTATCAGGCCTACCTCGACGCGCAGGAGCGGGTGGAGCGGGCGTACGCCGACCCGGACGCGTGGAGCCGGTCGGCCGTGCTCAACGTGGCGCGCTCGGGCTTCTTCTCCTCCGACCGCTCGATGCGGGACTACCTCGACCGCATCTGGCACGCGGCGCCGCTCACGACCTCCTGACGCGGGTCAGCGCCGGCGGCGCGTGCCGAAGACGCTGCGGGTGATCTCCCGCGCCAGCGTGGTGCCGACGGTCGTGAGGATGGCGTCCATCGGGTTCCGGGCGCTGCCGCGCGAGGAGCCCGACGGGCGTGAGGTCTTCTGCGCCCGGCGTGCGTCGGCCTCGGCCTCCTTGCGCGCCTGCGCCGCCTCCTTCTCCAGCTCGGCGGCGCGCTCGGCCGCCTCCCGCGTGGCGGCGTCCTGCGCGGCGCGCGCCTGCAGCAGCTCGTAGGCGGACTCGCGGTCGACCGCGGCGCCGTAGCGCGCCTGACCGGGCGACGCGGCGACCGCCGCGTCCAGCACCTGCTGCGGCGCGGGGTCCATCGAGGCCTGCGGCGCGCGCACCCGCGTCCACGCGACGGGAGTCGGCGCGCCCTTCTCGTCGAGCAGCGTGACGACGGCCTCGCCGGTGCCCAGCGACTGCAGCAGCCGCTCGAGGTCGTAGGGCGACGTCGGGAAGGTGCGCGCCGCCGCCCGCAGCGCCGTGGCGTCGTCGGGGGTGAAGGCGCGCAGCGCGTGCTGCACGCGGTTGCCGAGCTGGGCCAGCACGTCGGCGGGCACGTCCTTGGGGGACTGGGTGACGAAGAAGACGCCCACGCCCTTGCTGCGGATCAGGCGCACCGTCTGGACCACCTGCTGGAGGAACTCCTTCGAGGCGCCCGTGAACAGCAGGTGCGCCTCGTCGAAGAAGAACACGAGCCTGGGCTTGTCGGGGTCGCCCACCTCGGGGAGCTCCTGGAACAGCTCGGCGAGCAGCCACATGAGGAACGTGGAGAACAGCGCGGGCCGGTCCTGCACGCCGGGCAGCTCGAGCGCGGAGACGAGCCCGCGCCCGTCCGGGGCGGTGCGCAGCAGGTCGGACGTCTCGAACGCGGGCTCGCCGAAGAACACGTCCCCGCCCTGCGCCTGCAGCCCCACGATCTCGCGCAGGATGACCCCCGCCGTCGCCGCGGACACGCCGCCGATGCCCTTGAGCTGTGCCTTGCCCTCGTCGGAGGTGAGGTACGCGATCGTCGACTGCAGGTCCTTGAGGTCGAGCAGCGCCAGCTGCTGCCCGTCCGCCCAGTGGAAGATCAGCTCGAGGCTGGAGGACTGCGTGGCGTTGAGGCCGAGCACCTTGCTCAGCAGCAGCGGCCCGAAGTCGGTGACGGTCGTGCGGATCGGGACGCCGGTCCCGAGGCCGCCGAGCGAGTAGAACTCGACCGGGTACGACGTCGGGGACCACTCCTGCCCGATGCTCGCGGCCCGCGCCGCGACCTTCGGGTTGTCCGGGCCGGCGACGGCCAGGCCCGACAGGTCGCCCTTGACGTCGGCGAGGAACACCGGGACGCCCTGCGCCGACAGGCCCTCGGCCATGCCCTGGAGGGTCTTCGTCTTGCCGGTGCCCGTCGCGCCCGCGACCAGGCCGTGCCGGTTGAGCGTCGCGAGGGGGAAGCCCACCTGGACCGTCGCGTCCGGGGTCGGGTCGCCGCCGAGCGCCCCCGACAGCAGCGCGCCCAGCGGGAGCGTCGGGCCGTCCGAGGCGTAGCCCGCGCGCACCTCGTCCGCGTACGAGGCCGGCGCCGCGGCCTCGCCGTCGGGCGTCTCCGCCGTGGGGGCCGCCGCCGGCTCCGGTGCGGGCTCCGGTGCGGCCTCCGGTGCGGCCTCCGGTGCGGCCGTCGTCGCAGGCCCGGGCTCGGGGGCCGGTGCGTCGGCGGCCGGTGCGTCGGGGGGGCGGCGTGGCCGGTGCCGACGTCGTGGTCCGGCTCGCGGCCTCCGCCGCCTCGAGGGCGGCCTGCGCGGCCGCGGCCTTGGCCTCGGCGGCCTCCGCCGCGGCCTGGGCGGCGGCCGCCCGCAGCGCGGCGAGCCCGGCGTCGTCGGTGGGCGGTGTCCCCTCAGCCATGGGCCGCACGCTAGCGCGCGGCCGGGAGGGCTGCGCGGCGAGCGGGTGCCGCCGCCGGCCGCCGGCCGCCGGGCTGCCGGGAACGCCGCACCCGACGTGCGCGAGAGTTGAGAACGATTCTCACATCTGCTTCACTGATCGCGCACCTGAGAAGCGTTCTCATTTGCGTCCTCGACCGTCCGACCCTGGAGACACCCATGCCTTCGCCCACCCGTCACCGCCCGAGCGCCCGCCGCCTGCCGGCGCTCGGGCTCGCCCTGTCCGTGCCGGCCGTGCTCGCCGGCTGCGCCACCGCCGACCCGGCCGCCGGCGCCGCCGGGTCGCCGGAGACGACGGCCGGGCCGGCGACCGAGGCGCCGGCGCCCACGCCGCGCCTCGCGCTCACGTACGACGGGGGCGTCGTCGTCCTCGACGCGCAGACGCTCGACCAGGTCGCCGACCTGCCGCTCGACGGCTTCACCCGGCTCAACCCCGCCGGCGACGGGCGCCACCTGCTGGCCTCCACCACCGGCGGCTTCCGCGCCCTCGACCTCGGCGCGTGGGGCGAGGCGCACGGCGACCACCACCACTACTGGCGCGCCGAGCCGCGGCTCACCGACGTCGCCTACGACGCCCAGGAGCCGGGGCACGTGGTCGTGCACGAGGGGCGCACCGCCCTGTTCGACGACGGGACCGGCCGGGTCACCGTGCTGGACGCCGCGCACGTCGCCGACGGGGAGGCGCCGGTGCGCGAGCTCACCACGCCGTCGGCCCACCACGGCGTGGCCGTGGCGCTCGCCGACGACACGCTGGTCGTCACGGAGGGCACCGAGGAGTCGCGCTCCGGCGTGCGTGTCCTGGACTCCGACGACCACGAGGTGGCGGCGAGCGACGCGTGCCCGGGCGTCCACGGGGAGGCGGTCGCGGCCGACGAGGCCGTCGTGCTGGGCTGCGAGGACGGCGTCCTCGTCTACGCGGGCGGCGAGCTGACCAAGGTCGACGCCCCCGACGCCTACGGCCGCATCGGCAACCAGGCCGGCTCCGCGGCCTCCCCGGTCGTGCTCGGCGACTACAAGGTGGACCCGGACGCGGAGCTCGAGCGGCCCACGCGGGTGTCCCTGGTCGACACGCGCACGGCGACGCTGACGCTGGTCGACCTGCCCGCCAGCTACACGTTCCGCTCCCTCGCGCGGGGCGACGACGGCGAGGCCCTGGTGCTCGGCACGGACGGCGCGCTGCACGTCGTCGACCCCGAGAGCGGCACGGTGGAGGCGTCCATCCCCGTGATCGACGCGTGGGAGGAGCCTGCCGAGTGGCAGGAGCCGCGGCCCGCCGTGCTCGCCCTCGACGGGTCGGTCTACGTGACCGACCCGGCCACCCGGTCCGTGCACGCCGTCGACGTCGAGTCCCGCTCCGTGTGGAAGAGCGCGACGCTGGACGTCGTGCCGAACGAGATCTCCGGCGTGCCGGGCGGTGCCGAGGAGCCGGGGCACGACTCCGGGCACGACTCCGGGCACGACTCCGGGCACGGGGAGGGGCACGACGAGCACGGGGCGCACGAGCACGACTGACCGCCGTCGCCGCCCGGTGCGCCCTGGTGCGCCCGGGCGGCGTCGGTAGACTCCCCGCCGATGCCCACCGACCCGCCCAGCGTCCGCGTCGTCACCGACTCGACCGCGTGCCTGCCCGCCGAGCTCTCCGGCTCCGACGCCCCCGTCGTCGTCCCGCTCCGCGTCGTGGCGGGGGAGGAGTCGTGGCGCGAGGGCGTGGACATCACCCCGGAGGAGGTCGCCGCCCGGATCGCCGCGGGCGAGCGGCTGAGCACGTCGCAGCCCGCGCCGGCGGAGTTCGCGGCGGTCTACCGGGACCTGGCCGCCGACGGCGCGCGGGCGGTCGTGGGGGTGCACCTGTCGGGCGACCTGTCCGGCACGGTCCGGGTGGCGGCGGGCGCCGGGCAGCGCAGCATGATCCCGGTGCAGGCGATCGACTCCCGCACGGTGGCGATGGCGCTCGGGTTCGCCGCCCAGGAGGCCGCCCGGTGCGCCGCCGACGGCCACGACGCCGCGGCGGTCGCCGCACGGGCGCGCCAGGTGGCGGCGTCGAGCACCACGATCTTCCTCGTCGACTCCCTCGACCACCTGCGCCGCGGCGGGCGTCTGTCCGCCCCCGCGGCGGCGCTCGGCACCGCGCTCGGGGTGCGGCCCATCCTCGCCGTCCGCGACGGGCGCCTCGAGATGGCGCAGCGCGTGCGAACGCGCCGGGCCGCGACGGACCGGCTGGTCGAGCTGGCGCTGCGCCGCGCGGAGTCGTGCGAGGAGCCGGGCGTCGCCGTGCACCACCTCGGCGCGCCGGAGCGGGCCGCCGACCTCGCCCGGCGGCTCCGGGACGGGTGCGGCGCCGAGCCCGTCGTCACGCCGGTGAGCGCCGTGCTGGGCGCGCACGCCGGGCCGGGGGCGCTCGCCGTGGTCGTCGCCGAGCTCGGAGGACACTCGCACGGCGCCACGGGCTGAGGAGCCTGCCCCCAGGTCGGCGTCGTCCACAGAGGCCTCCTCGGCCGGTCGAGTGAGGGCCCCGCGAACCTAGCGTCGCGGCGTGACCTCGACCCTTCCGCACCACACCGACGGCGCCGCACCCCTCGGCCCGGACGCCGCCGGACGGCACGACGGACCGTCCGACGGCGCCCGGCCCGACGCGCGCGCGGCGTCGCCGTTGGACGAGGCGGCGGCGCGCCTCGCTGCCTGGCACGCCGTCCGGGGGCCCGCGGCGGCAGGCGCCGGCGACGGACCGGGTGCCGACCCGTGGGACCACGGAGGGGACCTGGGCGGGCCGCCCGGCCCCGAGCGCGACGACGAGGACGAGCTCGCCGCGCGCCTGCGCGCGCGCCGGTCGGCGCGCCACGTCGCGGCCGCCTATGCCGCTGCGCACGGGCACGCGCAGCTCGACGACCACGCCGACCACGACGGCGGCCGGCCACGGTGGTCCCTGGGCCTGCGTGCCGCCGTGGTCGCGTCGGTGGCCGTGCTGCTCGTGGCGGTCGCCGTCGCGGTCGTGGCGACGCTGCGGCCGGGTGAGGTGGTCACCCTCGCGGGTGCCGGGGACGCCGGGAGCGCAGGGGCCGCCTCCGCCGCGGCGTCCCCGGCCGCGTCGGCCCCGGACCCGCCCGCGACCCCGGGGCCGGCGGGCCACGGGGAGGTGACGCCGGGGCAGGACGGCGACGCGGAGGGTGCGGCCGGTCCGGGACCCGGCACCGTCGTCGTGCACGTCGTGGGCGAGGTGCGCGAGCCCGGCCTGGTGACCGTGCCGGTCGGGGCCCGCGTGGCGGACGCGGTCGCGGCGGCGGGCGGAACCACGAAGCGGGCGGACCCCGCGGCGCTCAACCTGGCCCGCGCGGTCGTGGACGGCGAGCAGATCCGCGTGCCTCGCCCGGGCGAGCAGCCCGAGGCGGAGGGCGGCGGCACGAGCGACGCGGACCCCGGCGCGGGCGGGGCGGACGGCGGCGGGCTCGTGCCCCTCAATTCCGCCGGGGCCGCGGAGCTCGAGGAGCTTCCCGGCATCGGGCCCGCGCTGGCCGGGCGGATCGTCCAGTGGCGCGACGAGCACGGCCCGTTCACGAGCGTCGACGAGCTGGACGAGGTGTCGGGCATCGGCCCGTCCGTGCTGGGGCAGGTCCGCGACCTGGTCCGGCTGTGACCGTCGCGACCGCCCCCGACGAGCGGGCGGGCCGGCCCGCGGACGACGTCACCGCGGCGGCCGGTCCTGGCGCTGCCCTGGGTGGTGGTGGCGCCGCGCGGCCGGGGCCGCCGGCCCGGCGCGTGGACCTGCGCCTGGTGCCCGCGGCGCTGGCGTCGTGGGGAGCGGCCTGGGCGCTCACGGGGCCCGCCGCTCCGTGGGCGGGCACCGCCGTGGTGGTCGCGGTGGTCGCCGCGGCCGGCGGGGGAGCGGCGCTCCGGTGGGCAGGGGCGGCGGCCCGCCGCCGCCCTGGCGCGGGGACCGGGACGGGATCACGGGTGCGGCGGGTCGCCGTGCAGGCGGTCCTGGTGCTGGTGTGCCTCGCGGCGGTGGCTCTCGGCGCGCACGCCCAGGCCGCCCGCCAGGCCCCGCTGCGCGAGCTCGCGGCGCAGGGCGCCCGCGCCGAGCTGGTCGGACGGGTCGTCTCCGAGGCGCGGGCGTCGGCGTTCGGCGGCGGGTCCCGCTGGGTGGTCTCCGTCCGCGAGGTCGCGGGACGCGGCGTGACGACGGGCGCCGCGGGGCTCGTCGAGATGACGGCCGACGGCACGGCGCCGCGGTACGGGGCCACCGTCGCGGCGACCGGTGTGCTGCGCCCCGTGGCCGGCGGCGACGGCCCCGTGGCGCGGCTGGCCGCCTCGGGGCCCGTCGCCGAGCGGGCGCCGCCGTCCGCCGTGCTGCGCGCGACGCACACGCTGCGGTCCGCGCTGCTCGACGTCACGGCGTCGCTCTCGCCGCAGGCGCGGGGCCTGGTGCCGGGCGTCGCGGTCGGCGACACGAGCCTGGTGCCGGACGACGTCGACCAGGCGATGCGCGCCACGAGCCTCACGCACATCACGGCCGTCTCGGGCGGGCACTTCGCGATCGTGGTCGCGACCCTCACCGCCCTGTGCGCGCTGGTGCGGGCGCCGCGGGGCGTGCGGGTGGCCGTCGTGGCGCTCGCGGCCACCGCGTTCGTGCTCCTCGTGCGGCCCGAGCCCAGCGTGCTGCGCGCGGCGTGGACGTGCGCGGCGGCGCTGCTCGGGCTCGCGCTCGGGCGGCCGTCGTCGGGCGCGCCCGCGCTGGCGGCCGCGGCGACGGCCCTGCTCGTCGTGGACCCCTGGCTGTCCCGCTCCTACGGGTTCGTGCTGTCGTGCGCGGCGACCGCCGGGCTCGTGCTGCTCGCCGGGCCGCTGGCACGACGGCTGGCCCCGTGGACAGGTCGCCCCCTGGCGTTCGCGCTCGCGGTGCCGTGGGCCGCGCAGGCGGCGTGCGGCCCGGTGCTGCTCCTCATCGACCCGCACGTCCCGCTGATGTCCGTGCCGGCCAACCTGCTGGCCACCCCCGCGCTGGTGCCGGCCACGGTGCTCGGCCTCGTCGCGACGCTGCTCGCGCCCTGGGCGCCCGGGCTCGCGCTCCCCGTGGCCTGGCTCGCGGGCGGCGCGACGGCGTGGATCGCGACGGTCGCCCGGGCGTTCGCGGCCGTGCCCGGGGCCCGGCTCCCGTGGCCCGGCGGCCTGGCGGGCGCCGCGGCGCTCGCCCTGCTGACGGTCGCCGGGCTGGTCCTCGTCCTCCGCCGCCCGCCCGGGGAGGGCTGGCGGCGTGAGTGGCGCGAGGCCGGCCCGCGCACGGTCCGGCGCGTGCGGCGGCGGGTCCGGCGGGCGGCCGCGCGCCACGGACGTGGCCGGACCGCGGCCGTCGCCGGCCTCGCTGGGCTGGCGGGGGTCGCCCTCGTCGCCGCCCTGGTGCTCGCGGTCCCGCGGCTGGTCGCCGCGGGGCACCGGGCGCCGCCGGACTGGCAGGTCGTCGCGTGCGACGTCGGGCAGGGGGACTCGCTCGTCGTTCGCACGGGACCGGCATCGGCGGTGGTCGTCGACGTCGGGCCGGACACCGGCGCGGCCGGGACCTGCCTGGACCGGCTGGGCGTCACGCGGATCGACCTGCTCGTGCTGACCCACTTCCACGCCGACCACGTGGGCGGTCTCGCCCCCGTCCTCCGGGGACGGACGGTGACGTCCGCGCTGGTCTCGCCGCTGGACGACCCCGCCGCGCAGGCCGCCGCGGTGCGGTCGCGGCTCGCGGAGGCCGGCGTGCCGGTGCGCGACGCCGCGCCGGGCGCCTCCGGGACGGCGGGTTCGGTCGCGTGGCAGGTCCTGGCCGCCGCGGGGGCCGCCGGCGGAGGGGGCCCGGCGGGAGACGGGTCCGGACGCCGTCCGGGCGCCGGGGCCGGCGGGGCGAACGAGGGGAGCGTCGCGCTCGAGCTGTGGACGTCGGGCGGCCTCGACCTGGTCGCCCTCGGGGACCTGGAGGAGCCCGGCCAGGACGCGCTGGCCGCATCGCTCGCCGCGTCGGGCCGGGCGGCGGACGTCGACGTCGTCAAGATGGCCCACCACGGCTCGCGGTCGCAGTCGGAGGCGCTGGCCCGGCACCTGTCCCCGCGGGTGACGCTGGTCAGCGTGGGCGCGGGCAACACGTACGGTCACCCCACCGACGACGCCCTGGACCTGTACGCCTCGGTCGGCTCCGCCCTGGTCCGCACGGACGAGTGCGGCACGGCCGCCCTGGTGCCCCGGGGAGCGGAGATCGGCCTGGCGTGCGGGTGACCGGGCGCGTCGGTCGTTCGTGGCAGGCTGGGGGCGTGCCCGCCGCCCCCGCCTCCCGCCAGTCCCGTTCGCCCCGTCGAGGCGGCCGCTCCACGGCGGCGAACAGCCGGCCCTGGGACGACCCGACGCTGGCGCCCGTGCTGCTGGTGCGCGGCCCGGAGGGGCTGCTCGCCGAGCGCGCGGTGGACGGCGTCGTGGGCCTGGCGCGCGAGCGTGACGCGACCACGGAGAAGGCCGAGCTCGAGGGCGGCACCTACACCGCCGGTCAGCTCGCCGTCGCGGCCAGCCCGTCGCTCTTCGGCGAGCCCAGCGTGGTCGTCGTGCGGGGCGCCGAGGCGGCCACCGAGGACCTGGTGGCGGACGTCGTCGCGTACGTGGCGTCGCCCGACCCGGAGACGGTCGTCGTCGTGGTGCACGGCGGCGGGCAGCGCGGCAAGAAGATGCTCGACGCGATCGTCGCCACCGGCGCCCCGGTGCTCGAGTGCGACCCGATCACCAAGGACGCCGACAAGGTCCAGTTCGTCACGGCCGAGTTCCGGGCGGCGCGCCGCCGGGCCGACGCCGCGGCGGTCCGCGCGCTGGTCGACGCTCTCGGCACCGACCTGCGAGAGCTGGCGTCCGCGTGCTCCCAGCTCGTCGCCGACACGACCGGCACGATCAGCGAGGCCGTCGTCGACCGGTACTACGGCGGCCGCGTCGAGGCCACGGGCTTCAAGGTGGCCGACGCTGCGGTCGCGGGCGACGCCGGGGGAGCCGTCGCGCTCCTGCGGCACTCCCTGGCCACCGGCGGGGACCCGGTGCCGATCGTCGCCGCCCTCGCGCTGCGGCTGCGCACGCTCGCCCGGGTCGCGGCGATCCGTGGCGGCGCCGTCACCGCGCGCGAGCTCGGGCTGCAGGACTGGCAGGTGCGCAACGCGCAGCGGGACCTGTCGCGCTGGACCCCCGAGGGGCTGGCCACCGCCATCGGCGCGGTCTCGCAGGCGGACGCCGACGTCAAGGGTGGCGGGCGCGACCCGGTCTACGCCGTCGAGAAGGCCGTGCTGACCATCGCCCGCTCGCGCCGGGGCTGACGCCGTCCCGCGATGAGCGGGACCGTGGCCGCCCGTCTCCGCGCCCGGGCGGGCCGTCGCGCGGCGCGGCACGTCGCCCGGGGACGCGCGAAGGGCGCCGCACCCTCAGGTGCGACGCCCTTCGAAGTCTTGCCGGCCCGCCGTCAGGCGGACGGAGCGCGACGACTCAGAGAGCCTCGACCGACTTCGCGATGGCCGACTTGCGGTTCGCGGCCTGGTTGGCGTGGATGACGCCCTTCGAGACAGCCTTGTCGAGCTTGCGCGACGCGGCCGTCAGCGCGGTGGTGGCGGCCTCCTTGTCGCCCGCGGCGACGGCCTCGCGCACCTTGCGCACGTAGGTCTTCAGCTCAGACTTGACGGCCTTGTTGCGCAGGCGCGCCTTCTCGTTCGTCTTGATGCGCTTGATCTGGGACTTGATGTTTGCCACGTGTGGACTTCCTGGTGTGTTCGCCTGCCGGCGAGCGGATAGGTCGTAGAGGGCGGCCACAGCTCCGGGACTGGGGTGGGGAACCCGTGGAGAGGAACTGCGGCTGTGCCCGCCGACCTGGGCGGACACGCAAACATCAACGATAGCAGAGGCACCCTCGGCCGGAGAACCGTCGCCGGCTGTGGCGTACCGCACCGGATCGGGGCCCGGTCGGGCTCCGACCCGGCCCCGGCGCGCAGGTCAGCGCCGCGCCTCGGCCATCGCCCGCGCCACCCGGTCGAACGACCGGCGGTCCATGACGGCGCCCTCGCGGCGGACGGCGCCCGGGTCCACCCGGACGACCCGGTTGAGGCGCACCTCGCTGGGGCGCTTCTGGGAGTCCCACGCGCCGGTGCCGACGTCCATCCACAGCCGCCCGTAGCGGGCCTCCTGTGCGGCGTCGCGGTCGTGGTCCTTGCTGGTGAGCTGCAGCGCGAGCAGCCACGGCCCGTCCCTGCCGACCAGCAGCACGGGGCGGTCCTTGCCGCGCGCGTGGTCCTCCTCGAACGGCACCCAGGTCCACACGACCTCGCCCGGGTCCGGGTCGCCGTCCGGCCGCGGGGAGTACACGGGCTTCACGGTGCCCGTGAAGTCGCCGGGATAGGCGCCGGCCGGGCCGCGGCCGGGCGTCGGCGTCCCGCCTCGCGGGCGGGGCGTGGTGGACGGGCGGGACGTGCCGCGCGACGACGGCCGCGTCGCCGATCGCAGCACGTCCACCAGCAGGTTCAGCCATCGGTTCGCCACGGCCGACAGCCTACGTGCGGGTCAGGCGAGCACGAACCGGGCCAGGCGGGCCGCCATCGGCTCCGGGTCCCACGAGTGCTCGGCGCCGGCCAGCGTCTCGGCCGAGCCCTCGGGGACGGCGGCCGCCAGCCGCGCCGCCGCCTCGGGCATGCCGGGGAAGGTCTCGGTCCCGGTGAGGGCGAGCAGCGGCACGGGCACGCCGGCGAGCCCGCCGTCCGCCAGGGCCCGGGTGGCCCAGGTGAGGGCCTGGGCGTCGGCGCGCTGCGAGACGACGGACGCGGCGATCGCGGGCCAGTCCGGTGACGCCTTGGCGCCGGCCAGCCACTCCGGGGGCATGTCCTTCATGAAGTGCTCGGTGGCGCCCTCGAGGTCTCCGGCGTCCATGCGGCGCTCGATCTCCGCCGCCCACGCGCGGGTCTCCTCGGCGCCGAGCTCCAGGGGCGCCTCCCACAGGACCAGGCCGGTCACGGGCAGGCCCTGGTCCGCCGCGCGGAGGGAGATCGCGCAGCCCGACGAGTGCCCGCACAGCACGGCCGAGCCACCCGCGAGGTCGATCGCCGCGGCGACCGCGTCGAGCTCCCGGTCGAGGTCGAGCCGACCCGGGGCGGGGGAGTCGCCGCGGCCCAGCCGGTCGAAGACGACGGTCGTGGTGCCGGCGTCGGCGAGGAGCTCCGCCGTCCGGGTGGTGATCGGGTCGACGGCGCGGAACGGCCCGGCGCCGGCGACGAACACCACCCCGGGGCCGGAGCCGCGCACGTCGGCGGTGATGCGGTCGCCGCGCGCCGTCCTGCCGGTGGTCGTGGTGGTGGACGCGGGCGCGGCGGCCGTGCCGCCGGTCGTGTTCTGGGTCATGGCGGGTGGACCGGGCGGCCCGGGCGGACTCATCGGTCGAGCGCGTCCCGTGCTGCCGCGCGAGGTCAGGGGACGAGGGGCGCGTCCAGCACGCGACGCGCGGCGGCCTCGTCGCCCTCGACGACGGCGCCCGCCTCGGCGAGGGTCAGGCGGCCCCACAGCAGCAGGGCGAGCCCGCGCGCCGGTCCGCGGACGACGGCCCCGGGTGCCGCGCCGAGCGC
Organism: Isoptericola sp. NPDC057559; assembly: GCF_042801555.1. Taxonomy (NCBI): domain Bacteria; kingdom Bacillati; phylum Actinomycetota; class Actinomycetes; order Micrococcales; family Promicromonosporaceae; genus Isoptericola; species Isoptericola sp. NPDC057559. The sequence goes on from NZ_JBHVFQ010000006.1 coordinate 101,682, forward strand.
GCCCGCACCGAGCGTCCACGACCAGCCGAGGTCGTCCGCCTCGAGGCGCAGGACGTCGGCGAGCGGGGCCATCCGGCCCAGGCGCACCTGCCGCGGCTGGAAGAGCGTCACGACCTCGTCCACGGCGTCGGCCCAGACGTCGGGCCCGACGTCGACCGCGCCCAGGGCGGCCGCCCCGGAGCCGGCGCGCGCGGCGTGCAGGTCGTGCAGGTGCACGAGGGTCTCGTAGCCCTGCCGCCGCCACCAGAACGACGCCGGCCCGTCCCCGACCAGCGTGACCGCCGCGCCGTCGGGCCCGGCGACGTCGAGCGCGGCGAGCAGCGCGGCCGCGTGCCGGCGGTAGAGGGCCGCGAGGGCGGGCGCGCCGCCGTCGGGCTCGGTCAGGTCCTCCGAGCGGGACGTGTCGCCCTGGGCCATCCCGGCGGCCCAGTGGTGGACGCCGGCGAGGTGCACGACGAGCTCGCGCGCCCGCCAGTCGCCGCACGCGGGCACGCGGGCGTCCGGGTCGACGCCGGGCACCGCCGCGGCGAACTCGTCCTGCAGCCGCGCGAGGAGGGTGAGGCGGTCCGGCTCGGGCCCGCCGTCCGCGCGTCGCCCGCTGCGCGGGTCGACCAGGGGGCGTCGCTGCACGGTGTCGGGCTCGCTCGGCATGGCGCCGAGGCTAGCGCCCGACGACGGTCAGCGGGCCAGTACCGCGTCGACCTCGCCGAGGAAGTCGTCGAGGTCGTCGGGGGTGCGGGACGTCACCAGGGGGTAGCCGGCGCCGTCGTCCCGCACCACGGGTCGATCCACCCAGGTGCCGCCGGCGTTGCGCACGTCGGTGGCGAGCGAGGGGTACGACGTGAGCGTCGCCCCGTCGGCGCACCCCGCCTCGATCACGGCCCACGGGCCGTGGCAGATCGCGGCCACGGGCCTGCCGCTGCGCGCGAACTCCCTGACGAGGCCGACCGCGGCGTCCTGGAGCCGCAGCGTGTCGGCGTTGATCGTGCCGCCTGGCACGAGCAGCAGGTCGGCCCCGGCGGGGTCCACGTCGGCGTAGGTGGCGTCGACGGGCACGGCGCGGCCCGGGTCCTTGTCCCCGACGAGCGTCTGCACCTCGCCCGGCTCGTTCGAGGCGACGACCACCTCGGCGCCCGCGGCGCGCAGGTGCTCCAGCGGCACCACCAGCTCGTCCTGCTCGACTCCGTAGCTCGTCACGATCGCGAGCACTCGCCTTCCGGTCAGGTCGGCCATGGCGGGGAACCTCCTGTCGCATCGGTGGGTGGTCGTCGACCGTAGGCAGGGGCCCCGCCTGCCCGCACGCGGGCGGGGTCATGGGACAATGGCCGGGCCTCGCCACCACCGACGGCACCCACCCAGCGACCTGACGGAGCGAGATCGCGTTGCCCATCCCCGGACCCGCGCTCAGCGCGCGCATCGAGCCGAACGCCACTGCGCCGGAGCTCATCCGCAACTTCTGCATCATCGCGCACATCGACCACGGCAAGTCGACGCTCGCCGACCGCATGCTGCAGCTCACCGGCGTGGTCGAGCCGCGGGCCATGCGCGCGCAGTACCTCGACCGCATGGACATCGAGCGCGAGCGCGGCATCACCATCAAGTCGCAGGCCGTGCGGATGCCGTGGCAGGTGGCGGAGGAGCCGTTCGCGCTCAACATGATCGACACGCCGGGCCACGTGGACTTCACCTACGAGGTGTCCCGGTCGCTCGCCGCGTGCGAGGGCGCCGTGCTGCTCGTGGACGCCGCGCAGGGCATCGAGGCCCAGACGCTCGCCAACCTGTACCTGGCGATGGAGAACGACCTCGAGATCATCCCGGTCCTCAACAAGATCGACCTGCCCGCCGCGCAGCCGGAGAAGTACGCGGAGGAGCTCGCGAACCTCGTCGGCGGCGACCCGGCGGACGTGCTCAAGGTCTCCGGCAAGACCGGCGCCGGCGTCGAGGAGCTGCTCGACCGCATCGTCGAGCGGGTCCCGGCGCCCGTCGGCGACGCGGACGCCCCGGCCCGCGCCATGATCTTCGACTCGGTCTACGACACCTACCGCGGCGTGGTGACGTACGTGCGCGTCGTGGACGGCAACCTCAGCCCGCGCGAGCGCATCGCCATGATGTCGACCCGCGCGACGCACGAGCTGCTCGAGATCGGCGTCATCTCCCCGGAGCCGATCATCACCAAGGGGCTCGGCGTCGGCGAGGTCGGCTACCTCATCACCGGCGTGAAGGACGTGCGCCAGTCGAAGGTCGGCGACACGGTCACCAACATGGCCAAGCCCGCCGACGAGGCCCTCGGCGGGTACAGCGACCCGAAGCCGATGGTGTTCTCCGGCCTGTACCCGGTGGACGGCACGGACTACCCGGCGCTGCGCGACGCCCTCGACAAGCTCAAGCTCAACGACGCGGCGCTCAACTACGAGCCCGAGACGTCGGTGGCGCTGGGCTTCGGCTTCCGCGTCGGGTTCCTCGGCCTGCTGCACCTGGAGATCGTGCGCGAGCGGCTCGAGCGCGAGTTCGACCTCGACCTCATCTCGACGGCGCCGAACGTGGTCTACGACGTCACGCTCGACGACGGCACCGAGGTGAAGGTGACCAACCCGTCCGAATTCCCCGGCGGCAAGATCAAGGAGGTCCGCGAGCCCGTCGTGCGCGCGACCATCCTTGCGCCGAGCGAGTTCGTGGGCACGATCATGGGCCTGTGCAACGACCGCCGCGGCCAGATGCTCGGCATGGACTACCTGTCGGAGGACCGGGTCGAGCTGCGGTTCACGCTGCCCCTCGCGGAGATCGTGTTCGACTTCTTCGACCAGCTGAAGTCCCGGACCCGCGGCTACGCGTCGCTGGACTACGAGCCCACGGGCGACCAGGCGGCCGACCTCGTGAAGGTCGACATCCTCCTGCAGGGCGAGCAGGTGGACGCGTTCAGCGCCATCGTGCACAAGGACAAGGCCTACGACTACGGCGTCATGATGACGGCGAAGCTCAAGGAGATCATCCCGCGCCAGCAGTTCGAGGTGCCGATCCAGGCCGCCGTGGGCGCCCGGGTGATCGCCCGCGAGACGGTGCGCGCGATGCGCAAGGACGTGCTCGCCAAGTGCTACGGCGGCGACATCAGCCGCAAGCGCAAGCTGCTGGAGAAGCAGAAGGAGGGCAAGAAGCGCATGAAGAACATCGGGTCCGTCGAGGTCCCGAAGGACGCCTTCATCGCCGCGCTCTCCTCCGACGGCGCCGGCGGCAAGGAGACCAAGGACAAGAAGAAGTAGTGCCCGCGCTGCCTGACGGCGTCCCCGTCCCGGCCGACGGCGCCCTGCCGCCGTGGGTGCGCCCGGCCGCGGCGGGCGCGGAGCCCCGCCCGTTCGGCGTCTACGTCCACGTGCCGTTCTGCTCGGTGCGCTGCGGGTACTGCGACTTCAACACCTACACGGCGGCGGAGCTGGGCGGCGGCGCCAACCAGGCGGCGTACGCGACGACGGCGCTGCGCGAGGTCGAGCTGGCCGCGCGCGTGCTCGACGACGCGGGCCTCGGCGGGCGCCCCGTCTCCACCGTGTTCTTCGGCGGCGGCACGCCCACGATGCTGCCCGCCGCCGACCTGGCGCGGGTCCTGCGCGGCGTCGACGACGCGTGGGGGCTGGCCGACGACGCGGAGGTGACCACCGAGGCCAACCCGGACTCGGTGACGCCCGCGTCGCTGCGCGTGCTGGCCGACGCCGGGTTCACCCGGGTCTCTTTCGGGATGCAGTCGGCGGTGCCGCACGTGCTGGCCACGCTGGAGCGCACCCACGACCCGCGTCGGGTGCCCGATGCGGTGGCCTGGGCGCGCGACGCCGGCCTGGACGTCTCCCTCGACCTCATCTACGGCACGCCGGGGGAGTCCCTCGACGACTGGCGCGCGTCGCTGGAGGCGGTGCTGGCCACCGGCGTCGACCACGTGTCGGCGTACGCGCTCGTCGTCGAGCCGGGCACGAAGATGCACGCCCAGGTGCGTCGCGGGGAGCTGGCGCTGCCCGACGAGGACGACCAGGCCGCGAAGTACGAGCTGGCCGACGACCTCCTCACCGAGGCGGGGCTCGGCTGGTACGAGGTGAGCAACTGGGCCCGCGGGCCCGAGCACGCGTGCCGGCACAACCGCGCGTACTGGCGCGGGGACGACTGGTGGGGCGTGGGCCCCGGTGCGCACTCCTACGTCGCGGGGGCGGGCGACGGCGAGCACGCCGGCGTGCGCTGGTGGAACGTCAAGCACCCGCGTCGCTATGCGGCGCTGCTCGAGGACGGCGCGTCGCCGGGCGCCGGGCGGGAGCTGCTCACGCCCGCCGAGGCCCAGCTCGAGCGCGTGCTGCTCGGGGTGCGGGTGCGCGAGGGCCTCGACGTCGACGCGCTGGACCCCTCGCGCCGCGCGGCGGTCGCCGGGCTCGTGGCGCGCGGGCTGCTCGACGGCGTCGCCGCGGTGCGCGGCCGCGTCGTCCTCACCCGCCAGGGTCGCCTGCTCGCCGACTCCGTCGTCCGCGAGCTCACCGCCTGACGGCACGCTCGATGCGTCCGCCGGTCAGGAGACCATGCGGATGTTGATGGGGTAGCGGTACGCCTCGTGCCGGTTGACGGCGACCGCGGCGAGGATCCCGAAGACGATCGACAGCACCCAGACCGCGATCCAGAGCACGAACCCGATGAAGACGAGGAACAGGACCACCGAGATCGCGTAGCCGATCAGCAGCGTGATCTGGAAGTTCAGCGACTCCTTGGCCTGGTCGCCCACGTAGGCGCTGCGGTCGCGCAGGAACAGCCAGACCAGCAGCGGCGTGAGGAACCCGAGGAACCCGAAGCTCAGCAGCGACAGGACCGGCGGGCCCAGGTGCGCGACCATCGCCCAGGTGCGCTCGTCCGACGGCGACAGGGGCAGCGGGCCGTACCCGTAGGGCGGGTGCCCGGGCGGCGGACCGGCCGGGGGCTGGCCCGGCGGACCGGCCGGGGGCTGCTGCGGCGGGGGCCCGTACGGCGGCTGGCTCATGACCCCATCCTCGCGCATCCGTGGAGGTCACGTGCGGTGGCGACGCGGCACGGCTCGGGCCACAGTGGGCCTAGCCGGCCAGACCCCGCCGGGTGAGTCACCTGGACGACTCAGGAGGAACCATGAGCGAGAACACGCCGCAGCAGCCCGGCGACCCGCAGGAGCCGCCGCACCAGCCGCCGCAGCAGCCGCCGCCCGCCCGGCCGGGCCCGGCGCACGGTCAGCCGCCGGCCGGGCCGCCGCCGCACGGCGGGCAGCCGCCGTACGGGGACCAGCCCTACGCGCCGGCGCAGCAGCCGTACGAGGGACAGATGCCCGACCCCGGCCTGTACGGGGGGTTCGAGTACCCGCCGGACCGGTCCGCGGGCCCGCACATGCCGGGCGGCGGGCAGGGGAGCGGCTTCCTGTCCGCGATGTTCGACTACTCCTTCGGCCGTTACATCACGCCGAGCGTGGTGAAGGTCGTCTACATCATCGTGACGGTGCTGGTCGCGATCGCCTGGCTCGGCGGGATCGTCGCCGCGTTCCAGGCGTCCGTGTGGGCCGGCATCCTCTACCTGGTGTTCGGGTGGATCATCGCGCTGGTCTACCTCGCGATCGCGCGCATCACGCTGGAGTTCTTCATGGCCGTGATCTCCGTGTCGGAGCGGGTCAACGCCTACGCGAAGCGGGACGGCATCATCTGAGCCGGGGCGGCCCGGGCACGGTGCGGCGCGGGCCGAGCCTCACGCCGTGACGAAGTCGATCAGCTCCTCGACCCGGCCCAGCAGGGCCGGGTCGAGGTCGCGGTAGTCGCGGACCGTCCCCAGGATCCGCTGCCAGGCGCGGCCCACGTCCTCCGTCGACGACGCCGGCCACCCCAGCTCGCGCAGGATGCCGCGCTTCCACTCCGTGCCGCGCTCGATCCTCGGCCACGACGCCAGACCCAGGCGCTCGGCCTTCACCGCCTGCCAGACGTCGACGTACGGGTGGCCCAGGACCAGCACGGTCCCGCGCGGCACCCCGCGCAGCGCCTCGTCGGCGAGGCGGCGCTCCTTCGACCCGGGCACCAGGTGGTCGACCAGCACCCCGACGCGGCGCTCGGCCGTCGGGGCGAACTCGTCGAGGGCGTCCGCGAGGTTGTCGACGCCGTCGAGCATCTCGACGACCACGCCCTCGACCCGCAGGTCGTCGCCCCACACCTTCTCGACCAGCTCGGCGTCGTGCTTGCCCTCCACCCAGATGCGGCTGCCGCGTGCGACGCGCGCGCGCTGGTCGTGCACGGCGACGGAGCCGGACGCGGTGCGCGTCGGGCGTCCGGGGGCACGCCGCGTGACGGGGGCGGTGAGCTCGACGGGCTGCCCGTCCACCCAGAACCCGGGCCCGAGGGGGAACGACCGGGTGCGGCCCCGCCGGTCCTCGAGCACCACCAGGTGCATGCCGCCCGACTTCTCGACGCGCACGACGGCGCCCACCCATCCGGACGTGACCTCCTCGACGACGAGGCCGTGCTCCGCCGGCTGGGGCCGCGACACGGGCCGGCGGCGGTGGTGGGCGGAGCCGTCCGGCGCGCCGGGGGCGCGGGAGCCGGCGGAGGACAGGATGTCGGAGCCGTAGCGGTCGTGCACGGCCGCGAGCCTACGGTCGTGCCCGGGCCCGGGACGGTCCCGACACGCGGCACGCGCCGCCCGGTCGGGACCGGGCGGCGCGTGCGGGGCGAGCGGGTGGCTCGTCGACGGTTCGAGGACGGCGGGCGGTCGGTGCGGCCGACCGTGCGCCTGGCGGGTCAGGCGTGGCGCGGCAGGCCCAGCGACGCGGCCGCGGCGCGACGCCGCGGCTCGCGGGGGGCTGGTGCCACGGCATCGTCCCGGAGCGCCCGCCGTGAGGCGCGGAGCTCGTGCGCCAGACGGCGCAGGGCGACCTCGCGCTCGAGCTCCTCCTGCCGGCGCTCGAAGAGCATGTCGTACACGTGCGGATCCATGATGGCCTCCCAGCCGGGTGTGGTGACACGGCTAGAGAGGGGGCACCCGGGCGGTCCGTACACGACTGCTCAGGGCATGTGTACAGGTGCGTCGGGCGACGTCAGCGCGGTCGCCGGGAGCTCGTCACGGGGTCTCGGAGCGCGCGACGACGGCGGCCTCGGTGCGGCTGGCGACGCCGAGCTTGCGCAGGATGGCGGACACGTGGACCGACGCCGTCTTGCGGCTGATGAACAGGCGCTCGGCGATCTGCCCGTTCGTCAGCCCCTCGGCGACGAGCGCGAGCACCTGGCTCTCGCGCTCCGTGAGCGCCCGCTCCGCCGCCGGGGCGCGGCCGCCTCGGCCACGGACGCGGCCGAGGCCGGCACCGTCCAGCAGCGCCCGCGCCTGGTCGGCGACGAGCCCGCAGCCGATGGCCTCGGCCGCCTCGACCGCGGCCTCGAGGCGCACCCTGGCGGCCTGGCGGTCGCCCGTCGCGAGCAGGGACCCGCCGTCGCGGAACAGGGCGTAGGGCCGCAGGGACGCCGGCCCGTCGGCGGCGAGCACGGCCTCCCAGGAGCCGTCGCCGAGCTCCGCCGCGAACACCGCCGCCCACGTGGGGTAGGTGGGCCACGACGCGCAGGTCGCGAGCGCGGCCCGGTACGGGGCGACGTCCACGGGCCGGCCGGCGGCGCGCGCACGGTCGAGCACCCGGGCGGCGACCGCCAGCACGGACAGACGGTAGTAGGAGGACAGGGAGCCCTCCTCGAGCGCGATGGACACGAGGTCGAGCGCGTCGTCCAGGTCGTCGCGCAGGAGCGCGAGCTCCGCGAGCGTCCCGGCGACGCGTGCCCGGATCTGCTCCTCGACCCGGCCGAACCGGAGCCAGGTCGCCCGGTGCGCGAGGGCCCGCGACTGGGCCGCCCCGACGTCCCCGCGCCACATCGTCAGCCACGTCCACCGCTCACCCAGGTAGACGGAGTAGTCGCTGAGGTCGATCAGCGGCACCGACCGCTCGTACCAGTCCGCGGCGTCGGCCCACCGCCCCAGCTCGATCCAGGCCTCGGCCACGTTCCCCTCGAGCATCGCGCGGGTGGCCCACCCCGCGCCGAGGGTGCGCGCCAGCCGTGCGCCGGTCTCGGCCAGGGACTCCGCCGCCGCGTACTGCCCGAGCTTGAGCCGGATGTCCGCGGCGTTCGTGTAGTAGTGGCACTGGGCGCGCCAGTCGTCGCCCGCGACCACGCCCGACAGCTCGAGCTCCTCGAGCCCGTCGAGGTCCCCGCCGTTGATCCGGCTCATGGCCCGCATGTTGAGGGCGAGGGAGGAGTTCTTCTCGTCCCCGGCCGCCCGCGCGGCGGCGAGCGCCTCGCCGGCCACCGCGACCGCCTCGACGTCGCGCGCGTCCATCATCGCGTTGCGGGCCTTGAGCCGCAGCAGCGGCGCCCGTCCCGCGTGGTCGTCCGCGGGGAGGAGGGCCAGCGCCTCGTCGATGAGGCCGTCGGACGCGGGGTCGCCCGCCTTGCCGAGGATGTGCGCCAGCGTCGAGAGGGCCTGCGCCCGCCCGGCCGGGTCGTCGGCGGGCCACTCCGCGACGGCCTCCCGGGCGAGGCCGGCCCCCCGGTCCACCTGTGCGGCGTCCTGCAGCGCGGCGGCGACGTGCCGCAGGAGCGACGCGCGGTGCTGCCCGGCCACCCGGTCCGCGTCGGGCACCAGGTCCCACAGCTCCAGCGCGCGCTCGCCGGCCGCGACGGCCGTCGACGTGGCGCCGTCCGGCTCGGAGGACGTGACGACCTGGACCGCCGCGGCCAGCGCGCGGTCGGGCACGCGGGCCCGCCACCAGTGGTCGGCGGCGGCCGCGGCGTCCGCGAGCGTGCGGCCGGTCTCCTCGAGGGCGCGGGCGCACGCGGCATGGAGGCGGCGCGCCTCGCCGGGCAGCAGCTCGTGGTCGACCGCCTCCTGCATGAGGGCGTGGCGGAACCGGTAGCCGTCGCCGTCGGCCACGAGCACGTGCGCCTCGACGGCCTCGCGGGCGGCGTCCTCGGCGTCCTCGAGCCCGTCCTCGCCGAGCATCGCGGTGAGCAGGCCGTGGGGGGCGTGCGGGCCGGCGGCCGCCACCGTGCGACAGAAGGTCTGGGCGGCGTCGCTCAGGGCCGAGTAGCGCAGCAGCAGCAGGTCGCGCAGGGACACCGGCATCGCCTCGCCCGCGAACGCCGCGAGCTCCTCGGCGTAGAACGGCACGCCCTCGGAGCGCTCGGCGAGCTCGCCGAGCACCGGGCCGGGCAGCTCGCGGCCTCGGCCGCGCGTGGTGACGAGGGTCGTGACCAGGCGGGCGGCGTCGGCGGCGTCCAGGCGGGCCAGCTCGACGCGGGCGGCCAGGCGCGAGCGCTCCAGCTCGGCCAGGGTCGTGCGCAGCGGGTGGCGGCGCCCGACGTCGTCGCTGCGGTAGGTGGCGACCACCAGGAGGGTCGACCGCGGTGCGGACCGCGCCAGCCGGGCGACGACGGTCCGGGTCACGTCGTCGGACCAGTGCAGGTCCTCGAGCACGAGGACGACCGGCCGCGTCGCGGAGACGGCCGAGACGAGGTCGGCGAGCACCTCGGGCAGGCGGCCGTGGTCGACGTCGCGCCGCACCTCGACCAGCCCGGGGGCGAGCGTGCCGAGCGCGTCGGCGGCCGGCCCGGCCGCCTCGAGGGTGCCCTCGGGGCCGAGCGCGTCCAGCACGTCGGCGAGGACGCCCGTGAGCGCCGCGTAGGGGAGCGGGCCGGAGCCGGAGTCGGCGCACTGCCCGTGCAGCACGAGGGTGCCGGCGCCCGCGGCGTCGGTGAGCCCGGTGAGCCCGGCGAGCCCGGTGAGGAACTCGGCCACGAGCCGGGTCTTGCCGATACCGGCCTCGCCGCCCACCACGACGGTGCCGCCGGTGCCCCCGAGGGCTGCGGCGAACGCGTCGCGAAGGGCGGCGAGGTCGGCCTCGCGACCGATCATGGGCGGTCGCGAGGGGAGGGTGGGGTGCGGCCCGAGGGCCGACCCGGTCGAGGTGGCGGGCACCTCGTCATCGTGCCAGGCCGGCGGTGCGCCCGCCGGGGTCGCGCCGACCGGCGAGACGTGGTCCGCGGCGGGCGCCGCGGCCGCCGTCACCGGGTCGGTCACAGCGTCCAGGACCGGCTCATGCCCGCGGGCAGCAGGCCCCAGGCGCGACGGTCGGCCCGGCGACGGGCCGCGGCACGGACGCGCCCCCGCCGGTCGCCGCCGGTCATGGCCTCCCGACGCTCGACGTCCCGGAGCAGCGTCTGCTCGGCCTCCGCCTCGCGGAGGCGGAACTCGTCGTAGTACAGGAACTCGTTCATCACGGATCTCCTTCGCCGGAAGCCCCGGTGGCTGCCGGTGGTTCCACCTTCGGCTCCTGAGGTACGGCGGCGGATCGGTCAGGTGCCGCATCTTCGGGCGGAGGGGTACCTCAGACGGGGGCCGGGGTACCTCAGACGGGGGCCGGGGCATGCCGGGCGGGCCTCCCGCGGACCTGTCGTGACCCCGCGTAGGATGGCACTCGGGATACGAGAGTGCTAAGCGTCGTGCACGTGCGCGCCACACGAGGGAGGACCGTGAGCGAGGAACGTCGGCTGGCCGTGCTGCGCGCGATCGTGGAGGACTACGTCCACACGCGCGAGCCGGTGGGGTCGCGCATGCTCACGGAGCGGCACGGCCTCGGCGTCTCGCCCGCCACGATCCGCAACGACATGGCCGCGCTCGAGGAGGCCGGGTACATCGCCCAGCCGCACACCTCGGCCGGCCGCATCCCCACCGACAAGGGGTACCGCCTCTTCGTCGACCGCCTCGCCGAGGTGCGGCCCCTGACCAGCCCGCAGCGCCGGGCGATCGAGACGTTCCTTTCCGAGGCGATCGACCTGGACGACGTGCTCGGCCGTGCCGGGCGGCTCATCGCCCAGCTCACCGGGCAGGTCGCCGTGGTCCAGTACCCGTCGCTGCGGGTGTCCGGCCTGCGCCACCTGGAGATCGTCCCCGTCGGGGGCGCGCGCCTCCTGGTCGTCGTGATCACGGACACCGGCCGCGTGGAGCAGCGCTTCCTCGACGTCGGCGCGGGGCCCGGCGCGGAGCCCGCCGTCGTCACGGTGGACTCGCCGGCCGGCCCGGCGCCCGACCTGGGTGCCCTCGACGAGGGCACGCTCGGCGAGCTGCGGGGCCGCCTCAACGCGGCGGCCGCGGGCCAGCGGCTCGTGGACCTGCCGGACGCGTTCGCGCGCGTCGTGGGCGGGCTGGACGCCGAGCTGGCCCCGCTGGCCCGCGGGATCGCCGACCTCGTGGTCGACACCCTCGGCGCACAGCGCGAGGACCGCATCGTCCTCGCCGGCACCGCGAACCTCGCCCGCGCCGAGATGCGCTTCGAGCAGGGGCTCAGCCCCGTGCTCGAGGCGCTCGAGGAGCAGGTGGTGCTGCTCGGGCTCCTCACCGAGCTGGCCGCGGAGCCCGGCCCCGGGGTCGGGATCCGCATCGGCCACGAGAACCGTCTCGACGGCCTCATCGAGACCTCCGTCGTCGCCTCCGGCTACGGGACCGACGGCGACACGGTGGCCATCCTGGGGTCGATCGGCCCCACCCGGATGGACTACCCGGGCACGATCGCCTCGGTGCGCGCCGTCGCCCGCTACCTGTCCCGGGTGCTGCCCAGCTGACGGCCCCCGGGGAACCCCCGAACCAGACGACCTGACCGTGCACGTCACCGACACGTCACCGAAGAGAGACCTGTGACCGACTACTACGAGATCCTGGGCGTCCCCCGCGACGCCTCGGCCGAGCAGATCAAGAAGGCGTACCGCAAGCTCGCCCGCGAGCTGCACCCCGACGTCGCCGGCGAGGCCGGCGAGGACCGCTTCAAGGACGTCGCCCGCGCCTACGAGGTGCTGTCCAACCCGGACAAGCGCCAGCAGTACGACATGGGGGTGGACCCGAGCTCGCCGTCCGGCGGCGCCGGCGCCGGCTTCGGCAACGGGTTCGGCTTCCAGGACATCTTCGAGACGTTCTTCGGCGGCGGCGGGGCGCCCGCCGGCCCCGTGCCGCGCGCCCGCCGCGGCCAGGACGCCCTCGTGCGCATGGACATCGACCTCGCCGAGGCCGCGTTCGGCGCCAAGCGCGAGCTGCAGGTGGACACCGCCGTCGTGTGCGGCACCTGCGGCGGCAACGGCTGCCGGCCCGGCACCGACCTCAAGACCTGCGAGGTCTGCCAGGGCCGCGGCAACGTGCAGCGTGTGGCGCGCTCCTTCCTCGGCCAGGTCATGACGACGGCGCCCTGCGCCGCCTGCCAGGGGTTCGGCACCGTCATCCCCGAGCCGTGCGCGGACTGCTCCGGCGAGGGGCGCGTGCGCTCGCGCCGCACCCTCACGGTCAACGTGCCGGCCGGCGTCGACACGGGCACGCGCATCAAGCTCACCTCGCAGGGCGAGGTCGGCCCCGGCGGCGGCCCCGCCGGCGACCTGTACGTCGAGATCCGCGAGAAGCCGCACGACACGTTCGTGCGGCGCGGCGACGACCTGCACTGCACGCTGCAGGTGCCGATGACGGCGGCCGCGCTCGGCACCGTCCTCGACCTGGAGACGCTCGACGGCGAGCAGGAGATCGACCTGCGCCCGGGCACCCAGCCGGGGCAGGTCGTGACGCTCAAGGGCCTGGGCGTCGGCCACCTGCACGCGGGCGGGCGCGGCGACCTCAACGTGCACGTCGACGTCCAGGTGCCCACCGCCCTGGACGAGGAGCAGACGGAGCTGCTGCGCTCGCTGGCCACGCTGCGCGGCGAGGAACGCCCGGAGCCGCGGCTGACCGCGGCGCACCCGGGGGTCTTCTCGCGGCTGCGCGACAAGCTGAGCGGCCGCTGACGTGAGCGCGCCCGTCTTCCTCGCCGAGGGCGGCGCGCTCGGCGCGCTGTCCGCGGGCGACGTCTACGTGCTCGACGGCGCGGAGGGGCGGCACGCGGGCGTCGTGCAGCGCCGCGGCCCCGGCGAGCGGCTGGACGTCGTCGACGGCGCGGGGACGCGGCTGCGCTGCGTGGTCGACGTCGTCGAGGGCGGCGAGGTGCGCCTGCGCGTCGACGAGGTGGTCGCGGAGCCCGCGCCCGCCGTCGTGCTCACGCTGGTGCAGGCGCTGGCCAAGGGCGACCGGGACGAGCTGGCCGTGGAGGCCGCCGTCGAGGTCGGGGTCGACGCCGTGGTGCCGTGGCAGGCCGACCGGTCCGTCGTCGTGTGGCGCGGGCAGCGGGCGGCGAAGTCGCACGCCAAGTGGGTCGCGACCGTGCGCTCGGCCGTGAAGCAGGCGCGGCGCGCGTGCCTGCCGCCCGTGGCCGAGCCGGTCACCACGCGCCAGCTCGCCGCCCGCGTCCGCGAGGTCGTCGCGGCGGGCGGGGCCGCCGTCGTGCTGCACGAGGAGGCGACCGTCCCGCTCGCACGGGTCCCGCTGCCCGCGGGGTCGACGGGCGCGACGCCCGGGGCGGGGACGGACGGGGCCGGCGCCCCGGCGGTGCTGCTCGTCGTCGGTCCTGAGGGCGGCATCGCCGACGCGGAGGTCGCCGCCCTCGAGGAGGCGGGCGCCGTCGCCGCGCGGCTGGGCCCGCACGTGCTGCGGACGTCCACCGCCGGCCCCGTCGCCGTCGCGCTGCTGTGCGAGCGCCTCGGGCGCTGGTCCTGACCCGACGCGTCCGGAGCGGCACCCCCGGCCGGCGCGACCGCGCGGGGAGGCACCGCGGCGCGGTAACGTCCGGGGCATGACGAGCGCCACCACCGACTGCCTGTTCTGCAAGATCGTCGCCGGCGACCTGCCCGCGGACGTGGTCGCCAGCTCGGACCGCGTGATCGCGTTCCGCGACATCGACCCGAAGGCCCCGGTGCACGTCCTCGTGGTGCCGAAGGAGCACCACGGCGACGTCGCGACGCTCGCCGTCGCGGACCCGGCCCTGCTGGCCGAGGTGGTCGGCCTGGCCGACCGCGTGGCCGGCGACCTCGCCGACGGCCAGTACCGCTTCATCTTCAACTCCGGCCCCCGCGCCGGGCAGAGCGTCTTCCACGTGCACGGCCACGTGCTGGCCGGCGCGAAGCTCGGCTGGACCCCCGCCTGACGGAAACGGCGTGCCGGGGTGGGCGCCCGCTCGATAGACTCGTGTCGCCCACGAAACCCGTCTCGCGAAGGAGGGCCCCGGCGCAGCCGGCCCCATGACATCGACACCCCACGCCGCCTCCGGCACCCCCGGCGCGTCGGCCGCGCACGCCGAACGGTCCACCGAGCACCGCATCGTGGTGCCCACGCACGTGCCGATGGTCGCCCTGCTCGGCAGCAGGGACTCCGTGCTGCGGGCCGTCGAGGACGGGTTCCCGGGCGTCGACGTGCACGCGCGCGGCAACGAGATCGTGGTGAGCGGCCCCGCCGGCGAGGTCGCCCTCGTCTCCCGCCTGCTCGACGAGCTCGTCGAGGTGGTCGAGTCGGGCACGCCGCTGACGCCCGAGGTCGTGGCGCGGTCGGTCCAGATGCTCACGGCGGCCTCCGCCCAGCGTCCGGCCGAGGTGCTCACCTTCAACATCCTGTCGAGCCGCGGCCGCACCATCCGCCCCAAGACGGTGGGCCAGAAGCACTACGTCGAGGCGATCGACGCGAACACCATCACGTTCGGCATCGGCCCGGCGGGCACCGGCAAGACCTACCTCGCGATGGCCAAGGCCGTGCAGGCGCTGCAGGCCAAGCGCGTGAACCGCATCGTGCTCACCAGGCCGGCCGTCGAGGCGGGGGAGAAGCTCGGCTTCCTGCCCGGCTCCCTGAGCGACAAGATCGACCCGTACCTGCGGCCGCTGTACGACGCGCTGCACGACATGATGGACCCCGACGCGATCCCGCGGCTCATCGAGGCCGGCACGATCGAGGTGGCCCCCCTGGCCTACATGCGGGGCCGCTCGCTCAACGACTCCTTCATCATCCTGGACGAGGCGCAGAACACCTCGGCCGAGCAGATGAAGATGTTCCTCACGCGCCTCGGCTTCGGCTCCACGATGGTCATCACGGGGGACGCCACGCAGGTCGACCTGCCCGGTGGCACGACGTCGGGCCTGCGGGTCGTCGAGGACATCCTCACCGGCGTCGACGACGTTGAGTTCTGCCGGCTGACCTCGGCGGACGTCGTGCGGCACAAGCTCGTCAGCGACATCATCGACGCGTACGCGCGGTGGGACGTCGCGACGGCGCGACCCGACCAGGGGCGACAAGCGCGACAAGGACGACAGGGCCGCGGCCCGTACGAACGAGGGGCACGCAGGTCATGAGCATCGAGGTGGCGAACGAGTCGGGCGTCGAGGTCGACGAGGCCGAGTTCGCGGCGCTGGGACGGTACGTGCTGGACGCGCTGCACGTGCACCCGCGCAGCGAGCTCTCCATCATGTTCGTCGACACGACGGTCATGACGGAGCTGCACGTGCAGTGGATGGACGAGCCCGGCCCCACGGACGTGCTGTCGTTCCCGATGGACGAGCTGCGCCCGGGCCGCGAGGGCGAGGAGGCGCCGCCCGGCACGCTCGGCGACGTCGTGCTGTGCCCGGAGGTGGCCGCCCAGCAGGCGCAGGTCGCGGGCCACTCGACGGCGGAGGAGCTGCTGCTCCTCACCACGCACGGCATCCTGCACCTGCTCGGCTACGACCACGCCGAGCCGGAGGAGGAGAAGGAGATGTTCGCGCTGCAGCGACGCCTCCTGCTCACCTTCCTCGCCGGCCGGTGACGGCGGCGGTGGCCTGATGGACGGACCCGAGCTGCTGCTGGCCCTGGTGGCGCTGGTCGCGCTCGCCCTCGCGGGGATGCTGTCGGCGGGCGAGGCGGCGGTGCTGCGGATCACGCGCACCTCGGTGGCCGACGCGGTCATCGAGGCCGAGACGTCCGAGGAGCTCACGCCCACCGCGCGCCGCACCCGGCTGGCCCGGCTGCGGGCCGTGCAGGGCCTGGTCGTGGACCCGCCGGCGGCGGTGGCGGCGTTCGCCCTCGTGCGCGTCTTCGCCGAGACCGTCGCCCTCGCGGCGGCCACCCTCATGATCGCGGACTGGTTCGACACGTGGTGGCAGGTGCTGCTCGTCGCCGCGGTCGTGGGCCTCGCGGCGGGCGTCGTCTTCGTGCGCCTGAGCCCGCGCGCCCTCGGCCTGCGCCGGCCGCTGCCGGTGCTCCTGGCCCTGGCGGGCCCGCTCTCCGGGGTGCACCGGGGCGCGGCCTGGCTCACCGACCGGACGAGCGAGCGGGCCGCCGGCCGGTCCGGCGAGCGCGACGGCGAGCACGACCCGGGCGAGGACGCGCTGCGCGAGGTGGCCGAGCGCGTGCGCGACAACGAGGCGATCGAGGACGCCGAGCGCGAGCTCATCCGCTCGGTCGTCGAGCTCGGCGGCACCCTGACCCGCGAGGTGATGGTGCCGCGCACCGACATGGTGACGGTGACGGCGGCGACGCCGCTGCGCAAGGCCATGCGGCTCTTCCTGCGCTCCGGGTACTCGCGCGTCCCCGTCGTCGGCGAGGAGGTGGACGACCTGGTGGGCGTCGCCTACCTCAAGGACGTCGCGCGGGTGCTGGAGGGCGAGCCCGGCGCGGGCTCCCGCCCCGTGGTCTCGGTCGCCCGCGACGCCGTCTTCGTGCCCGAGTCGAAGCCCGCGGACGAGCTGCTGCGCGAGATGCAGGCCTCCCGCTCCCACATCGCCCTCGTCGTGGACGAGTACGGTGGCATCGCCGGCCTCGTCACCGTCGAGGACGTCATCGAGGAGCTGGTCGGCGAGCTGACCGACGAGCACGACACCGCGCCCGTCGTCGAGCCGGAGGACCTGGGGGACGGCACGTTCCTCGTGTCCGCCCGGATGCCGGTCGACGAGCTCGGCGAGCTGTTCGACCTGCGGCTCGACGACGACGACGTGGACACGGCCGGCGGCCTGCTCGCGAAGGCGCTCGGCAAGGTGCCGCTCACCGGCTCGACGGCCGACGTCGGCGGCCTGCACCTCGTGGCCGACCGCGTCGAGGGCCGCCGCAAGCAGCTCGCCACGCTGCTCGTGCAGCGCGCGGCACCCACGGACGACGACACAGCAGCGGGCGACGGAGTCGCACCGCCAGACCAGAAGGAAGCACACGCATGACCACCGACCCCGCGCGCCCCGGCGGCGCCCCGCACCGCTCCGGCTTCGCCTGCCTCGTCGGGCGACCCAACGTCGGCAAGTCGACGCTCACCAACGCCCTGGTGGGGGAGAAGGTCGCGATCATGTCCGCGCGGCCGCAGACCACGCGGCACACCATCCGCGGCATCGTGCACCGTGACGACGCCCAGCTCGTGCTGGTGGACACCCCCGGGCTGCACCGCCCGCGCACCCTGCTGGGCGAGCGGCTCAACGCGCTGGTGCAGGACACGCTCGGCGAGGTCGACGTCATCGCGTTCTGCCTGCCCGCCGACCAGAAGATCGGCCCGGGCGACCGGTACATCGCGGCCCAGCTCGCGCCGCTCATGGAGGGCCGGCGCGCGGTGCCCGTCGTCGCCGTCGTGACCAAGTCGGACCTCGTCGACCGCGGCCGGCTGATGGAGCACCTCCTCGCCGTCGACGAGCTCGCCCGCTCGGTGGACCGCGACTGGTCCGCCATCGTGCCCGTCTCGGCGCGCGACGGCTACCAGGTCGACGAGCTCACCGACGTCCTGGTCGCGCACCTGCCCGAGGGGCCCGAGCTCTACCCGGGCGGCGAGCTGACCGACGAGCCCGAGCAGGTCATGGTCGCGGAGCTGGTGCGCGAGGCGGCCCTGGAGGGCGTCCGCGACGAGCTGCCGCACTCCCTGGCCGTCGTGGTCGAGGAGATCCTCGAGCGCGAGGGCAGCGGCGACCCCGCGAAGGGGCGCCCGCCGCTGCTCGACGTGCGGGTGAACCTGTTCGTGGAGCGCGACAGCCAGAAGGCGATCGTCATCGGCAAGGGCGGGGCCCGACTGCGCGAGGTGGGCACCACCGCGCGTCAGGGGATCGAGAAGCTGCTCGGCACGCGGGTGTACCTCGACCTGCACGTGAAGGTCGCGAAGGACTGGCAGCGCGACCCGAAGCAGCTCCAGCGCCTGGGGTTCTGAGCGGTCCGCGTGCTCCGACCCCCGCCGCCGGGGCGGCGGGGGCGCCCCTCGGCACGGGGGACGTCCCCCGAGGCCGCGGGGGATTTCCGGGCCGTCGGCGCAGGCCACGCCGAGTAGCATCGCTACGTGGTGTTCCGGACTATTGCGACGACGGCGGCGATCCTGGTGGGTCTGGCACTGACCGGGGCGGTGGCCGGCCCGCAGTGGGACCCGGTGCCCGTCACCGACCACCTGGTCCCCGCCACGACGGACACCACGATCGGCGGCGTCGACCCCGACGCCGACATCGGGACCGTCGGCGAGTTCGAGGTCCGCGAGACCACCGTGACGATCCCGCTCGACGGCGCCGTCGTGCAGGGCCTGCTGCGCCAGCCCCTCGGCGAGGACGGCGCGCCCCTGCACGACCGCCCCGGCGTCGTCTACGTGCACGGCGCGGGCACGGGCAAGTCCACCGTCGCCTTCATCGAGTCGGCCACGGCGCTCGCGAGCGCGGGCGTGGTCACGCTGGTGCCCGACAAGCGCCTGGACACCTACACCACCCGCGACCGGGACTACGTCGCGATGGCCGGCGACTACGAGCGTTCGGTCCAGCTGCTGCGCACCGTCGACGGGGTGGACCCGGACGAGGTCGGCGTCTACGGCGAGTCCGAGGGCACCTGGATCGTGCCGGTGATGCAGGCGCAGGACCCGACGATCGCGTTCACCATCCTCGTGTCCGCGCCCGTCGTGCCGCCCCGCCAGCAGGCGGCCTTCGCCGTGGACAGCTACCTGCGCAACACCGGCGTGCCCGAGCAGGTGTTCCGCGCGATCCCGCGCGCGGTGGGCATGCAGCTGCCCGGCGGCGGGTTCCAGTACGCCGACTTCGACGTGCGCCCCTGGCTCGAGAAGCAGACCGCGCCCGTCCTCGTGGTCTACGGCACGGCGGACCCGTCGATGCCGATCGAGCAGGGCGCCCGGCAGGTCATCGCCGACACCTCCGTGAACGGCGACCAGGCCCCGGTGACCGTCCGCTACTACCAGGGCGCGAACCACGGCATCAACGTGCCCCAGGACGGCGAGCTGCACGTGCACCCCGACTTCGCGCGCGACGTCGCGACCTGGGTGCAGGGGATGCCGGGGACGGCCGCCGCGCCGCCCCGCATCGCCGGCGACACCCCGAACCAGCTCTACCTCGCGTCCGCCGTGCCCCAGCCGCGCTGGTGGGGCAACGGCGACATCGTCGTGGGCGCGGTGATCGTGGGGATCGGGCTGCTCGTCCTCGGGCCGCTGGTCTGGTCGGCGCACGCGCTCGTGCGTCGCGTCGTGCTGCGGCGGTCGACGACGACGGCGCCGCGGCTCGCCCGCGGGCTGCGCTCGTCCCTCCTGGGGCTCGGGCTGGGCACCGTCGCGACGATGGCGGCGCTCGTGTTCTACCTGCTGTCGGTCGCGCGGCTCGCCCTGGACTACCAGCGCGACGACCTCGTCGTGCAGGGCGGCTGGATCGTCGTGCGGCTGCTCGGCGTCGCGACGGCGGTGGCCGGGGCGCTCGTGATCCGGCGGGTGGCCGACGCCCGCGCGGAGCGCCGGGGCGGCGCGGACGTCGCGGTGGCGCGCGGGTGGCCCGCGGTCGTGACCTTCTGGGCCACCCTGGCCGGCGCGCTCCTGCTGCTGTGCACCCTCGCGTACTGGGGCGTGTACCAGCTCGGGATCTGACCCCTCGCGCGGGTGGTGTGACCAACCCACCCGCGCGGGACACGACGCCGGGGCGCCGCGTCGGGTAGAAACGGAGCGGAGGCGTGCACGCGCCGCCGCCCGCCCCGGAGCACCATGGAGAGACCCGCATGACCGATCCCGCAACCACCGACGCACCCGAGCAGGAGCGCTCGCCGTTCGGCGGGGTGCCGGTCCGTGAGCTCGTGCGCGACGTCGTGGCGGCGTTCGCGCTCCTCGTCGCGCTCCCGCTCCCGTGGGACCACGCGCACCGTGGCAGCGACCGCCTCGAGATCGTGCTCGTCACGGTGCTGGCGCTGCTCGCCGTCGCCGCCCCCTACCTGCGCCGCGGCGGTATCGGCCCGTCCTCCTGGGACGTGCTGACCGCGCGCCGCACCGTCGCGATCGCCTGCGTCCCGTACGCGGTCGTCGCCGTCGTGTACCTCGTGCTGGACGCCACCGCGCCCGCGGACGCCGCGGGCGGCGTCGGGGCCGGGCTCGCGGTCGGGCTGGCCGGCGCCGCGCTCGCGGCGGCGACCCGCTGGGTGCACCTGCCCGCCGTCGTCGCCGGGGTCGTCGCGCTCGGCACGCTGGCCACGCCCCTCGCCTCGCTCGTGCAGGGCGCGTCGTGGACGACGTCGGTCGTCGGCACCCTCAACGCCCTCGTGGTGCTCGGCGTCCTGTGGTTCACCGTCGGCACCTACCTGCGGTCCGGCGACCTGTCGGCCGGCTACGTGCTCCTCGCGCTGGGCGGCGCGGTGGCCCTCGAGCTCGTCCTGTTCTCCGGCGGCAACCTGCGCCCGTGGTTCGAGAGCGTGCACGAGCAGCGCCTCGGCCTGCTCCTGCTGCCGGTGGTCGCGGCCGTCACCGCGCGGCGCATCGTCGACGACGGCGCGCGGACGGCCGACGAGCCCGACGACGTGCGGGCGCGGCGCTGGGTCGCGGTGGCCGAGCGGGCCCTCGGCCTGGTGGCGCTCGTCGCGGCGTTCGTGGCCCTGGTCGCCCTGGTCCGGATCATCGACGACGGGGTCGCGGTGGCCCTGGTGCTGCGCCTGGTCGTCGGCGTCCTCATGGTCGCGGTCGCCTTCGCCGCCCGGCGCGCCCTGGAGCGCGACCCGCGCTCGGGTCACGTCACCGCCGTCGGCGCCTCCTGCGTCCTCGTCGTGCTGGGCCTGGTGATCGTCGTCGCGCGCGCCGGCCTGGGCACGCAGTCCAACGTGGAGGAGCTGCTGATCGCCTTCGGGCTGCCGGGCATCGCGCTGGCCGTGCTGCTGGTGCCGCCGTCGGTCCGCGAGCTCGCGGCCTCGGCGCCCGAGGCGCCCGAGCCCGCCGCGGAGCCCCTGACCGAGCCGGCCGCGGAGCCGTCCTTCGGCGAGGCCGTCCCCGTCGCCGTCGTCGCGCCGACGACCGGGGCCGCCCCGGCGGCCGTCACTCCGGACGCGGGCCGGCCGGCGTCCGCACCCACCTCGGTCGCGCCGAGGTCGAGGCCGGCCTCCGCCCCGGTCGCCGCGACGCGGCCCGTCGCGGCGGAGCGCCCGATGGACGCCACCCAGCAGATGGAGCCGGTGCGCGTCCAGCAGGCGCCCGACTCCACGCAGGTGCTGCCGCCCGTCCAGGCGCCGGTGGCGCAGGCCCCCGGCTGGAGCGCCGCGCAGGCGATGGACCCGGCCACGCCGCTCGCCGACCTGGCGCGGATCGCGGCCGAGGCGCCCCACCTGCGGTCGTACGTCGCGGCCAACCCGTCGACGTACCCGGCGCTGCTCGACTGGCTCGGCGCGCTCGGCGACCCGGCCGTCGACGCCGCCCTGCGGTCACGGCGCTGACGGGCCGTGACGAAGGTGTACCGTGGCAGCGTGCATCGCACGGTGAGCCTCCTCCTTCGGTGCCGCGGCGGGGCCCTCTAAGGCCGGACCCCCCGTCGCGGAGGTTGTGGCGCGCCGGCCGACTGGTCACGACCGTCGGTCCCGAACCCGGGACCACGGTCACCGAGCCCCCACCGAAGGACGCGACACCATGACCCACCACCCCGACGGCATCGCCGGCGCCAACCCGCAGCGCCCCTCCGGGATGCCGTACACGCGCTACGTCCCCTTCCACGAGCAGATCCGCGTCGACCTGCCGGACCGCACGTGGCCCGACCGGCGGATCAGCACGGCGCCCCGCTGGTGCGCCGTCGACCTGCGTGACGGGAACCAGGCCCTCATCGAGCCGATGGACGCCGAGCGCAAGCTGCGCATGTTCGACCTGCTCGTGCAGATGGGCTACAAGGAGATCGAGGTCGGCTTCCCGTCCGCGTCGCAGACGGACTTCGACTTCGTGCGCCAGCTCATCGACACGGGCCGCATCCCCGACGACGTGGTCATCCAGGTGCTCACCCAGTGCCGCGACCACCTCATCGAGCGCACCTACGACGCGATCCGCGGCGCCAAGCAGGCGATCGTGCACATCTACAACTCGACGTCGATCCTGCAGCGCGAGGTCGTCTTCCGCAGCGACATGGACGGCATCGTCGACATCGCCCTGCAGGGCGCCCGCCTGTGCCGCAAGCTCGAGGAGACCGTCCCCGAGACGACGGTCTACTACGAGTACTCGCCCGAGTCGTACACCGGCACGGAGCTCGAGTTCGCCGCCCGCATCTGCAACGAGGTGCTGGAGGTGCTGGAGCCCACGGCCGAGCGGCCCGTGATCATCAACCTGCCGGCGACGGTGGAGATGGCCACCCCGAACGTCTACGCCGACTCGATCGAGTGGATGAACCGGAACCTCGCCTTCCGCGAGCACGTCGTGCTGTCCCTGCACCCGCACAACGACCGCGGCACCGCGGTCGCCGCCGCGGAGCTGGGCTACCAGGCCGGCGCGGACCGCATCGAGGGCTGCCTGTTCGGCAACGGCGAGCGCACGGGCAACGTCGACCTGGTGACGCTCGGCATGAACCTGTTCGGCCAGGGCATCGACCCGCAGATCGACTTCTCCGACATGGACGGCATCCGCCGCACCGTGGAGCACTGCAACCAGATCCCGGTGCACGAGCGGCACCCGTACGTGGGCGACCTGGTCTTCACCGCGTTCTCCGGCTCCCACCAGGACGCGATCAAGAAGGGCTTCGAGCACATGGCGGCCCGCGCCGAGGCCGAGGGCAAGGCCATAGACGACCTGACCTGGGGCGTCCCGTACCTGCCGATCGACCCGAAGGACGTGGGCCGGTCGTACGAGGCCGTGATCCGCGTGAACTCGCAGTCCGGCAAGGGCGGCATCGCGTACCTGCTCTCCGCCGAGCACTCGCTGGACCTGCCCCGTCGCCTGCAGATCGAGTTCTCCGGCGTGGTGCAGCACTACACGGACGCCGAGGGCAGCGAGGTGACCGGCTCCGACATCTGGCGGATGTTCAGCGACGAGTACCTGCCCGTCGAGGAGCACGACGCCCGGGGCCTGGAGCCGTGGGGCCGCCTGCGGCTGCGCGAGACCCGCACCACGTCGGCCGAGGGCGGCGCCACCGCGCTGTCGGTCGACGTCGTCGACCACGGCGAGAACGTGACGCTGGAGGGCTCCGGCAACGGCCCGCTCGCGGCGTTCGTCGACGCGATCTCGAAGGTCGGCGTGGACGTGCGCGTGCTGGACTACGCGGAGCACGCGCTGTCCGAGGGCGGCGACGCCACCGCCGCGGCGTACGTCGAGTGCCAGGTGGGCGACGACGTCCTGTGGGGCGTCGGCATCGACCCGTCGATCACCACCGCGTCGCTCAAGGCCGTGGTCTCCGCCGTGAACCGCGCCGCCCGGGGCTGACCCGCCCCGCGAGCCGTCAGGACCAGGGTGGGGTACACCTCGCCCTGGTCCTGACACCTTTCGTGGGTGGGGGCTGGGACAATGGGACCGTGCCCCTGTACCGAGACGACGCGATCGTGCTGCGCACCCACAAGCTGGGCGAGGCGGACCGCATCGTGACGTTCCTGACCCGCGAGCACGGCAAGGTGCGCGGGGTGGGGCGCGGGGTACGCCGCACGTCGTCGCGCTTCGGCGCGCGGCTGGAGCCGTTCATGGTCGTGGACGTGCAGCTGCACACGGGCCGCAACCTCGACACCGTCACGCAGGTCGAGACCGTGGGCCCGTACGCCCGCGCCATCTGCGAGGACTACGCCCTGTACACCTCCGGCGCGGCGATGCTCGAGGCCGCCGACCGGCTGGTGGCGGCCGAGCACGAGCCCGCGGTGCAGCAGTACTGGCTGCTCGCGGGGGCGCTCCGGGCCCTGTCGGAGCGCGCGCACGCCCCGGGCCTCGTGCTCGACTCCTACCTGCTGCGCGGCCTCGCCGTCGCCGGCTGGGCGCCGTCGTTCACCGACTGCGCCCGCTGCGGGGAGCCGGGCCCGCACCACGCGTTCTCCGTGGGGCAGGGCGGGGCGGTCTGCTCGCGCTGCCGCCCGCCGGGCTCGACGGCGCCCGCGCCGGAGACGTTCGCGCTGCTGGGCGCCCTGCTCGGCGGCGACTGGGAGACGGCGGACGCCTCCGACGCGCGCCACCGCACCGAGGCGTCCGGGCTGGTCGCGGCCTACTCGCAGTACTACCTGGAGCGCACGCTGCGTTCCCTGCGCATGATCGAGCGCGCATGACTGGATCGCGCATGACCGGATCGCGCACGACCGAGAGAGAGGCCTGATGCCCCGCACCCCCGACGCCCGGTACGCCGAGCCCTACCCGCACCCCTCGGGGGCGACGCCGCCGGACATCCCGGCCCAGTTCGTGCCGAACCACGTGGCGATCGTCATGGACGGCAACGGCCGGTGGGCCAACGCGCGGGGCCTGCCCCGGGTGGAGGGGCACAAGCAGGGCGAGAAGTCGCTGCTCGACGTCGTGGCCGGCGCCGTGCAGATCGGCGTCAAGCACGTGTCGGCGTACGCGTTCAGCACGGAGAACTGGAAGCGGTCGCCGGACGAGGTGAAGTTCCTCATGAACTTCAACCGCGACGTCATCCGCCGCCGCCGCGACGAGATGTCGTCGTGGGGCGTGCGCATCCGCTGGGCGGGTCGCCGGCCGAAGCTGTGGGGGTCGGTGATCAAGGAGCTGCAGGTCGCCGAGGAGATGACCAAGGAGAACGACCGCTGCACGCTGACGATGTGCGTCAACTACGGCGGCCGGGCCGAGATCGCGGACGCCGCGGCCGCCATCGCGCGCGAGGTCGCCGCCGGCCGGCTCAACCCGGCGCGGGTCACCGAGAAGACGGTGCAGCGCTACCTCGACGAGCCGGACCTGCCGGACGTCGACCTGTTCCTGCGCTCGTCGGGGGAGCAGCGCACGTCCAACTTCATGATCTGGCAGGCCGCGTACGCGGAGATGGTGTTCCTGCCCGAGCCGTGGCCCGACGTCGACCGCCGGCACCTGTGGCGCGCGGTCGAGGAGTTCGCGCGCCGCGACCGGCGCTACGGCGGCGCGGTGGACACGCCCGACGCCGAGTGAGCGCGCCGGACGAGAACCCCGGCCGAGCGCACGGCTGAGCATGCCGGCCGGACGACGGAGACCCCCGCCCGCTCCCGAGGAGCGGACGGGGGTCTCGGTGCGTCCGGGCGGCGACGTCAGTCGCCGAGCACCGTCGCCATCGAGTCGACGAGGGCGGGGAAGCCGTCCTCCCAGTACACCGACAGGGCGGTGGGCGGGGAGACCGACGAGACGGGCGCGGTGCCGACGATCTGCGCGACCTTGCCGGCCTTGACGGCCGGGATCGCCTGCAGCTCCTTCTTGGTGAGGAACGCCTTGGCGTCCTCGGGCGTGTAGGCGTAGTCGACGATGAAGTCGGACGTCAGCTTGTCGAGCTCCTCGTACGACAGGGCGTAGAAGAACCCGCCGTCGGAGGTGTCGAGCTCGGCCACCGAGGGCGCGATCTTCACGCCGAGGCCCTCGAGGAAGCCCGCGCGCGGGTCGGCCTGCGGGTACACGTAGACCTTGCCCTCGGTGGGCGAGTCGACGACGGCCGCGAACGTCTTGCCGGCGAACTCGGGGTGCTTCGCGGCCTTGTCGGCGACGAAGGCGTCGATGTCGGAGAGCACCTTGTCGCCGGCGGCCGAGCGGCCGAGCGCCTGCGCGGTGATGCGGATCGTGTCGTCCCACGGGGTGGTCCAGGCCGTGTCGGGGAAGGCGACGACGGGCGCGATGTCCTTGAGGACGTCGTACTGCTCCTTGGTGAGGCCGGAGTACGGCGCCACGATGAGGTCGGGCTTGGCCTCGACGAACTCCTCGTAGGGGACGGACGCGCCGGCCTCGGGGTCGTCGAGGATGGTCGGCTTGGCGACGCCGGCCTCGTCGTAGGCCTCCTCGACCCAGGGGAGCAGCGCGTCCTCGCCGACGGTCCAGACCTGCTCGGCCACGGCCACGGGGTACACGCCGACGGAGATGGCGGCCTCGGTGGAGCCCCAGCCCCAGGTGGCGACGCGCTCGGGCGCCTTGTCGATCACGGTCTCGCCGAAGGCGTGCTCGATGGTGATCGGGAACTCGTCGGTGGCGCCGGACGCCGACCCGCTCGGGGCGGCGGACCCGTCGCCCTCGGGGGAGTCGCCGGAGGCGCAGCCGGCGAGGGTCAGGGCTGCCGTCGCCGCCAGGGCGGCGGCAGCGGCGAGAGGACGGCGAAGACGCACGGGTTCTCCTCGGTGTGCTCGCGCCGACGCGGCGCGAGAGGAACGGTAGGTGAGGAGAGCCTAACCTATGCAGCGTTGCCGGAATGAGTCCGTCCGAGGGGCACGACGAGTGGCGTTCCCGACACCGGGTCGGGCACGACGCGGGACCGCAGGCCGAACGCGGCGTGCACCGTCTCCTCGGTGAGGACGTCCCCGGGCCGGCCCCCCGCCACGACCTGCCCCGCGCTCATCACCACGAGGTGGTCGGCGTAGCGGGCGGCGAGGTTCAGCTCGTGCAGCACCATGACGACCGTGGTGCCGCGGGTGCGGTTCAGCTCCGACAGCAGGTCGAGCAGGTCCACCTGGTGCGCGACGTCGAGGTATGTCGTGGGCTCGTCGAGCAGCACGATGTCGGTCTCCTGGGCCAGCACCATCGCGATCCACACGCGCTGCCGCTGCCCGCCGGAGAGCTCCGCCACGGGTCGGTCGGCGAGGTCGGCGACGCCGGTGGCGTCCAGCGCGCGCAGCACCGCGGCGTCGTCGGTCGAGCTGTGCCGCCCGAACCAGCCCTGGTGGGGGTAGCGGCCGCGCGCCACGAGCTCGGCGACCCGCACGCCGTCGGGGGCGATCGACGCCTGCGGGAGCACGCCCACGCGCCGCGCGAGCTCCTTGCGGGGCAGGGCTCCCACGTCCTCGCCGCCGAGCGTGACGCTGCCGGCCTCCAGGGGGTGCAGCCGTGCCAGGCCGCGCAGCAGCGTCGACTTGCCGCAGGCGTTGGGTCCGACGATCGCCGTGACGCTCCCCGCGGGCAGCTCGAGGTCGAGCCCCTCGATCACGCGGCGCCCGTCGTAGCCCAGGCTGACGCCGTGCGCGCGCAGGGTGACGTCGGTCATGCGAGGGACTTCCTTCCGTCGGTGGCGAGCAGCCACAGCAGGTACGGGGCGCCGATGAGGCCGGTGACGATGCCCGTCGGCGCCTGGATGCCGAAGAGCAGGTGCTGGCCCACGACGTCGGCGGCGAGGACGAGGAGGGCGCCCGTGAGGACGGACGTGGTGAGGGCGGCGCCGCCGTCGTCCACCAGCCGGCGGGCGATGGCGGGCGCCACCAGCGCGACGAACGCGAGCGGCCCGACGAACGACGTGGCGGTGGCGACGAGGCCGACCGCCAGCAGCAGCGTGAGGACACGTGCGGTGTCGACCCGGACGCCGAGGCCGCGGGCGTGGTCGTCGCCGAGTGCGAGCGGCGCCTGCCAGCGCGACGCCAGCGCCACCCCGGCGCCGAGCGCCACGACGGCCACCGCGAGGGTGAGGAGCTCGGCGCCGCGCACGTCGGCGACGCTGCCCACGGTCCACAGCAGCGCGGACTGCGCCTCGCGGACGTCGGCGCTGGCCAGCAGCCACGCGAGCAGGGACGAGCACAGGTAGGCGAAGCCGACGCCCACCAGCACGAACCGGATGGAGTGCAGCCCGCGGCGCCACGCGAACAGCCAGATCAGCAGCGCGACGACCAGCGCCCCCGCGAAGGCGGCGCCGGAGACCGCCAGGCCGGTGAGGCCCGCGACGAGCAGCGCCCACACGGCGCCCAGGCTCGCGCCGCTGGCGATGCCCAGGATGTCGGGGCTGGCCAGCGGGTTGCGCAGCGTCGTCTGGAAGAGCGCGCCCGCGAGGCCGAACGCGGCGCCCGCGAGGACGGCCGTCTCGAGGCGGGGGAGGCGCAGCCGGTGCACGACGAACACGTCCGCGTCGGAGCCGACGCCGAACAGCGCGGCGAGGGCGCGACCGGGGGAGAGGGAGGCCTCCCCGAGCGTGAGCGCGAGCGTGGCGACCGCGACGAGGAGCACGACCAGGGTGATGACCACGATCGCGAGGCGGCGCCGCCGGCGGGCGCGCAGCGCGGTCACCGGGCTCAGGTCGGCGCCGGGGTCGAGGTCCAGGGCGGTGGTCCCGGTGGCCATGTCAGACCCCCGCCACGGACTTGCCGCGGGCGACCGCGACGAGGACGGGGGCGCCGATCGCGGCGGCGACGACGCCGGCCTCGAGCTCGGCGTGCGGCAGCACGAGGCGCCCGATGACGTCGGAGCCGAGCAGCATCACCGGGCCGAGCAGGGCGGTGAGCGGCACGATCCAGCGGTAGTCGGTGCCCACGAGCCGGCGCGCGGCGTGCGGCACGGCGAGGCCGACGAGGGCGATCGGCCCCGCCAGCGCGGTGGCGCTGCCGGCGAGCAGGACGACCGCGGCGGCGGTCAGCCCGCGCGTGAGGCCGACGCGCTGGCCGAGCGCCCGCGCGACGTCGTCGCCCAGCGCCAGCATCGTGAGGCGGTGCGCCAGTGCGCCCGCGAGGACGACGCCGATCGCGACGAACGGCCAGAGCTTGTCGAGCGTCTCCATGCCGCGGCCGGTGAGCGAGCCGACGGCCCAGAACCGGTAGGTGTTGAACGCGGCCGGGTCGCGCAGCAGCACGAGGGTGATCATCGGCGTGATGAGCGCGGTCACCGTGGCGCCCACCAGCGCCAGCTTCACGGGCTGTCCCGCGCCGATCGAGAAGACCAGCAGCGCCGCGACGGCCGCACCGGCGAACGCGAACCAGACGAAACCCAGCGGCGACGTCACGCCGAGCAGGGAGACCGCGACGACGACGGCGAGCGACGCGCCCGCGTTGAGCCCCAGCAGGCCGGGGTCGGCGATGGGGTTGCGGGTGACGCCCTGGATGAGGGTGCCGGCCACGCCGAGCGCGGCGCCCGCCGCGAGGCCGATGAGGGTGCGTGGCACGCGCTGGTCGCGCACGACGTCGTGGTCGACGTTGCCCGCCACCGGGTGCGTGAGCGCCTGCCAGACGGTGCCGAGGTCGATGTCGCGGACACCGAGGGCCAGGCTCGCCGCGGCGATCGCGAGCAGCACCAGGAGGGTGAGCGCGACGACGAGCAGGCGCCCGCGCGTGCGCCGGGCGACGAGCGCGGCCGCCTCGCTCGGGGTGGTCGCGACGGCGGCGGGCGCGCTCACCGGGCCTCCCGGTCGGCGTCCGGCAGGGTGTCGGGCAGGGTGTCGGGCAGGGTGCCGGGCGTCGCGTCGGTCGCGGCGTCCGCGAGGTCGAGGGAAGCGGCGCGGGAGCGGCGGGTGAGGCGGCTCGCGACCCACGCCACGAGGGCCACGGCCGCGGCCCCGACGACCGCGAGGGTCACGGGGTGGTGCAGCCCGACGGCGATCGCGCCGTTCACGGCGGCGGTGCCGATCGTCGTCCAGATGCCGGCCCACACGGCGCAGCCGGCGAGCAGCGCCACGAGGTAGCGGCCGAACGGCATGCGCAGGTAGCCCGCGGCGAGGTTGACGAGCGTCTGCACGCCGACGGTGAAGAACGAGAGCGTGACCGCGGGCGGGCCCCACCGGTGCACCCGGTCCACGACGGCGACCGCGCCCGGCCGGGCCAGCATCTCGGCGAACCGGCCGCGGGCGGTGCCGCGGGCCACGCCGCGGCCGGCCCAGTACGTGGCCTGGGCGCGCACGAGGACGATCGCGAACGCCGCGGCGTACACCACCCAGAACGGCACGCCGGCGATCGTGAAGACGCCGGTGGCGGTGGCGCCGTCGGACGCCAGGGTGAGCGCGGGGGTGGTCGGATGCACGGCACTCATTGTGCCCGACTGAGGTATGGCTGCCCTAATTCCTCACCGGTCGGACCCGGCCGCCGCCGGGGCCTCCCCGGCGCGGCACTGGGCGCACGTGCCCCACAGCTCCACCGTGTGGTCGATGTCGGCGAAGCCGTGGGCGGCGCCGACCGACGCGGCCCACGCCTCGACGGTGGGCCCGTCGATCTCGACGGCCCGCCCGCAGGCCCGGCAGACCAGGTGGTGGTGGTGCTCGCGGCGCTCGCAGCGGCGGTACAGGCTCTCGCCGTCCTCGGCCCGCAGCACGTCGACGTCGCCGCCGTCGACCATGGCCTGCAGGGTGCGGTAGACGGTGGCGAGGCCGACGGCGTCGCCCCGCGCGTGCAGCAGCTCGTGGAGCTGCTGCGCGCTGCGGAACTCGTCGGTCTCGCCGAGCGCGTCGGCGACGGCGGCGCGCTGCCGGGTCATCCGGGGCGCGGTCCCGGTGGTGGCGCGGGAGGTGGTGGCGTTCACGGGGTGCACTCCTCCTGGGCGGTCGCCCGGCCGGTGGTGGGGGCGAGCGCGACGTCGTCGGGGATGTCGGGGTGCGGGTCGACGGGCGGGCGGCGGCGGGCGAGCACGGGGTGCACCAGCGCGACGACCGCGTAGATGGCGATCGCGAGCACCACGATGAGCGCGCCGGGCGACACGTTGTACCAGTAGGTGACGGAGAGCCCGGTGACGCAGACCGCGACGCCGATGACGGACGCGACCAGCATGGTGCGCCGGAACGACCGGGTCAGGAGCTGCCCGATCGCGACCGGGACGATCATGAGCGCCGACACCAGCAGGAGCCCCACCACGCGCATCGCGACCGTGACGGTCAGCGCGGCGAGCACGGCCACGGCCATGTTCAGCGCCCACACGGGCAGCCCGGAGGAGATGGCGAACTCCTCGTCGTGGCTCACGGAGAACAGCGCGGCGCGCAGGCCGAGCCCGATCAGCAGGATCAGCCCGCACAGCGCCACGGTGACCCAGACGTCGGACAGGGTGACCGACGAGATCGAGCCGAACAGGTACGCCATGAGGCTTCCGGACGAGCCGCCGGCCAGGCCGATGAGCAGCACGCCGCCGGCGATGCCGCCGTAGAAGAGGATGGCGAGCGCCAGGTCCCCGGACGTGCGGCCCCGGCGGCGGACGACCTCGATGAGCACGGAGCCGGCGACGGCGGCGACGACCGCGCCCGGCACGGCGAGCGCGTCGTCGGGCACGAGGCCCATCGCGGCGCCGACGAGCCAGCCCAGCGCGACGCCGGTGAGCGCGACGTGCCCGATGCCGTCGCCCAGCAGGGCGAGGCGCTTCTGCACCAGGTAGGTGCCGACGACGGGCGCGCTGAGGCCCACGAGCAGCGCGGCGACGAGCGCGCGCTGCATGAACGGGTCGGTGACCATCTCCCACAGGCCGCTCACGGTGCCACCTCGTCCTCGGTGCTCTCGGGTCGGGCCTCGAAGGGGCCCTCGGCCAGCCGCACCTCGTCGGTGCGCGGCCGGGCGGTCGGATGGGCGTGCGGGTGCACGTGCTCGTGCGCCTCGCCGCCGTGCCCCGGGCGGGGCGTCGGCGGGGCGCCGTCGTGCACCACGCGCCCGTGGCGCAGCACGACGGCGCGCTGCACCAGCGGCGCGAGCTCGCCGAGCTCGTGCAGCACGACGAGCACGGTCATGCCGTCGTCGACGAGCCGCGTCATGGTGGCGGCGAACGCCTCCTGGCTGGGGCGGTCGACGCCCGCGACGGGCTCGTCGAGCACCAGCAGCTCGGGCCTGCGCACCAGGGCGCGGGCGATGAGCACGCGCTGCTGCTGCCCGCCCGAGAGCTGGTGCGTGGCGTACCGGGCGCGGTCGGCGAGGCCGACCAGGTCGAGGGCCTCGCCGACCTGGGCGCGCCAGCCGCGCGGCAGGCGCAGGCGGCGGCCGTGCAGCAGGCCGGAGGCGACGACCTCGGCCGCCGTCGACGGGACGCCCGCGACCGCGCTGACGCGCTGGGGCACGTAGCCGACCCGCGACCAGGGCACGTCGTTGCCGAGCTCGTGGCCGAACAGCCGCACGCTGCCCGCGGTGGCGGGCAGCACGCCCACCAGCGTGCGCACCAGCGTGGACTTGCCGGAGCCGTTGGCGCCGAGCAGCGCGACGACCTCGCCGCGCCGGACCGTGAGGTCCACCCCGCGCAGCACCGGGCTCGCGCCGAGGCGCACGTGCACGTCGCGGGCCTCGATCGGGGGAGCGTCGCCCTCCGGCGGCGTGGCCGCCGCGGGCAGGGAATCGGTGGCGGGCGTCGTCATGAGCACTGGAGCCCTTCGGTGAGCGCGGCCAGGTTGTCCTGCATGACCGAGACGTAGTCCGCCCCGGACGCGGCGTCGTCCTTGGACAGCCCCTCGAGCGGGTCGAGCACGGCGGTCGTGACCCCGATGTCCTGGGCGAGCGTGTCGGCGACCTTCGGGCTGGTCAGCGTCTCGGTGAAGATCGTGCTGACGTCGTTCTCCTCGACGATCGCACCCACCTCCCGCAGGCGCGCGGGGGACGGCTCCGCCTCGGGGTCCAGGCCGACGATGCCGACCTGGGTGAGGTCGTAGCGCTCGGCGAGGTAGCCGAACGCGGCGTGCGAGGTCACGAGGGTGCGCGTGGCGCACTCCTTCAGGCCCGCGGAGAGCTGGCCGTCGAGGTCCTTCAGGGACGCCGCCAGCGCGTCGGCGTTCTCCGCGTACACGGCGGAGTGCTCCGGGTCGACGGCGCCGAGCTGGGCGGCGACGGCGTGGCCGACGTCGACCAGCCGCGTGGGGTCGAGCCAGAAGTGCGGGTCGAGGGCCGCCTCGTCGTGGTCGTGCCCGTCGCCCTCGTCCTCCTCGGCGGCCGTCCCCGCCGCCGTGCCAGGGTGCGCCTCGAGGTGCACGACGTCGCTCGTGTCGACGACGTGCTCCGGGTCCTGGGTGCCGACCGCCTCGTCGACCGCGGCCTGGAAGCCCGAGGAGTAGACGACGAGGTCCGCCCGGCCGATCTCGCGCACCTGCGCGGGGGAGAGCTCCAGGTCGTGCGGCTCCGCGGCCGGCGGCGTGAGGTTGGAGACGGAGACGAGGTCGCCGCCCACCTGCTCGGCCACGTACTGCAGCGGGTAGTAGGAGGCGAGGACCTCGAGCGTGCCGTCGGAGCCGCCGTCGTCGGTCGGGGCGCACGCGGCCAGGAGGGCGGGCAGCGCGAGGGCGGGCAGGGCGGCGAGGGCCGCGCGTCGGCGAAGCATGAGAACGATTCTCAGGAAGTTGAGAACCGTTGTCAACTCGCACGGGGCGACGGCAGCCCGGCGCGCCGGGACCGGAGGTGGGCGCGGAGGGCGGGGTCGGAGGTCAGCGCGAGCGCGCGGTCGTAGGCGACCGCGGCGTCGCCCGGGCGGCCGAGGCGGGCGAGGAGGTCGGCGCGCACGGCCCAGGCGGGCTGGAACCGGGAGACTCGGGCCTCGGACCTGCCGGGTCCGTCCGGGTCGCCCAGCGCGTCGAGGGCGGCCAGCCCGGCGGCGGGGCCGTCGGTCTCGGCGACCACGGCCGCGCGCGCCACGGCGCCGCCGAGCGAGGGCGCCACCTGCTGCAGCGCGTCGTGCAGCCGCCGCAGCGCGTCCAGGTCGGGCGGCTCACCGGGCCGGCGGGCGCAGTGCACCGCCTGGACGGCCGCCTCGAGCTGGAACCGGCCCACCGCGCCGCGGGCGTGCGCCGCCCGCAGGTGCGCGTGGGCGCGGGCGATCGCCGCGGCGTCCCACCGCGCCGGGTCCTGGTCGGCCAGGGGCACGAACCGCCCGGCGGCGTCGGTGCGGGCGGCGGCACGGGCGGAGGAGAGCAGGACGAGGGCGGCCAGGCCGCGCACCTCCGGGTCGTCGGGCGCGAGCTGCGCGAGCACCTCGGCGAGGCGCAGGGCCTCGGAGGGCAGGGGGCGGGGCTCGGCGTCGGCGGTCGCCCACTCCACGACGTACGCGCCGTAGACGGCCTCGAGCACGTCGACCATGCGGCCGGGCAGAGCGGAGCGGTCGGGGAGCGCGAACGGCACGCCGGCGTCCCGGATCCGCCGCTTGGCGCGCGTGAGCCGCGTGGCCATCGTCGCGGCGGGCGCCGAGAACGCGGGCGCCACCTGGGCCGCGGTGAACCCGAGCACGGTGGTGAGCATCAGCGGCGTGCGGGCCACGGGGTCGACGGCGGGGTGCGCGCACGCGAGCATCAGCTCCAGCCGGCGGTCGCCCACCGCGTCCGGGTCCACGTCCTCGAGCCGCGCGGGCGCGTGGCGCTCGGGCACCAGCGGCACGGTGCGCGCCACCTCGGCCGACCGCTGCCGGTCGCGCAGGCGGCGGCGCGCGACGGTGAGGAGCCAGCCGGCGGGGTTGTCGGGCACGCCGTCGGCGGGCCACGTCCGCAGGGCACGCTCCAGCGCGTCGCCGAGCGCGTCCTCGGCGGCCTGCAGGTCGCCCGACCCGGCGGCCAGCAGCGCGACGAGGCGGCCGTAGCCGTCCCGCGCGGCCGCGGCCGCCGCGTCGGACGCGCCGTCGCCGGCGGTCGTCGTGACCGGCACGACGGCTCCTACTCCGCCGGGCCGTTCCCGGTCCAGGAACCGCCCACGACCGACGTCGCGACCGGGCGCACCTCGACCGACCCGTAGGTGGCGCCGGGGCACTTCTCGGCCCAGGCGACTGCGGCGTCGAGGTCCGGCACGTCGACGACGAAGACGCCCGCGAGCGCCTCCTTGGTCTCGGCGAACGGGCCGTCCTGGACCTGCGTGGCTCCGGTGCGGCGCGTGACGGTGGTGGTGGCGTGGGAGAACTGCAGGATGTCGGCCCCGACGAGGACGCCGGCGCCCACGAGCGCGTCGGCGTACTCGGAGAACAGCCGCTCCATCTCGGCGATCCCCTCCGCGGGGATCTCGCCGGGGGCGGGCTCGGGGTTGTGCAGCAGCAGTGCGTAGCGCATGGTGCGCCTCCTCGGGTCTCGATCATTGTCGTGCGTACCCCCATGACGATCGAGCGGGCGCGAGATCGTCACCCCGACCCGGCGACGCGCCCCGGTAGGCTGGTGCCACCGCAGCCGGCCGACGTCGGACCCCGACGTGCTGAGGCTGCGGCGTTCCCCGCACCGGCCCCACGAGCCACGTGGCGGCCCGACACCCAGGAGTGATCCGTGGCAGCACCGTCCCCGACCGCCAAGCTCGACGCCGTCGTCTCCCTCGCCAAGCGGCGAGGTTTCGTGTTCCAGTCCGGCGAGATCTACGGCGGTACGCGCTCCGCGTGGGACTACGGGCCCCTCGGCGTGGAGCTGAAGGAGAACATCAAGCAGCAGTGGTGGCGTGCGATGACGCGCCGCGACGACGTCGTGGGCCTCGACTCCGCGGTCATCCTGCCCACCCCGGTGTGGCACGCGTCCGGCCACCTCGGCGCGTTCAACGACCCGCTGACCGAGTGCCTCTCGTGCCACAAGCGGTTCCGCGAGGACCACATGATCGAGGAGTTCGAGGAGAAGAAGGGCCGCGCGCCCGAGGGCGGCCTCGCCGAGATCGCCTGCCCGAACTGCGGCACCCGTGGCCAGTGGACCGAGCCGCGCGACTTCAACATGATGCTCAAGACGTACCTCGGCCCGGTCGAGGACGAGTCCGGCGTGCACTACCTGCGCCCCGAGACCGCGCAGGGCATCTTCGTGAACTTCTCGAACGTGGCCGCGGCGTCGCGCAAGAAGCCGCCGTTCGGCATCGCGCAGATCGGGAAGTCGTTCCGCAACGAGATCACGCCGGGCAACTTCATCTTCCGCACCCGCGAGTTCGAGCAGATGGAGATGGAGTTCTTCGTCGCGCCGGGCACGGACGCCGAGTGGCACCAGTACTGGATCGACACCCGCATGGCCTGGTACACGGACCTCGGCATCGACCCCGAGAACCTGCGCCTGTACGAGCACCCGGCCGAGAAGCTGTCGCACTACTCCACCCGCACGGTGGACATCGAGTACCGCTTCGGCTTCTCCGGCAGCGAGTGGGGCGAGCTCGAGGGCGTCGCCAACCGCACCGACTTCGACCTCAAGACGCACTCGGAGCACTCGGGCAAGGACCTGTCGTTCTTCGACCAGTCCACGAACGAGCGCTGGCTGCCGTACGTCATCGAGCCGGCCGCGGGCCTGACCCGCTCGCTCATGGCGTTCCTCGTCGAGGCGTACGCCGAGGACGAGGCGCCCAACACCAAGGGCGGCGTCGACAAGCGCACGGTGCTGCGCCTCGACCCGCGCCTCGCGCCGGTCAAGGCCGCCGTCCTCCCGCTGTCGCGCAACGAGGCCCTGTCGCCCAAGGCGCGCGACCTCGCCGCGGAGCTGCGTCGGAGCTGGAACGTCGACTTCGACGACGCCGGCGCCATCGGCCGCCGCTACCGCCGCCAGGACGAGATCGGCACGCCGTTCTGCGTCACCGTCGACTTCGACACCCTCGACGACGACGCGGTCACGATCCGCCACCGCGACACGATGACGCAGGAGCGCGTCGCGCTGCCCAAGGTGACGGCCTACCTCGCGGAGCACCTCGCCGCGTTCTGACCCGCCCCGCACGACGGTGCCCGGGTCCGCTGCGGCGGACCCGGGCACCGTCGTGCGAGGCGCCGTCCCCGCTAGGCGCGGTTCCTGCGCAGCAGGCCGAGCACCAGGCTCACGACCAGGACGATCACGCCGATCCAGATGAGGAACTGGCCGATGTTGGTCGCGACGCCGAGGATCACCAGGACGACGCCGATGATGATGAGGACGAGCCACGCGGGCATGGGAACCTCCAGTCTCCGCACGCCGTCCGTGCGACGGCGTGGCGGACCGACCGTGCCACGTCTTCTGGATGCACGCACGGTGTCGGGTACGTCCGTGATGCCCGTCCTCGGCCGAGGGGAGGCGCCGCGCGGGGTGGGGTGCGCTCACGCGTCCGCGACCCGCTCCACGGCGCCGCCGACGGCGGCCAGCGCGCCGGCGTCCCACGGCCGCGGCGTGATGAGCACGAGGTGGGTGATGCCCCATCCGGCGGCG
This sequence comes from Isoptericola sp. NPDC057559, assembly GCF_042801555.1. NCBI lineage: Bacteria > Bacillati > Actinomycetota > Actinomycetes > Micrococcales > Promicromonosporaceae > Isoptericola > Isoptericola sp. NPDC057559. Next base: position 138,659 of record NZ_JBHVFQ010000006.1, read on the forward strand.
GTCTCCGCCTTCGCGGCCAGCTCGTCGGCGGTGGTCCCGGGCGCGAGCCGGGCGCTGAGCGTGCGGTCGATCGTGGTGACGTCCCGCCCGACGTCGGCGCAGTGGTCGGCCAGGACGGCCAGCTTGTGCCGCACCGTGGCGCCGTCGTCGGGCAGGTCGAAGACGTTGCAGGCGTCGGCGTGCTCGGCCACGAGGCGCAGCGTGCGGCGCTCGCCCGCGCCGCCCACGAGGACGGGCGGGCCGCCGGGCGTGGCGGGCGCGGGCCGGCAGCGCGGCCGCTCCAGCCGCAGCCCGTCGCTGCCGGTGAACGGCGACTCGTCCCCGGCCCACATGCGGCGGGCCAGGCGCAGCACGTCGGCCAGCCGGTCCAGCCGGGCCCTGGTGCCGGGCAGGTCCAGGCCCATGTCCGCGGCCTCCTGCGCCTGGTGGCCGGCGCCCACCCCGAACCAGGCGCGGCCGCCGCTGAGCACGTCGAGCGTCGTGACGGCCTTGACGAGCAGCGCCGGCGCCCGGAAGGTCGCGGCGCTCACCATCGTGCCCAGCCGGATCCGCGACGTGCGCGCGGCGAGGTAGCCCAGCGCCGTGTACGCCTCGAGCTGGTCGTCGTGCTCCGGCGGCAGCGTCGGGTCGGCCTGCACCAGGTGGTCGGGCAGCCAGAGGGTGTCGGCGCCGGCGTCCTCGGCGCGGCGCGCGACGTCGGCGAGCCCGTCGGGCAGGGCGCCGGGCCAGGACTGGTCGGTGACGTTGATGCTGATCCGCACGGGGTCTCCTCGGTGGGCGCGGTCGCCGTGGTGGGCGCGGTCGACAGGGCCCGCGGGTGCGCCGGTGCCCCGGTCACCATCCTGGGTGCGGGGCGCCGTCGTCGCCCGTGAGGCTGCCGTGCACCACCGACTCGATCACCCGGGTGAGCGCGTCGACGGCGGGCCGCCGCGGCGCGCCGCTGGGCTCCAGCAGCACCACCTCGCGCTCGACGAGGTCGCGCAGCGTGCTGGTGTGCAGGTCGCCCCAGGTGCGCAGGGTGCGCATCATCGGGGTCGCGAGCGCGACGCCCAGGCCCTGCGCGACGAGCGCGAGCGTGGTGGACGTGTCGTTCACCTCGTGCGCCGCGCGCGGCTCGAACCCCGCGGCCCGGCACGCGTGCCGCACCGCCGCGCCGTAGTGCGTGGCCTGCGGCGGCAGGATCCACGGCACCTCCGCCAGGTCGGCGAGCGCGAGGCGGTCCGGCAGGTCGGACGTCGGCGCGGAGACGAGGGCGAACCGCTCCGTGCGCAGCGGGCGCAGCGTGGTGCCGGGGACGCGGGGGATCGGCGCGCCCGGGTAGTCGAGGCCGAGGCCGAGGTCCACGTCGCCGCGGCGCACCGCTGCCGCCACGTCGTCGACCGTGAGCTCGAAGCCCTCGAGCGTCACCCGGGGGTGGGTGGCGGCGAGCCCCGCCACCAGGCGGGGCAGCATGTTCGCGGCCACGGTGGCGAACGCCCCGACGCGCACCGTGCCGACCGTGTCGCGGGTGGCGGCCCGCGCGGCGTCGACGGCGTCGCGCTGGGCCACCAGCAGGTCCTCGGCCCGTGCGGCGAGCACGGCGCCAGCCTCGGTGAGCGCGACGCCGCGGCCGTGCGGGCGCACGACCTCCGTGCCGAGGTGCCGCGCGAGGACGGCGAGCTGCTGGGAGACGGCGCCCGTCGTGTACCCGAGGGCGGCCGCGGCGGCCGTCATCGTGCCGTGCTCGGCCAGCGCTCGCAGGGCCCGCAGCGCGGGCCAGGGCAGATCGTGCGACGACGTGTCCACCGACCACCTCCACACTCCATCGTGCGCCCGGTCGCGCGCCTCCTACCGTAGAGAGAATCTGCACGGTAGGCACGAGGAACCTTCGATGGTGCTGACCGCTCCCGCTCGGCACGATGAGACCGGGCGAGCGCCGTCGACGTCATGACGGACCGCCCGCAGCGCAGGACGCCGAGCGAGGGAGGTCGGGTGCCGGACGCAGGACCCGTGGCGGTGCCCGGGACGGCCGACGCCGTGGTGGTCGGCGGCGGGGTGATGGGCGCGTCCGTCGCGTTCCACCTGGCCGAGGCGGGCGCGGACGTCGTGCTGCTGGAGTCCGGCGAGCTGGGCCGCGGGAGCTCGGGCAAGCCCATCGGCGGCGTGCGCGCGCAGTTCTCCGACCCTGCCAACGTGGACCTCGGCCACCGCAGCCTGGAGCTCTTCGAGGACTTCGGGCGCCGGCCGGGGGCGGACGTCGGGCTGCGCCAGGCCGGGTACCTGTTCGTCCTGCCGACCGACGACGACGTCGACCTGTTCGCCGGGTCCGTCGCGATGCAGCGCTCCCGCGGCGTCGACAGCCGCCTGCTCACCATGGCCGAGGCACGCCGTCTCAACCCCTACCTCGCCGCGACCGCGTACGCCGGCGCGGCCTTCGCGCCGCGCGACGGCTGGGCGCACCCCGCCGAGGTCGTCGCCGGGTACGCGGGCGGGGCTCGGGCCCGCGGCGCGACCGTGGTCACCCACGCGCCCGTGACGGCCGTCGAGGCCGCCCCGGACGGCCGGGCGACGGTCGTGACGCCACGGGGCCGGGTCACCACGCCCGCCGTCGTCGTGTGCGCCGGGGCGTGGTCGCGCGCCGTCGGCGCCCTCGTGGACGTCGACCTGCCCGTGGAGCCGGTGCGCCGCCAGATCGCCTTCACGGCGCCGCTGGAGCCGGCCCCGCCGACCCTCCCGTTCACCATCGACTTCGGCACCACCTACTACCTGCACAACGCCGACGCCCGCGGCACGCTGCTGCTCGGCGCCTCCGAGCCCGCCACCCCGGTCGGGTTCGACACCACCTACGACCCCGCGTGGGAGCCGTGGTTGCGCGGCCTGGCCGCGCGCGCCACCCCGGCGCTCGCCGACGCGCCGCTGACCGGCGGCTGGGCCGGGCTGTACGAGCTGACGCCCGACCACGACGCCCTCATCGGCGAGGCCCCCACCGGCCCCGGCGGCGCCCGCGTCCTGTACGCCTGCGGGTTCTCCGGGCACGGCTTCCTGCAGGCGCCCGCCGTGGGCGAGGCCGTCACCGACCTCTACCTGGGGCGGGCGGGGACGCCCGCGGCGCGCGGCGTCGACGTGTCCGCGTTCGACGCCGGCCGCTTCGGGGCGCGACGGGCGCGCACCGAGGCCAACATCATCTGAGCGAGGGAGCAACGCACCGTGACGACCGACGCCTTCTTCGAACCGTGGCAGCTGCGCGCCGCGTTCGCGCGCTCCCTGTCCGACATGTACGGCCGCGAGGTGCCCGCCTACACGACGCTGCTCGAGGTCTCCCACGACGTCAACGCCGACGTCGTGCGCGCCCGCGGCGCCGACGCCGAGCGGCTGGGCTCCATCGACCGGGTCACCGCGGAGCGGCACGGCGCCATCCGGGTGGGCACGCCCGAGGAGATCCGGCAGGTCGCGCGGGTCTTCGGCGCGATGGGCATGCACCCGGTGGGCTTCTACGACCTGCGCGACGCCTCGTCGTCGTCCGTGCCGGTGGTCTCGACGGCGTTCCGACCCGTGGACCGCGAGGAGCTGGCCCGCAACCCGTTCCGCGTCTTCACGTCCCTGCTGGTGCCCGGCGACCGCCGGTTCTTCAGCGCGGACCTGCAGCAGCGGCTCGAGCGCTTCCTGGGGAGCAGGACGCTCTTCGGGCCCGAGCTGCTGGCGCTCGCGGACCGCGCCGAGGCCGACGGCGGCCTGTCCGGCGATGACGCCGCCACGTTCCTCCGGCTGGCCACGGAGGCGTTCGAGCTGTCCCACGAGCCCGTCGACCAGGCCTGGTACCGCGAGCTGGAGGCGGTCTCCGCGGTCGCCGCCGACATCGGCGGCGTCGCCTCCACGCACATCAACCACCTCACGCCCCGCGTGCTCGACATCGACGACCTGTACGCCCGCATGGAGGCGCGCGGCATCACGATGATCGACGCCATCCAGGGCCCGCCGCTGTGGGAGGGGCCGGACGTGCTGCTGCGGCAGACGTCGTTCCGGGCGCTCGCGGAGCCGCGCACGTTCCGCACGCCGGACGGCCTGGTGGTGCAGGACTCCCTGCGGGTGCGGTTCGGCGAGGTCGAGGCGCGCGGCATCGCCCTCACCCCGCAGGGCCGGGCGCGCTACGACGCCGCCATCGTGCAGGGCGCGACGCCCGACGTCTGGCGCGAGACGTTCCCGGACACCGAGGCCGGGTTGGTGGAGCAGGGGCTCGGCTACTTCACCTACGAGGTGCCCGCCGCGGCCGCCGGGCCGGGCGCGCTCACCCGCGAGCCGATCGTGTACGAGGACTTCCTGCCCCGCTCGGCGGCCGGCATCTTCCAGTCCAACCTCACCGAGGAGGGCTCCAAGGACGCCAGCCAGGCCGGCGAGGACCGGGACGCCGACTGGATGGCCGGCGCCGTCGGGCGCGAGCTGTTCGACCCCTTCGACCTGTACGCCGCGCAGGTGGCGGCGTCGCGCGACCGCGCGGCGGCCCGCCTCGGCGTCGACCCCGAGTCCCTCGAGACCCCGTCCCTCGGGGACCGTTCCTCCACCACCCAGGGAGCCCAGGCATGACCACGTCGACCACCCACACCCCGACCTCGAGCACGCTCACCGCCGAGCTGCGCGACGCCGCGCTGGCCGCCCTCGGCCGGATCGGCGCCGATGCCCCCGCGGCGGCCGACGGCGGGCTGCCCGTCGTCTCGCCGCTGACCGGCGAGGCGCTGCTGACCCTGCCCGAGGCGGGCGCCGCCGACGTCGACGCGGCCGTCACCGCCGCCGCGGAGGCGTTCCGCACCTGGCGCTCGGTGCCCGGCCCGGTGCGCGGCGCCGTCGTGCGCCGTCTCGGCGAGCTCCTCACCGAGCACAAGGCGGACCTGGCCGAGCTCGTGACGATCGAGGCCGGCAAGATCACCTCCGAGGCCCTCGGCGAGGTGCAGGAGATGATCGACGTCTGCGACTACGCCGTCGGACTGTCGCGGTCGCTCGGCGGGCGCACCATGCCGTCCGAGCGCCCCGGCCACCGCCTCATGGAGCAGTGGCACCCGCTCGGCGTCGTCGGCGTCGTCAGCGCCTTCAACTTCCCGGTCGCGGTGTGGTCGTGGAACACGGCCGTCGCGCTGGTCTGCGGCGACACCGTCGTGTGGAAGCCGAGCGAGAAGACGCCCCTCAGCGCCCTCGCCTCGAACGCCCTCCTGCGTCGGGCCCTGGCCGAGGCCGGGTTCCCGGAGGCGGTGAGCACCGTGGTGCTCGGCGCCCGCGAGGCGGGGGAGGCGCTCGTCGCCGACCGGCGCGTCGCGCTGCTGTCCGCCACCGGCTCGGAGCGCATGGGCCAGCAGGTGGCGCCCGTCGTCGCCGGGCGCGGGGGCCGCTACCTGCTGGAGCTCGGCGGCAACAACGCGGCCGTCGTCGCCCCGTCGGCCGACCTGGACCTCGCCGTGCGCGGCATCGTGTTCGCCGCGGCCGGCACCGCCGGGCAGCGGTGCACCTCGCTGCGCCGCCTCATCGTGCACACGTCGGTGGTCGACGACCTCGTGGACCGCCTCCGGTCCGTGTACGCCGGGCTGCCGGTGGGCGACCCGCGCGCCGCGGGCACGCTGGTCGGGCCGCTCACCGACGCCGGCGCGCGCGAGCGGATGCTCGCCGCGCTCGACGAGGCCCGGGCGGACGGCGGCACGGTCGTCGTCGGCGGGGAGGCCGTGGCCGTGGACGGCGCCCCCGCCGCGGCGTACGTGTCGCCGGCGCTGGTGCGGATGCCGGGGCAGACGGACGTCGTGCGCCGGGAGACGTTCGCCCCGCTGCTGTACGTGCTGACCTACGACACGCTGGAGGAGGCCATCGCCCTGCACAACGACGTCCCGCAGGGGCTCAGCAGCGCGATCTTCACGCTCGACGTCCGCGAGGCGGAGACCTTCCTGTCCGAGGTCGGCTCCGACTGCGGCATCGTCAACGTCAACATCGGCACCTCCGGCGCCGAGATCGGCGGGGCGTTCGGCGGCGAGAAGTCCACGGGCGGCGGCCGCGAGTCCGGCTCCGACTCGTGGAAGCAGTACATGCGACGCGTCACCAACACCGTGAACTACTCGACCGAGCTCCCGCTCGCGCAGGGCGTGAACTTCGGCTGACGGGCGGCCCCGCCGTGGTGGTCAGTGCCCGCGTGAGACCTGCCGCGGCAGGGCGAACACGAGGGCGAAGGCCACCACGGCGAGGGCGGCGCTGACCGCCATCGCGAGCGACGCGGCGTGCGTGAAGACCTCCGCCACGACGTCGGGCGTGGGCGCCCCGGCGGGGAACGTCAGGGCGCCGAAGAGCACGGAGCCGACGACGGCGATGCCGGCCGCGGACCCGACGCGCTGCGCGGTGCCGACGACGCCGGAGGCGGCCCCCGCGCTCGACGGCTCCACCGTGGCGACGATGAACTGCGCGTTCGGCGCGATGAACATGCCGGACCCGAGGCCCGCCACCAGCAGCGGGGGCAGCAGCATCCAGTGGTTGAGGTCGGTGGCGGGCACCGTGGCCAGCAGGATCCACAGGGCGACGAGGCCGACCGCGACCATCGCGGTCCCCGCGACGAGCACCGTGCGCCCGAGGCGGGCGGCCAGCCGGTCGCTCTGCGACGCCCCGATGATCGAGCCGATCGCGAACGGGATCGAGACGAGGCCCGACTCCAGCGCGGTGTGCCCCAGGCCGGCCTGCCAGAGGATCGAGATGGTGAAGAAGATGCTGGTGAAGGCCGCGAAGTAGACCAGCGCGAGGATGACGCCGCCCGTGAAGTGGCCGTGCGCGAACAGCTTCGGCGGGACCAGGGGGTTGCGGCCGCGCCGGTCCACGGCGACCTCCCACGCGCCGAACGCCGCGAGGAGCAGGACGCCGCCGACCAGGCTCACCCAGGTCCAGACCGGCCAGCCCGCGTCCTGGCCCTGGATGAGCGGCACGAGGATCGCGACCAGCGACCCGGCGAGCAGCACGAGGCCGACCCCGTCGACGCCCCGGGCTTCCCCGCCCGCCACGATGCGCGGCAGCAGGGCGAGCGCGGCCACGACGGCGATCACGCCGAACGGGAGGTTGACGAAGAAGATCGAGCGCCAGCCGTCGCCGGTGCCGAACCACTCGATGAGGAGCCCGCCGACGATCGGGCCGAGCGCGGTGGAGAAGCCGATGGTGGCGCCCATGACGGCGAACGCCCGGCCGCGCAGGGGGCCGGGGAACATGAGCTGGATCAGCGCGGTGACGGCGGGGAAGAAGATGCCGCCGAACAGGCCCTGCACGACGCGGGCCACGACCAGCGACGTCGGGCCGTCGGCGAGCCCGCACCACAGGCTGGCCAGCGTGAAGCCGGCGAGGCCCACGACGAACACCCACGTGTGGCCGAACCGGTCGCCGACGCGGCCGGCGGGGATGAGGGCGAGGCCGAAGGCCAGGGCGTAGCCCGAGATGATCCACGACAGGGTGGCCTCGGAGGCGTCGAGGCTGGTGCGGATCGTGGGCAGGGCGACGTTGACGATGGTGGTGTCGAGCAGGGCCATCGCGACGCCGAGCAGGATCACCGCCAGGGAGACCCAGGTGCGGCGGTCGACGGTCGGTGCGGCGGCCCGCGCGGGCGGGGTGGTGTCGGTCATGAGGGGTCCTTCGGGGAGCGCTCGTCGGCGACGATCTCGGGGACGGACGCCAGGAGGCGCTCGTGGAACGTGATCTCGGCCCGGAGCCGGTCGGTGGTGTGGGAGACGGACAGGCGCTCGGCGACGGTGAGGTAGCGGTCGATCTGCGCCCGGTGCTGGTCGTGGTGGTCGAGGGCGTCCCGCAGGGCGGCGAGGCGCGCGGCCACGACGTCGGGGAGGTCGTCCAGGGTGTCGGGCTGGGGGCGGGCGACGGCCAGGTCGACGGGGTCGGGGCGCAGCCCGACCTCGCTCAGGGTGGCGGCGTGCAGCCGGGACAGTGCGGCACGGCCCGCGGCCGTGATGCCGAGCACGCGGCGCTCGGGGTAGTTGCCCTCGCGCTCCGTGCGGACCGCCTCGATGAGGCCGTCCGCCTCGAGACGCTTGAGCGCCCCGTAGAGGGAGCCGACGGTGATGTCGGTCCACTGGTCGACGTGCTCCTCGTCGGCGAGCGCCCGCATCTGGTGGCCGTGCATCGCGCCGCGGCGCGCCAGGGAGTCGAGGACGAAGAGACGGATCGTTGACACCCGACTACTCTCGCACGAGTAGTGGGGTGCTCACCAGCGCCGTGACAGATGTCATGGCCACGTCGTGACAGGCGACCCTGCAGGTCAGAGCGTCCCGCGGCGAGGATCGAGACATGACCTCGACGACCCGCCCCGTCCCCGCGCTGAGCCTGCGCGGGCTGCGCAAGGAGTTCCCGTCGTCCGCCGGCCCGGTCCGCGCGGTCGACGGCATCGACCTGGAGATCGCCCCCGGCGAGGTGGTGGCCTTCCTCGGCCCCAACGGCGCCGGCAAGACCAGCACCATCGACATGGTGCTCGGCCTGAGCGCCCCCAGCTCCGGCACTGTGCAGGTGTTCGGCGCCGACCCGGCCGCCGCGATCGCCGCCGGCCGTGTGGCCGCCGTCATGCAGACCGGAGGCCTGCTGCGCGACATCACCGTGGGGGAGACGGTCGCCCTCACCGCAGCGCTGTTCGGCCAGACCGGCTCGCCGGTGCCGTACCTGGAGCGCGCCGGCATCGCCGACCTCGCCGACCGCATGGTGGGCAAGTGCTCCGGCGGCCAGCAGCAGCGCCTCCGCTTCGCGATGGCGCTGGTCAGCGAGCCCGACCTGCTCCTCCTGGACGAGCCCACCACCGGCATGGACGTGGAGGGCCGCCGGGAGTTCTGGTCGGCCATCCGTGCCGACGCCGCCGCCGGCCGCACCGTCGTGTTCGCCACCCACTACCTGGAGGAGGCCGACACGTACGCCGACCGCGTGGTGCTGGTCAGCCAGGGCCGGGTCGTCGCCGACGGGTCCACCGCCGAGGTGAAGAGCCTCGCGTCCGGCCGCACCGTCAGCGCGCGGATCGACGACGACGGCGACCGCGCCGCCGTCGCCGCGCGGCTGCGGGAGATGCCCGCCGTGGACGCCATCGACCACCGCGGCGCCCGGCTCGTCGTGCGCACGCCCGACTCCGACGTCGTCGCCCGGTTCCTGCTCACCCAGACCGCGGCGCGCGACCTCGAGGTCGCCTCCGAGAACCTCGAGGACGCGTTCGTCGCCCTCACCGCCACCGCAGCACCCAGCACGGACGGAGCCACCCGATGAGCGCCACGACCTCGACCGCCGGCACGACGCCGGCCCTCGCCGGCACCCCCGCCGCGCGGCCGCGCATCCGCACCACGACCGCGGTGCGCACCTACCTCGCCGTCGAGCTGCGCCGCGCGCTGCGCAACCGGCGCAACCTCGTCTTCTCCGTCGTGATGCCGCCCGTCTTCTTCCTCATCTTCGGGCTGCAGGGCGACTACCAGGACCAGAGCGCCGGGAACGGCAACGTCACCGCCTGGATCGCCGTCTCGATGGCGCTGTACGGGGCGATGGTCACCGCCACCGGCGGCGGCGCGAGCGTCTCCGTCGAGCGCGCCCAGGGCTGGACCCGGCAGCTGCGCCTGACGCCGCTGCGGCCCGCGGTCTACGTGGCGGTCAAGCTCGCCGCCGCGATGGCCCTCGGGGCCGGGTCCGTCCTCATCACCCTCGTGGTGGCCGGGGTCGCCGGGGCGCAGATGCCCGTGGGCGCCTGGATCCTGTGCGCCCTGCTCGCCTGGGTGGGCTCGCTCGTCTTCGCGGCGTTCGGCCTGTTCATGGGCTACCTGCTGCCGGCGGAGAACGTCATGCAGATCCTCGGCCCGGTGCTCGCGCTCCTGTCCTTCGGCGGCGGCCTGTTCGTGCCGCTGGGCGACGGCTGGTGGGCGGACGTCGCCCGGTTCTTCCCGACGTACGGCCTCGCCGAGCTGGTGCACGCCCCGCTCGGCGGCGACCTGGGCGTCGCCGCCGTCCTCAACGTCGTGGCCTGGGCCGCGATCTTCTTCGTCGGCGCCGCCTGGCGGTTCCGCAAGGACACGGCGCGGGTGTGAGCACCGGCTCCGGCGCCCGCGTGCGCGGCCGTGGCACGGTGGGGGACGTGACCTCGACGTCCCCCGCCGCGTCGCCCGCCGAGCCCGCGGGCGGCCTCGCGTCCGACCCCGTCGGCCCCGTGGCCCCGGGCGCGCCGCCCTGGGCACGGCGGCGCATCGGGCTGCTCGTCTCGGTCGTCTGGGTCGTCTTCCTCGCGGAACCGCTCACGGCGTCGCTCGACGCCGAGAACCTCGCGCTGCGGGTCGTCGGCGTCCTCGGCGTGCTCGGTGTGGCCGGGATCTTCGCCGGGACCGTGCTCACCCTGCAGCGCCGCGGCCGGGTGCCGCGCCGTGCCGCCACCGTGCTGATCGTGGTCCAGATCGCCTGCGTCGGGCTGTCGTGCCTCGCCGCGCACGAGCACGGCCTGGTGGGCCTCGTCTTCGTGTGCGTCACGGCGATCTACTCCCTCGGAGGCCGTCCGGCCCTGTGGATCGTCGCGGCGAGCATCGTCGTCATGCTCGTCCTGCCTCGCGTGCTGCCCGGCTGGGCGCCCGAGGACGGCAACGCGCTCGCCGTCGTCCTGGCCAGCGCCGCCGTCTACGGGTTCACGCAGGTCATCGACCGCAACCGGCGGCTGATCGCCGCGCAGCAGGAGCTCGCCGACCTCGCCGTCGCCCGCGAGCGCGAGCGCATCGCCCGCGACATGCACGACGTGCTCGGCCACTCGCTCACCGTCATCTCCGTCAAGGCCGAGCTGGCGGCCAAGCTCCTCGCCGCGGCCGGCGCCGCGCCCGTCGTCGGCGCGGCCTCCTCTCCGACGGCGCGGGCCGCCGCCGAGGTCGCGGACATCCAGGACCTCGCCCGCGGGGCGCTCGCCGACGTGCGCGGCACCGTCGCTGGCGCCCGGCGCGTCACCCTCGCCGGCGAGCTCGCCGCCGCCCGCACGGCCCTCGACGCCGCGGGGGTCGCCGCCGAGCTCCCCGGCACCGTCGACGCCGTCCCCGCCGAGCGGCGCGAGCTCTTCGCCTGGGTGCTGCGCGAGGGCACCACCAACGTGCTGCGGCACTCGGGCGCGACCCGCGTCGTCGTGACCCTCACCGCCGGCACGCTCGCCGTCGAGGACGACGGCCGCGGCGTGCCCGCGGCCCGGGAGGAGGGCGGCGGGCACGGGCTCGCCGGCCTCGCCGCGCGCGCCGGGCAGGCCGGCGCCGTGCTGGAGACGGGCCCCAGCCCGCTCGGCGGCTTCCGTCTCGCCGTGACCGCGCGCGACGACGTCGCGCCCGCGGGTGCCAGGATCGACCCGTGATCCGACTGCTCCTCGCCGACGACCAGGCCCTCGTGCGCGGCGCGCTCGCCGCCCTCCTCGACCTCGAGCCCGACCTCGAGGTGGTCGCGCAGGTGGGCCGCGGCGACGAGGTGCTCGACGCGGCCCGCGAGCACGCCGCCGACGTCGCCCTCCTCGACGTCGAGATGCCCGGGCTGGACGGCATCGCGGCGGCCGCGGCGCTGCGCCGCGAGCTGCCGTCCTGCCGGGCGCTGGTCGTGACGACCTTCGGGCGCCCGGGCTACCTGCGCCGCGCCCTGGACGCCGGCGCGAGCGGGTTCGTCGTCAAGGACACCCCCGCCGAGCAGCTCGCCGACGCGGTGCGGCGCGTGCACGCCGGGCTGCGCGCCGTCGACCCGGAGCTCGCCGTGGCGTCGCTGGCCGTGGGCGCGAGCCCGCTCACCGAGCGCGAGCGGCACGTACTGGCGCTCGCCGCCGACGGGGGCACCGTCGCGCAGGTGGCCGCGGACGCCTTCCTGTCCGAGGGCACGGTGCGCAACTACCTCTCCGCGGCGATCGGCAAGACCGGCGCCCGCACGCGGGCCGAGGCCGTGCGCATCGCCCAGGACAACGGCTGGCTGTAGGCCTCCGGCCCGCGGTTCGTCAGGGCACCGGGCGCCGTCGCGCGACAGATCACGTCCTGGGAGGTCAGGGCGGCCGGCGGGGTTTGCGACAATGGGGAGGTGACCTCCACCCTCGATCCCGTCAGCACGCCGGCGCCCGGACCCGGCGTCCCCGCCGCCGCCGCGCGCGTCCTGCCGCCGCTGCAGATCGGGCCGATCACCGTGGACACCCCGGTGGTGCTGGCCCCGATGGCCGGCGTCACCAACCGCGCCTTCCGCACCCTGTGCCGCGAGGCGGGGGCGTCGCAGGGCTTCGACCCCGGGCTGTACGTCGCGGAGATGGTGACCAGCCGCGCCCTCGTGGAGCGGAACGTCGAGTCGCTGCGCATCGTCACGTTCGGCGAGGAGGAGACCCCGCGCTCGGCGCAGGTCTACGGCGTGGACCCGGCCACCGTCGGGGCCGCGGTGAAGATCATCGCGTCCGAGGACCGCGCCGACCACGTCGACCTCAACTTCGGCTGTCCGGTGCCCAAGGTGACGCGCAAGGGCGGTGGCTCCGCCCTGCCGTGGAAGCGGCAGCTTTTCACCGACATCGTGCAGGCCGCGGTCCGCGCCGCCGAGCCGCACGGCGTGCCCGTCACCGTGAAGATGCGCAAGGGCATCGACGACGACCACCTCACCTACCTCGAGGCCGGCCGCGTCGCGGAGTCGCTGGGGGTGGCAGCCGTCGCGCTGCACGCCCGCACGGCCGCCGAGTACTACTCCGGCCAGGCCGACTGGACCGCGATCGCGCGGCTCAAGGAGGCCGTCCGCACCGTCCCGGTGCTCGGCAACGGCGACATCTGGTCGGCCGAGGACGCGCTGCGCATGGTGCGCGAGACCGGCGCCGACGGCGTCGTCGTCGGGCGCGGCTGCCAGGGCCGGCCGTGGCTGTTCGCGGACCTCGCGGCCGCGTTCCACGGCGTCACCACGCGCGTGCGCCCCGGACTGCGCGAGGTGGCCGACGCGATCTACCGCCACGGCGAGCTGATGATCGAGTACTTCGACGGCGACGAGGGCAAGGGCATGCGCGACCTGCGCAAGCACATGGCCTGGTACCTCAAGGGCTACGCCGTCGGCGGCGACGCCCGCCACGAGCTCGCCATGGTCTCCACGACGGCCGAGCTGCGCGAGCGCCTCGACGCCCTCGACCTCGACCTGCCCTACCCGGGCGAGGACGCGGAGGGACCGCGCGGCCGCGCCGGCTCCCCGAAGCAGCCGCACCTGCCGTACGGCTGGCTGGACTCGCGCGACCTCGACGCGGAGTTCGAGGCCAAGCTGCGCGAGGCCGAGCTGAGCGTCAGCGGCGGCTGACCCGCCGCGACACGGAGGGCCCCCTCGCCGGCTCGGCGAGGGGGCCCCTCCGTCTCGCGGGTCCCGGCCCGCTCGCGGTCAGGCGCGCAGCCAGACCGTGGTGTCGGCGGGGACGCGCGTCTGCGGGTCGGCGGAGCGGTCGGTGACGACCGGGCCGGACGCGAGCAGCACCCGGGCGCCGCGGGGCAGCAGCACCGGCTCGGTGCCCAGGTTCGCCACCACGACGACGTCCTGGTTGCGCAGCGCGATGACGTCCGCGGACGTCTCCCAGCCCGCGAGCCAGGCGAGCCCGCCGAGGCCGAGGCCCTCGGCCTTCCGCAGCGCGAGCGCGGCACGGTAGGTCTCGAAGGTCGAGTCCTCGACGCCGTACTGGACGTCCGCGGCGTAGCGCGCGAAGGACGCGGGCTGCGGCAGCCACGGGTCGCCGGCGGGGCCGAAGCCGAAGCCGGGGGCGTCGGCGGACCAGGGCAGGGGCACGCGGCAGCCGTCGCGGCCGGCCTCGGTGCCGCCGGTGCGGAAGAACGCCGGGTCCTGGCGCACCTCGGCGGGCAGCGCGGTGTGCTCCGGCAGCCCGAGCTCCTCGCCCTGGTACAGGTACGCGGAGCCGGGCAGGCCGAGCATGAGCAGGCTGGCGGCGCGGGCGCGGCGCAGGCCGAGCTCCTCGTCGGGCTGCGGGTCGGTGGCGAAGACGCCGTTGACCTTCTTCGACGGGTCGGCCGAGCCGAGCCGCGAGGGGTGCCGCACGACGTCGTGGTTGGACAGCACCCAGGTGGTGGGCGCGCCGACCTCGTCGTTCGCCTGGTACGACGCCGCGATGACGGTGCGCAGGGCGGCGGCGTCCCAGCCGGTGGTGAGGAACGAGAAGTTGAACGCCTGGTGCATCTCGTCCGGGCGCACGTAGCGGGCGAGACGGCTCAGCGGCTCCACCCACGCCTCGGCGACGAGGCAGCGGTCGCCGTCGTACTCGGCGAGCACGCGGTGCCAGGCGCGGTAGACGTCGTGCACGCCGTCCTGGTCGAACATGGGGCCGTGGTTGCCGGCGCCGGTGGAGCCGTCCTCGGGCGCGCCGGGCTCGACGGCGGTGTCGTCGGCGGAGCCGGCCACCATCTCGACGTGGCCGTGCCAGTCGGGCAGGCCGTCGGCCTTGATGAGGCCGTGCGCCACGTCGACGCGGAAGCCGTCGACGCCGCGGTCGAGCCAGAAGCGCAGCACGGCCTCGAACTCGGTGCGCACCTCGGGCCGCTGCCAGTCGAGGTCGGGCTGCGTGGAGTCGAACAGGTGCAGGTACCACTGCGGGCCCAGCGGGCCGTCGTCCTCGCGCGGGGCGAGGCGCGTCCAGGCGGGACCGCCGAAGATCGACTGCCAGTTGTTCGGCGCCTCGGCGCCCTCGGGGCCGCGGCCGTCGCGGAAGAGGTACCGGGCGCGCTCGGGGGAGCCGGGCGCGGCGGCGAGCGCGGCCTGGAACCAGGCGTGCTGGTCGGAGGTGTGGTTGGGCACCAGGTCGACGACCACGCGGATGCCGCGGGCGTGGGCGCCGGCGAGCAGGTCGTCGAAGTCGGCGAGCGTGCCGAACAGGGGGTCGACGTCGCGGTAGTCGGCGACGTCGTAGCCCGCGTCGTTCTGCGGCGACCGGTAGAAGGGCGACAGCCAGACGGCGTCGACGCCGAGGGTCTCGAGGTGGTCGAGGCGCGCCGTGACGCCGGGGATGTCGCCGATCCCGTCGCCGTCGCCGTCCGCGAACGAGCGCGGGTAGACCTGGTAGATCACGGCGTCGCGCCACCACTGCCGGGCGGTGTCGCTCCCGGCGTGCACGACGACGCCGGTGCGCAGCAGGTCGTCGGCGGTGCCCGCCGCGGTCGCGGCGGGGGTGGTCTGGGTGGAGGTCATCGCTGGCTTCCTCACCTGGTCGGGGGGCCGTGCACAGCGGACGAGGCACGGGCGGGCACGGTCGGGGCACGGCGGGACCGTGCACGACCGTCGAGTGTAAGCGTTGCAGCAAGGTTTGCAGCAACTGCCCGCCCCGAGGGGGTCGGTCAGGCGCGCGGAGCCGCCCCGGTGGAGCCGCGGACGACCAGCTCGGGCGCGAAGAGGAGCTCCGTGCGCGGCGCCCGCTCGCCCTGGATCTCGGTGAGCAGCGCGCTCACGGTGGCCCGCGCCATGGCCTCGACCGGCTGGCGCACGGTGGTCAGGGGCGGCTCGGTGAACGCGATGAGGGGCGCGTCGTCGTACCCGACGACCGACACGTCGTCGGGCACGGACAACCCGCGCGACCGCGCGGCGCGCACGGCGCCCAGGGCCATGAGGTCGGACGCGCAGACGATGGCGGTGTGGCCGGCGTCGAGGAGCTCGGCGGCCGCGGCCTGCCCGCCCTCGAGCGTGTACAGGCTGGAGCGCACGTGGTCGCGGGCGGCGGCCTCGTCGGCCGCGAGGCCGTGCCGCACGAGGGCGGCGAGGAACGCGGCGAGCTTGCGGCGCGACGGCACGTACCGCTCGGGGCCGATCGCGAGGCCCACGCTGCGGTGGCCGAGCGTCACCAGGTGCTGCACGGCGACGTCCACGCTGGCGGCGTCGTCGGGGGAGACGAAGGGGGCGTCGATGCCCGGCGCGTAGCCGTTGACCAGCACGATCGGCACGCCCTGGCTGCGCAGCATCGAGTACCGGGTGTGGTCGGCGCGGGTGTCGGCGTGCAGCCCGGAGACGAAGACGATGCCGTCGACGGAGTGGTCCACGAGGGTGCTGACGTACTCGTCCTCGGTGGTGCCGCCGGGTGCCTGGGTGCACAGCAGCGGGGTGTACCCGCGCTGCGCCAGGATCGACTCGATGGCCTGGGCGAAGGCGGGGAACACGGGGTTCGTGAGCTCGGGGACGATGAGGCCCACGAGGCCGGCGGAGCGACCCCGCAGCGCGGAGGGTCGTTCGTAGCCGAGGACGTCCAGGGCGGCGAGGACGGCCTGACGGGTGGAGCTGGCCACACCCGGCTTGCCGTTCAGCACGCGCGAGACGGTGGCCGTCGACACTCCTGCCTGCTCCGCCAGGTCGCTCAATCGGGTGCGCACCCGAGGAATCGTAGGGGACACGGGACCTCCTCGTCCTGGGGTGGGATACCGGCGGTCCGATCGCCGGGTGGTGGGGACGCTGCGACGTCGTTGCCACGCGTTGCTGAAAAGTTATCGCAAGATCTTGCATCGCGCTGCAACGGTCCGTACGTTGTGGGCATTCAGGGTCCGGCGGCGAGGCTGCGCGGACCGTCCACCGAAGACAGCTGGGAGTAACCACGATGCGAAGGAGCATCCTTCTCGCCTCGGCCCTGGCCACCACGCTGGCCCTCGCGGCCTGTGGCAGCGGCGAGCCGGCCGCGGAGTCCTCCGCCGACGCCGACGCGAGCGCCAAGCCGTCCGCCTCGGGCACCCTCACCGTGTGGGTCGACGAGACCCGCGAGGCCGCCGTCAAGGCCGCCGCCGAGGCGTACGAAGAGGAGTCCGGCGTCGACGTCGAGATCGTCCAGAAGAACTTCGAGGACATCCGGGCGGACTTCCTCGCCCAGGTCCCGACGGGCGAGGGCCCCGACATCACCGTCGGCGCGCACGACTGGCTGGGCGAGTTCACCGCGAACGGCGTGGTCCAGCCCATCGAGCTCGGCGACAAGGCCGACGACTTCATCCCGGTGTCGGTGCAGGCGTTCACGCAGGACGGCCAGGTCTACGGCCTCCCGTACGCCATCGAGAACATCGCGCTCATCCGCAACACGGAGCTCGCCCCCGAGGCCCCGAAGTCCTACGACGACATGATCGCCGCAGGGAAGAAGGCCGGCACCAAGTTCCCGTTCCTCATCCAGTCGGACGGCGACAAGGGCGACCCGTACACGTACTACCCGTTCCAGACGTCGTTCGGCGCCCCCGTCTTCGAGCAGAACGACGACGGCTCGTACCGTCCCGAGCTCGCGCTCGGCGGCAAGAACGGCGAGGCGTTCGCCACCTGGCTCTCGGAGCAGGGCAAGGCGGGCAACCTCAGCACGGACATCTCGTACGACATCGCCGTCGAGGCGTTCGCCAAGGGCAAGTCGCCGTTCATCGTCGGCGGCCCGTGGATGCTCGACCAGTTCAAGGACCTGAAGCTCTCGGTCGACCCGATCCCGGCCCCCGGCGACCAGGCGGCGCAGCCGTTCGTGGGCGTGCAGGGCTTCTACGTCAGCGCGCAGAGCAAGAACGCGCTCGTCGCCAACGACTTCCTCGTCAACTACATGTCGACCCCGGAGGCGCAGACCGCGCTGTTCGAGGCCGGCGGCCGCCCGCCGGCGCTCGTCGAGGCCGCGGACGCCGCGTCCTCCGACCCGCTGGTCGCGGGCTTCCGCGAGGTCGGCGCCACCGCCGTGCCGATGCCCTCCATCCCCGAGATGGGCTCGGTCTGGTCCTTCTGGGGCGTCACCGAGGCGAGCATCATCTCGGGCAAGGCCTCCGACCCGGTGAAGGCCTGGAACAAGATGGTCTCCGACATCCAGGGCGCGCTCGACTGATGTCGCGTTCCCGCTACAGGGGCGCCGAGGCCGGCTCCGGGAGCTTCTCCGGAGCCGGCTTCGCCGTCAAGATCGTGCTCATCGCCCTCGTGGACGCCCTCGGCGTCCTCGCCGTGCTGGCCGCGTGGCGCGCCGGGTCGTGGGGGATCCTCGCCGCGATGGTGGCGCTGCTCGCCGCGGCCAACTGGGTGTACTTCACGAAGCGTGCGCTGCCGCTGAAGTACATCCTGCCCGGGCTCGCGTTCCTGCTCGTGTACCAGGTGTACGTCGTGGGGTACACGGGGTACGTCGCCTTCACGAACTACGGCGACGGCCACAACTCCACCAAGGAGCAGGCGGTCGACGCCCTCCTGGTGCAGAACGAGCGCCGCGTCGAGGGCTCGCCGGCGCTGCCGCTGACGGTGGTGGAGTCGGGCGACGGCGACCTCGGGTTCGCCGTGCTGGACGACGGCGCGGTGGAGGTCGGCACGGCCGAGGAGCCGCTGACCGACGCGCCCGACGCGACCGTCGACGGCACCACGGTCACGCAGGTGCCCGGCTGGACGGTGCTCGACCGCGCGACGGTGCTGCAGCGCCAGCAGGAGGTCACGACGCTGCGGGTGCCCGTCTCGGACGACCCGGCCGACGGCTCGGTGCGCACCCAGGACGCCCGCACGGGCTACGTCTTCCAGTCGGTGCTCGAGTACGACGAGGCCGCCGACACGATGACGGACACGTCGACCGGCGTGGTGTACACGCCGAACGACGAGGGCCAGTTCGAGGCGGCGGACGGCACCACCCTCCCGGTGGGCTGGCGCGTCACGGTGGGCTTCGAGAACTTCGCGACGGCGTTCGGCGACTCCCGGTACGCGGGACCGTTCGTCAAGATCCTCGCGTGGACGTTCGCGTTCGCGCTGCTGTCGGTCGTGACGACCTTCGCGCTGGGCATGTTCCTCGCGATGGTGTTCAACGACCCCCGCCTGCGGGGCCGCAAGGTCTACCGCACGCTGATGATCCTCCCGTACGCGATGCCGGGGTTCCTCGCGGCCCTGCTGTGGTCCGGCATGCTCAACAAGAGCTTCGGCGTGATCAACCAGGTGCTGCTGGGCGGCGCGGCGATCCCGTGGCTGACCGACCCCTGGCTCGCCAAGCTGTCCGTGCTGGGCGTCAACCTCTGGCTCGGCTTCCCCTACATGTTCCTCATCTGCACGGGTGCGCTGCAGTCCCTGCCGGGCGACGTGTACGAGGCGGCCCGCATCGACGGGGCCGGCCGCTGGCGCATGTGGCGCTCCATCACGATGCCGCTGCTGCTGGTGGCCACGGCGCCGCTGCTCATCTCGAGCTTCGCCTTCAACTTCAACAACTTCACGCTGATCAAGATGCTGACGGGCGGCGGGCCACGGTTCGACGACGCGTCGGTGCCGCTGGGGCACACGGACATCCTCATCTCGATGGTCTACAACGTGTCCGGGCTGGACGGCTCCGCGCCGCGCGACTACGGCCTGGCCAGCGCGCTGTCCATCGTGATCTTCGTGGTGGTGGGCGTGATCTCCGCGATCGCCTTCCGGCAGACCCGCAAGCTTGAGGAGCTGAGCTCATGACGGAGCAGACCGCGCACGCCGCGCAGACCGCGCCGCGGGCCCCGCAGGAGCTGCGGCACCGCATGTCGCCGGGCCGCTGGGCCCGGGAGCTGGGATGGCGGCACGTCGTCGGGGTCGTGGCGGTGCTCTACGCCGTCTTCCCGATCGTGTACGTCGTCTCGGCGTCGCTGTCGCCGAACGGCACCCTCACCGGTTCGAACGAGCTGTTCGCCCAGGTGAGCGGCGTGAACTACGCCGCCCTGGGGAGCACGAAGTTCTGGACGTGGATGGGCAACACGCTCGTCATCGGCGTCGCGACGTCGGTGGGGACCGTGCTCATGGGCGCGGCGGCCGCGTACGCGTTCTCGCGCTTCCGGTTCGCCGGGCGGCGCGTGGGGCTCACGTCGCTGCTGATCATCCAGATGTTCCCGCAGATGCTGGCGTTCGTCGCGATCTTCCTGCTGCTCATCTCGCTGGGGCAGGTCGTGCCGGTGCTGGGCCTCAACTCGAAGCTCGCGCTGATCTGCGTGTACCTGGGCGGGGCGCTGGGCGTGAACACGTTCCTCATGTACGGGTTCTTCAACACCGTGCCGCGCGAGCTCGACGAGGCGGCGAAGATCGACGGCGCCACGCACGCCCAGGTGTACTGGACGATCATCCTGCGGCTGGTGACGCCGATCCTCGCCGTCGTGGCGCTGCTGAGCTTCATCAGCACATTCGGCGAGTTCATCATCGCCCGCGTGGTGCTCCAGTCGGAGTCCAACTGGACGCTGGCTGTGGGTCTCTACGGCTGGGTGTCGTCGCTGCTCGAGGCCAACTGGGGCCTCTTCGCCGCGGGCGCCGTGCTGTCGGCGATCCCCGTGCTCGCGCTGTTCCTCTTCCTGCAGAAGTACATCGTGGGCGGCCTCACGGCGGGCTCCGTCAAGGGCTGACCGGCGGCCGCCACGAAGTTCGTCGGGATCCACCCGCGATCCTTGTGGCGGCCGTCACAGCGCGGTCCTAGCCTGGGCGTCATGACCGACGACTCGCGCTCCTACTCCCCGGACCTCGCGCGTCTCACCGACGCCGCCGACGACTCGTTCTCCGTGCGCCGTGCGTACGGCGAGCCCTACGAGCACCAGGGCCAGCTGATCATCCCCGTCGCCAAGGTGTGGGGCGGGATCGGGACCGGCTCGGGGGGCGGTGGCGGCGCCGGGTCCGCGCTCGGCACCGGCACCGGCTCCGGCAACGGGACCGGCAGCGGCTCGGGCCGCGGCACCGGCAAGAGCTCGGGGGAGGGCAGCTCGCCGGGCTGGCGCCGGTCGTTCAGCTTCGGCTCGGGCTCCTCCGACACCGCGGCCGACGCCGGCGAGGCCGAGGTCGCGGACGACGCGGCCGGCGCGCCGGGTGCGCCCGGCGGCCAGGGTGGTTCGGCGCACGGCGACGCGTCCGGCGAGGCGCAGGGTGACGCCCAGGGAGAGCTCAAGGGCGAGGCCCGCGGCGAGGCCCGGGGCGAGGGGCACGGCGAGGGTGGCGGCGGTGGCGGCGGCTACGGGCTGCGCGTCAAGCCGCTGGGCGTCTTCGTGGTCTCGGCCGAGGGCACGCGCTACCAGCCGGTGCTGGACCTCAACAAGGTGATCCTCGGCGGGCAGATCGTCGGGATCGCGATCGCGCTCGCCGCGGGGTGGGCGATCGGGCGCCGCCGCCACTGAGCCGTCCTCACGTCGGCCGGGCGGCACGCCCGCCGGACCGACGAGAGGACGACATGACCACGCAGGCCTTCACGGGGGTCGCGACGCCGACCCGCACGCTGCTCGACGAGCCGCACCACGACGGGTCGGCGCTCTTCGCGCCCGACGGCACGCCCGCCCTGGGCGACGAGGTCACGGTGCGCGTGCGCGTGCCGAAGGGCGCGGGGGTGCGCGACGTGCGCCTGCGGACGGTGCGCGACGGCGAGCCCCGGCTGCTGCCCGCCCGCCGCGACGGGGGCGACGAGCACGAGGACTGGTACGCGGCCGACCTCGTCGTGCACCACCCGGTGACGTCGTACCGGTTCTTCCTCGACGTGCCCGGCGGCTACCGCTGGCTGGACGGCCGCGGCGTGCACGACCGCGAGGTGCCGGACGCCGCGAGCTTCCGCCTCACCACGCACGCACCCGCGCCGGGCTGGCTGCGCGACGGCCTGGCGTACCAGGTGTTCCCCGACCGGTTCGCCCGCTCGGCGGCCGCGGCCGGTCGTGACGCGCCCGCCTGGGCCGCGCCCGCCGGGTGGGACGACGAGCCCGCCGGCTCCGGCCCGCTCGCCGGGACCCAGCTGTTCGGCGGCGACCTCGACGGCGTGGTCGACCACCTGGACCACCTCGAGGCGCTCGGCGTGCGCACCCTGTACCTCACGCCCGTCTTCCCCGGACGGTCGAACCACCGCTACGACGCGTCGACCTTCGACCACGTCGACCCGCTGCTCGGCGGGGACGCGGCCTACGCGCGCCTCGCCCGGGCCGTGCACGCCCGCGGGATGCGTCTCATGGGCGACGTGACGACCAACCACACGGGCGCCGGCCACGAGTGGTTCCTCGCCGCCCGGGCCGACGCCGCGGCCCCCGAGCGCGACCTGTACCTCTGGGAGGACGGCGGGCCCGACGTCGTGCCCCCCGGCGACGGCCCGGGCGCCGACGGGTACGTGGGCTGGCTGGGGCACGGGTCGCTGCCCAAGCTGGACTGGGCCGCCGAGGAGACGTGGCGCCGGATGGTCACGGGCGAGGACGCCGTGGTGGCCCGCTACCTGCGCGAGCCGTTCGCCCTCGACGGCTGGCGCGTGGACGTCGCGAACATGACCGGCCGCCGGGGGAGCGCGGACCGCGCCCACGCCGTCGCGCGGGCCCTGCGCGCGCGCATCCTGGCCGAGCGGCCCGACGGCGCGCTGGTCGCCGAGCACTTCCACGACGCGTCGGGGGACCTGGCCGGCGACGGCTGGCACGCGAACATGAACTACGCCGGCTTCACGCGGCCCGCGTGGTCGTGGCTCGTGCCGGACGGCTCGGACGTCCCGTTCCTCGACCTGCCCGTCCCGGTGCCGCGCCGCCCGGCCGCGTCGATGGTCGAGACGATGCGCGAGGTCGCGGCCCTGGTGCCGTGGCGGGTGACGGCCACGCAGTGGAACATGCTCGGCTCGCACGACACGCCGCGGCTGCGCTCGATCGTCGGGTCGCCGGACCTGGTGGAGGTCGCCGCGACCCTGCTGTTCACCTACCCCGGCGCACCCGTCGTGTTCGCGGGCGACGAGGTGGGCGCCACCGGCACCAACGGCGAGCACGCCCGCACCACGATGGCGTGGGACCAGTCCGCCGGCGGGGGCCCGCGCTGGGACCCGGCGACCCTGGAGGTGTACCGGCGGCTGTCGGCGCTGCGCTCGTCGTCGGGCGCCCTGCGCGACGGCGGGCTGCGGTGGGCGGCCGTGCACGACGACGCCGTCGCCTACCTGCGCGAGACGCCGGGCGAGCGGGTGCTCGTCGTGCTGGCGCGCGCGCCGTGGCCGGGCGTGCGGCTCCCGGGGCACCTGCTCGCCGCCGGTGCCGCGCCCGAGGTGCTCTACGGCGGCCTCGGCGTCCGCGCGACCGCCGACGGCCTCGAGGTCGCCGGCGACGGGCCGGGTGTCGCCGTCGTGCGCCTCGCCTGAGAGCCGAGCAGGCGGTTGCGCACGTCCTGAGCGCTCAGAGCGCGCGCAACCGCCTGGTCGACACGCTCGAGGCGGTGCTCGCCGACGTCGCGGTACGCGGAGGGGGAGCGTGAGCTGCGCACCGGCGTCTACCGCGGCATCGTGGCGGCGTCCTCGTCGGCCTGAGCGGCCGCGCGCGTCACGGCGGCGACGAGCAGCCCGTTCTCCGGCGCGGCCCCGCCGCCCGCGCCGAACAGGGACCGCGCGTACCCGTAGGCGATCCCGGAGCCCGGGTCGGCGAACCCGAGCGCCCCCGCGGCGCCCGAGTGGCCGAACGCGCCGGCCGGCGCGGCGGCGAACCGGGAGGCGATGCGCTCGAAGCCGGCGCCGAAGTGGTCCGGCTCGCCGGTCACGACGTCGCGACCGGCCTGCCGCGGCGTCGCGAGCCCGGCGGCCGTCGACGCCGCCAGCAGCGCGGGCCGTGAGCCGGACCCGCTGATCGCCGCCGCGTACAGCGCGGCGACCCCTCGGGCCGTGCCGAAGGCGCCCGAGGACGACGGACCGCCGGCGTGCACCCGCGGGTCGGAGGCCAGCCCGACGACGTCGGTGGGCTCGGCGGTGTGCTGGTTGAAGGCGAGCTCCATGAGGGTGGCCTCGGCGAGCGGCACGGGCGCGCGCCGCGGTCCCGGCGCTCCGGCGGCCCGGGTGACCGGCGCGAGGCGCGCGCGGTCCGCCTCCGGCAGGCCGAGGTGGAGGTCCACGCCGAACGGCTCGCGCACGCGCTCGGCGTACAGCTCCGCGAGGGTCGCCCCGGTCGCGCGCCGCACGACCTCCGCGACGAGCGCCCCGACCACGAGCGCGTGGTAGCCGTACCCGTCGCCGGGCCGCCACCAGGGGCGCTGACCGGCCAGGAGCTCGGCGAGCGCCGCGTCGTCGGCGAGCTCGTCGACGCCGAACCCCTGCGGCACGGCGACGAGCCCGGCGCCGTGCGACCAGAGCGTGCCGACGGTGACGGCGCCCTTGCCCTCGGCCGCGAACGCCGGCCAGTAGTGGGCGACCGGGCGGGCCAGGTCGACGGCACCGTCCTGCACGGCGAGCGTCCCGACGAGGTGGGCCACGCCCTTCGCGACGGAGAACAGGCCCGTGACCGTGTCCGCGGTGGTGTCGGGCGCCCAGAGGTCCACGACGACGCGCCCGTGGTGGCGCACCGCCAGCTGCGCCCCGACGGGCTCGGGGTGGCGCGCGAGCGCGCGCTCGAAGGCCGCGCGCACCGGCGCGAAGCCCGGGGCCACGGTGCCCTGCACGCCCTGCGCGCCCTGCGCCGGGGGAGCGGCGCTCACCGGCCGTCCCCGGCCGACGGTGCGGCGACCGCGGTGCCCGACTCGGCGGCGAGCAGCTCCGCGATCGGGGCGAAGAAGGCGGCCACGGCGGGGTCGTCGCCCCCGCGACGCTGCGACTCGGCCAGGTCCTCGGGGCTCGCCCAGCGCACGACGTCGACCCAGGTCTCGGCGTCGAGGCGCACCAGCTCGGCGTCGACGAATCCCCGGCGGCCGACGGCGAAAGCGGCGAGCATCCCGGGCCGCGCGGCGAGGAGTTCGTCGGCGCGCTCCGCAGGGACGCGGAACCGGGTGAGCTCCACGGTGACGGGGCGGCCGGGCGCCGCGCCGGGTCGGGTGGTGGTCATGGTCGCTCCGCTCGTCGGACGTACGATGTGGTCACCTACCTATATCGTCAACATAGGTGACTATATTCCCGGCCGCCAGCCCGAGGAGGAGACCGCATGGACGAGGCCCGCACGTCGCGCGCGGCGGCGAAGGCGGAGCGACCGGACCTCGGCGTGCTGGCAGGGCGGCTCCTGTTCGCCGTCCAGGGCGCCCTGTTCGGCCGGCTCGCCGCCGAGGGGTTCGACGACCTGCGCCCGCAGCACGGCGCGGTGCTCGCCTGGATCGAGGCCGACGGCAGCCGCGCCACCGAGCTCGCGCAGCGCTCCGGCCAGCACAAGCAGGTCATCGGCAAGCTCGTCGACGAGCTCGAGGCGCTCGGCTACGTGGAACGGCACCCCGACCCGGACGACCGTCGCGCCAAGCTCGTCGTGCCGACCCCGCGCGGGCGCCGGCAGATGGCGCGGTCCGACGCGATCGTCGCCGACGTCGAGCGCGAGCTCGCCGACGCGGTCGGCGCCGCGCGCTACGCGAGCTTCGACGCCGGGCTGCGGGAGGTCGTCGAGGCCGCGAGGCGCGTCGGCGGCGCTCGCTAGGCTTCGTCTCGTGCAGACGTTCGAGCAGGGCGCGTTCGACGCCGAGGTGATGGGCCGGTCGGTGCGCCCGGACACGGGCGAGGAGTGGCTCGGGTCGTACACCGACGCCGACACGGAGCGCTGGTACCCCGAGCCGCCCAAGTCCAAGCACCGCACGGCCTTCGAGCGCGACCGCGCCCGGGTGGTGCACTCCTCGGGGCTGCGCCGGCTCGGCGCGAAGACGCAGGTGCTGGGCCCGGGCAGCGACGACTTCGTCCGCACGCGGCTCACCCACTCCCTCGAGGTGGCGCAGGTGGGCCGGGAGATGGGGCGCGCCCTCGGCTGCGACCCCGACCTCGTGGACACCGCCTGCCTGACGCACGACCTGGGTCACCCGCCGTTCGGCCACAACGGGGAGCGGGCGCTCGCGGAGATCGCGGAGGGGATCGGCGGCTTCGAGGGCAACGCCCAGACGCTGCGGCTGCTGACGCGCCTCGAGCCCAAGGTCTTCGCGGCGGACGGCTCGCCCCGCGGCCTGAACCTCACGCGCGCCAGCCTGGACGCCAGCGTCAAGTACCCGTGGGGCCTGGGCGCCGGCCCGGCACGGCCCGACGGCGGCGCGACCGGCAAGTTCGGCGTCTACCCCGACGACCGCCCTGTCTTCGAGTGGCTGCGCCGCGGGGCGCCCGGCGGGCGCGTGCGGTGCATGGAGGCGCAGGTCATGGACCTCGCCGACGACATCAGCTACTCGGTGCACGACGTCGAGGACGCCGTCGTGGGCGGCCGCCTCGACCTGCGGATGCTCGACGACGCCGACGAGCGGGCGCGGGTCGCCGCCCACGTGCGGGCCTGGTACGGGTCGTGGCACGAGCCGGACGCGATCGACGCGGCGCTGTGCCGCCTGCGCGACACCGGATACCTGGTGACGGACTTCGACGGCTCGCGTCGTGCGCTCGCCCGGCTGAAGGACGCGACCAGCCAGCTCATCGGGCGCTTCAGCGGCGCGGCCCAGGACGCGACGCGCGAGGTGTTCGGCGACGGCCCCCTCACCCGCTACGTCGCGCGGCTGGTCGTGCCGCCCGAGACGGCGGACGAGATCCTCGCGCTCAAGGGCGTCGCCGTCGCGTACGTCATGGCCCCGCGCGAGGCCGAGCCCGTGTACGGCGCGCAGCGCGAGATGATCGCCGACCTCGTCGACGTCCTGACCGACCGCGGGCCGGACGCGCTCGAGGCGCCGTTCGTCGCGGACTGGCGCGCCGCGGCCGACGACGACGCGCGGCTGCGCGTCGTCGTCGACCAGGTCGCGTCGCTCACGGACGTGTCGGCCAGCCAGTGGCACGACAGGCTCGTCCGCGGGCGCTGACCGCTGCTCCGCCGGACCCGGGTCAGGACTGCTCGGCCATCCACGCGTCGCTGGCGCGCTGCACGTCCTCGGGCGTGACGTGGTCGGCGACCTGCGCGAAGAACCAGCGGTGCCCCGCCGGACAGCGGACGGCCGCCTGCCGGAACCCCGGGAACCAGTCGCCCGGCTCCTGCGTGCTGGTGGCGCCGGCCGCGACCGCGCGGGCGTGCGCGGCGTCGGCGTCGTCCACGTTGAGGGTGAACGAGCCCGTGGTGCCGCCGCCCGGCTCGGGCGCCACCGCGCCCTCGGACGGGAACGCGGCGGCGACGGTGAACGTCGACCAGGCCGAGCCGGAGGCGATCCTCAGGTCCGAGTGGATGATCGCGTCCCCCGCGGTGATCTCGTCGATCACCTCGGCGCCCAGGCCCGCGACGTAGAAGTCGATCGCGGCCCGCGGGTCGGCGACCGTGAGGTTGGGGTGCAGGGGTGACAGGTCCATGGGGCTCCCTCCAGCGGTGCTCCGGCCGGGGCCGGCTGACCTTCCCCATGCTGGTGTCGGAGGGTGGGGGCAGTCTTGGAGGAATGCGACAGGTGTTCGAACCGCGACCGACGGCGTCCACCCGCGGCATCGTCGACCCGACGGCGGCCCGCGGCGGGTTCGCGCTGGTGCGCCTGGACCCGGCTCCGGACCTCGCCGACCTGGTGGAGCGGCACTGGGTGGTGCGGTGGGACCTGCCGCCGGGCGTCGAGTTCACGCAGGTGGTCATCCCGCACCCGAACGCGAACGTGGTCGCCGAGGCCGACGGGTTCGCGGTGCACGGCATCCCCGGCGGGCTGTTCGAGCGGACGCTGCGGGGCTCGGGCGCGGTGCTGGGCACCAAGCTGCGGCCGGGTGCCCTGCGCGTCCTGCTCGACGGGCCCGACGCCCTGCGCCCCGGCCTGGTCGCGCCCGCGGCCAGCGCCCTGGCGACCGGACCGGGCGGGCCGACCGGCGCCGACGTCGAGGTCGCCGGGCGGCGCGCGGTCGCCGCGGCCCTGGCCGGGGACGACGCGGGGGCCGTCGCGGCGGTCACGCCGCTGCTGCGCGCGGCGGCGGCGGTCCGGCGCACGCCCCGCGCGGCCGACGCGCTGGACCGCGTCGCCCGGGTGCTCGCCGCGGTGGTCGGGGGAGAGCTCGGGCCCGACGCCGGCGTGGCCGACCTCGCCGCGCTCGCGGGCACGACGCCGCGCTCCCTGCAGCGGCTGTTCGCCGCCTGGGTCGGTGTGAGCCCCAAGTGGGTGCTCCAGCGGCACCGCGTGCACCTCGCGGCGGACCTGGTCGCCGCCGACCCCGCGCGCCCCCTCGCGGACCTGGCCGCCGCCGTCGGCTACTACGACCAGGCCCACCTGAGCACCGACTTCGCGCGCGCCCTCGGGATGCCGCCGGCCGCCTACGCACGGCGCTGCGCGGCGTCGCGGGACGAGGTCGGGTCGCTCGCCGGCCGGACGCGGGGGACGGCCGACCTGGTCGGCGCCGGGCGCGCATAGACTCGGCCCGTGGCGGGGCTGATCAAGCGGGAGGATGTCGAGGCGGTACGAGAGCGCGCGCGGATCGAGGAGATCGTCTCCGCGCACGTGACGCTGAAGCCCGCGGGGGTGGGATCCCTCAAGGGGTTGTGCCCCTTCCACGACGAGCGCACGCCGTCGTTCCACGTGCGGCCCGGCGTCGGGCGCTGGCACTGCTTCGGGTGCGGCGAGGGCGGCGACGTCATCTCCTTCGTGCAGAAGGTCGACGGCATGGGGTTCACGGACGCCGTCGAGTTCCTCGCGGACCGCGTGGGGGTGCAGCTGCGCTACGAGGATTCCCGCACGGGCGCCGCCGCGGACCGCGGCCGCCGGGAGGAACCGGGCAAGCGCCAGCGCCTCGTCGAGGCGCACAAGGTGGCCGCCGAGTTCTACGCCGAGCAGCTCTTCGGCCCGGGGGCGCAGGCCGGTCGCGCGTTCCTCGCGGAGCGCAGCTTCGACCGCGCCGACGCCGAGCACTTCGGCGTCGGCTACGCCCCGACGGGCTGGGACGCGCTGCTGCGCCACCTGCAGGGCCGCGGGTTCACGCAGGCCGAGCTGGTCGCCTCCGGGCTGGTCAGCCAGGGCCAGCGCGGCATCTACGACCGGTTCCGCGGGCGCCTCGTGTGGCCGATCCGCGACGTCACCGGGGCGGTGATCGGCTTCGGCGCCCGCCGCCTGTACGACGACGACCAGGGCCCCAAGTACCTCAACACCCCCGAGACGTCCCTCTACAAGAAGTCCCAGGTGCTGTACGGGATCGACCTGGCCAAGCGGTCGATCGCGCAGGGCAAGCGCGTCGTGATCGTCGAGGGCTACACCGACGTCATGGCGGCGCACCTGTCCGGCGTCGAGTCCGCGGTGGCCACCTGCGGCACCGCGTTCGGGGCCGAGCACGCCAAGGTGGTGCGGCGCCTGCTCGGCGACACCACCGCCGGCGGCGGGCTGCAGCTCGCGTCGGGGGCGTCGCTGGGCGGCGAGGTGATCTTCACGTTCGACGGCGACGCGGCCGGGCAGAAGGCCGCCGTGCGCGCGTTCGGCGAGGACCAGCGCTTCCACGCGCAGACGTTCGTCGCGGTCGAGCCCAGCGGCATGGACCCCTGCGAGCTGCGCATGGCGCGCGGGCCGGAGGGGGTGCGCGCGCTCGTCGACGGCCGCCAGCCGCTCTTCGAGTTCGTCATCCGCACCACCCTCGACACGTTCGACCTCGACACGGTGGAGGGCCGCGTCGGCGCCCTGCGCGCCGCGGCGCCGCTGGTGGCGGGCATCCGCGACCGGTCGATGCAGCTCGGCTACGCCCGCTCGCTCGCGCGGTGGATCGGCATCGACACCGAGGACGTGCGCCGGGAGGTGGCGCGCGCGGCCTCGACGCCGGCGCGCGCCAGGCCCGACCACGACCAGCGCCGCGACTCCCGGGCCGAGCCGGAGGCCGCGCCCGCGGTGCCGGTCCTCGCGGCGCCCGACCCGCGCGACCCGGTGGCTCGGCTGGAACGCCAGGCCCTGATCGTCGTCCTGCAGTACCCGCAGCACGTGCCCGCGTCGTTCGACGAGCTGGGCGAGGCGGCGTTCGGCGTCCCCGCGTGGCGCGCGGTGCACGACGCCGTGCGCGCCGCGGGCGGCGTCGCGGCCGGTCGCGACGTGGACGGCGGCCGGTGGGTGGAGAGCGTCGCGGAGCAGGCGCCGGAGACCGTCGCGCCGCTGGTGACGGAGCTCGCCGTCGCCCCGGTCCCGGAGGACCGCGAGGCGGTCATCGGCAAGTACGTGGCCGACGTCGTGCGCGCCCTCGTGGACCTCGGGCTCACGCGGCGCATCGCCGACGCCAAGAGCCGACTGCAGCGCCTCGACGCCGAGAAGGACCCGGCCGCCTACCAGCAGGCGTTCACCGACCTGCTCGCCATCGAGCAGCAGCGGCGCACGCTGCGCGACGGGGCCTGAGCCCGGGCGCGCGCGCCCCGGGCCCGGCCTCCGTTGCCGCTCGCGGTCAGGCGCGGACCCGCCGGTACCGCGTCCGGACCGCCGCCCCGGCCTGCTCCACGGCCAGGCACTCCAGCTCCGCGGGTGCGGACCCCGCGGGGAAGAGTCGTTCCCCGTCGCCCAGCACGGTGGGGAACGTCAGCAGCCGGTACTCGTCGACGAGGTCGGCCGCCTGCAGGGCGCGCACCACGCTCACGCTGCCCATGACGACGACGTCCCGCTCCTCGCGGCGTGCGGCGTCCACCAGGTCGCCCGCGACCACCCGCGAGCCCGGCCAGGTCCGCCCGGCGGCCTCGTCGGCGAGGCTGCGGGACGCGACGAGCTTGGCCGCGGCGTTCATCCGCGCGGCGAACGGGTCGTCGCGGTGCGGCCAGATCCGGGCGAACAGCTCCCAGGTGCGGCGCCCGAGCAGCAGGACGCCCTCGTCCAGGGTGCTCCCGAGCCGGAAGGCGTCGCCGGAGACCGGCTCGGGGCCGTGCCGGAACGCCCAGCCCGCGTGCGGCGCGCCGGTCGACGGGTCGGGGTCGGAGACGACGCCGTCCAGGGTGACGAACTCGATCACGACGGTGCTCATGGTGGTGCCTCTCGGTCGACGGTCGGACAGGTCGTCCGTACGTACCGCCGAGGGCACCGGAACTCATCGCGGCGGCGCGAGCCCCTCGCCGTCGAGCGTCGGGGGCAGGTCGAACGACGCGAGGACGCCGGGGTCGATGAAGACCACGTTGGACGACACGAGGCCGCCGGTCACCGTGAGGACCTGGAGGGTGTGCAGCCGGTGCCCTCCGCCCGGCGCCGGCGCGTAGGCGGCGAGGGCCGGCTGCCCGTTCGCCGTCAGGGTGCGCACCGACCAGCCGGTCCCGTTCATCGCGAACACCCGCGCGATGAAGCGGCCGTAGTCGTCCCGCCCGCGGTACCAGAGGGGCACGGGCGGCATCTCGAGCACCGCGTCGGCGGTGAGCAGCCGCACCAGCGCGGTGACGTCGGCCGCCTCGAACGCCTGCACGTACCGCTGGACGGCGGCGCGGGTCGCGGCGTCGTCCGGGTCGCCGACGTCCTCGGCCGGGCCCACGTGGGCCACGGCCGCGCGGGCCCGTTGGAGCGCGCTGTTGACGCCCGCGACGCTGGTGCCGAGCAGCTGTGCCACCTCGGCCGCGCTGAGCTCGAGCACCTCGCGCAGCAGCAGCACGGCGCGCTGGCGGGGCGGGAGGGACTGCATCGCGGCCACCAGGGCGAGCCGGAGGTCGGTGCGGGCGGCCGTGTCGTACCGGGCGTCGGGGAACGGCTGCAGCCACGGCACGTCGGCGGCCGGGGTGAGCGGCGCCCCCGGGTCGTCGCTCGGCGCGCCGAGCCCGGACGGCAGGGGCCGCCGCGCCCGGTGCTCGAGCGCGGTGAGGCAGACGTTCGTCGCGATCCGGTAGAGCCACGTCCGCTGCGACGCCCGCGCCGGGTCGTACCGGTCGCGGGCGCGCCACGCCCGCAGCATCACGTCCTGCGTCAGGTCCTCGGCCTCGTGGAACGAGCCCGTCATCCGGTAGCAGTAGGCGACGAGCTCGCGGCGGTAGGGCTCGAGGTCGAGGTCCACGGCGTCATCATGGCGCAGGCCGGGCCCCGCCCGCCCGGGCGGCGGGCGGGGCGCCGCCTCACCGGAGGTGCCGCGCGAAGAACCGTGCCGCGTCCTCGCCGGCGAAGGCGGGGACGCCGGTGTGGCCGCCGAGGTTGGCCTGCAGGGTCTTCTCGGCGGACCCGAAGGCGTCGAACAGGTCGAGGGCGGCCTGGCGGTCGTTGCCCTCGTCGTCCCACTGCAGCAGCACGTGCAGCGGGATGGTGACACGGCGCGCCTCGTCCAGGGTGGACCGAGGCACGTAGCTGCCGGCGAAGAGCCCGGCGGCCACGATGCGCGGCTCGACCAGCGCCAGGCGGACGCCGACGGCGATCACGCCGCCGGAGAAGCCAACCGGCCCGTCGACCTCCGGGAGGGCGAGGAGCGCGTCCAGGGCGGACCGCATCTCCGGTACGGACCGGTCCACGAGGGGGAGGACCAGCCGGTCGACGATGTCGCGGGAGACGGGCTCGCCGGCGGTGATCGCCGCGCGCAGGTCCGCGCGGACCTGGTCCGCCCCGGGCAGCGGCGGCCGGTCGCCGCTGCCCGGGAGCTCGAGGGCAGCGGCCGCGAAGCCGTCGACCGCGGCGCCCTGGGCCCGGCCGGCGAGCCGGGGGTACATCCGGTCCATGCCGAGGCCACCGGGTTGGCCGAGCAGGATCAGGGGTGCGGGGTCGGACGGCGTGGCGCTCGGTGGCGTCCAGAGGATGCCGGGGATCTCGCCGAGGGCGAAGCGGCGCTCGAGGACGCCGTCGTCGAGCCGCGCGGAGGAGGTGAAGGTGAGGGCGGAGGAGGTCGAGGTGCTCATGGTCGTACCTTTCGGGAGGACTGCGTGAAAGGCGCTCCCGGGCGACCTATCGCCCGACCATGACTCCGCGGAGGAGCACCCACGTCGATACGTTCACGGGTACCACCTCCTTGCTCTGTCTCGCACGGCCTCCGCGAGGCTAGCAACGCCACCGGCACGCCTCAACGTGTTTCCGCTCAGCGGCCCGGCGGGGCGGTGAGCGCGAGGGCGCCGTGCACGATGGCACGGGCCAGGTGCCGGGTGGTGTCCGCGTCGGCGGGCGCGGCCCCCGTGACGAGCGTCAGCAGCGCGCCCCCGTACAGCAGCACGAGGGTGGGCACCGCGGCGGGGTCGACGTCGAGACCGGTGTCGGCGTGCATCGCCGCGGTGAGGTCGGACGCCTGGGTCGCCAGGCCGGCGAGCGCGCCGGCGAGAGCGGGGCGCCGGCGCGCCTCGAGCTGGAGCTCAGCGATCGCGAGGTAGCGGTCGCGGTGCGCGGTGGCGGCGTCGAGAAGCGAGGCGGCGAGCAGGTCCGTCATGCGCTCGTGGAGGTCGCCGTCGTGCCTGGGCGCCCGGCCCGCGGGCTCGGCCGCGACCGACGCCTCGGTCGCGGCGCGGGCGTCGGCGAGGTGCAGCTCGACGACCCGCTCGGCCGTGGCGACCAGCAGGTCCTCGCGCCCGGGGAAGTAGTTCGCGGCCGTCCCGGCGGGGAGGCCGGCCGCGCGCTCGACGGCGCGGTGGCTGAGGCCGTGCACCCCGGCGGCGACGAGCAGGCCGATCGCGGCATCGGTGAGGGCGCGGCGGCGCTCGGGGTTCGTCCTGGGCACGCGGCCAGTATGGCAAGATGAATACCACTACGCACGTGGTGGTATGAGCGCGGAGGTGGACGGATGACACGCACGGCGGTCCTGGTCGGTGGCGGCATCGGCGGGCTCGCCTCGGCCGTGGCGCTCGCGGACGCGGGGTGGCGCACGACGGTCCTCGAGCGGGCGCGGGAGGTCGGCGAGGTCGGCGCAGGCGTCGCGCTCACCGCCAACGCCGTGGCCGCGCTCGGCGGGCTGGGCCTCGACGGCGAGGCCGTCGCGGAGATGGGGCCGCGCACCTGGGCCGCCGGCACGTGGGACTCCCACGGGCGACCGATCCTGCGTCTCCCCGACGACCCGGCCGCGGGAGCGAGCACGGCGCTGCGCGGCGTGCACCGCGCGCGCCTGCACGGCGCCCTGCTGGAGCGGGCGCGGCGGCTCGGCGTCGAGGTCGTGACCGACGCCCGCGTGACGACCGTCGACGCGGGCGGCCCCGCTGCGCCCGCCCGGGTGCGGCACGTCGACCGCTCGGGGGCGGAGCACGAGCACGAGGCGGACCTCGTCGTCGGGGCCGACGGCGTGCGCAGCACGGTCCGGACGGCGCTGTATCCGGGCCACCTCCCCGTGTACTCGGGGTACTCGAGCTGGCGCGCCGTCGTGCCCGGGCCGTCCGTCGGGCCGAGCCTTCGGCAGTACTGGGGTGCGCGCGCGGAGTTCGGCACCATGCCCGTCAGCGACGGCGCGAGCTACTGGTACGGGTACGTGGCCCTGCCGGAGGGCACGCGGTTCGACGACGAGCACGCGGTCGCCGTCGAGCGGTTCGCCGGCTGGGCGCAGGAGGTGCAGGACGTCGTCGCCGCCACGCCGCCGGGCGCGGTGCTCCGCCACGACGTGCACCACCTGCCGGGCGGGCTGCCGCGATACGTGCGCGGCCGCGTCGTCATGGTCGGCGACGCGGCGCACGCCACCCTGCCCACGATGGGGCAGGGCGCGGCGACCGCGCTGGAGGACGGCGTCTGCGTAGGGCGCATCGTGGCCGCCGGCGTCGCGTCCGGCCGGTCGCTCGGCGACGCGCTCGCCGCGTACGACGCCGCCCGCCGCCCCCGGTGCCGGGCGCTCGCGCGGGCCTCGGTCGCCAGCGGCCGGTTCGGCTCGCACCTGGGGCCGCGCTGGCAGGGCCTGCGCAACTCGCTGATGCGCCGCACCCCGACGTCGGTGATCACCCGTGGTACCCGCGCCGTCATGGGCTGGACGCCCCCCGGTCTGCCCTGACCGGCTGCGCGGGTCCGTGGGTCAGGCGGGCGCGACGTCCGCCGTCGCGGCGCGGCGCTCGCGGGCCGCCTGCAGGTCGGCGGGCATGAACGCCGCGAGGACGACGAGCAGGACGGCCACGCCGACCAGCAGCGCGAAGACGAGGTGGAGCGCCGCCATCAGCCCGGGGCCCTCGGGGGTGCCGTCGGCGCCCACGGTGGTGCAGGCGTTGACGATCGCGCCGCAGACGGCCACGCCGACGGCCGAGCCGATCGACCGGGCGAACATGTTGGTGCCGGTGACGGCGCCGCGCTCGGTGAACGACGCCTGCGACTGCGCCGCGATGAGGGTCGGCACGGCCGTGAGGCCCATGCCCGCGCCGATGACGAAGCACGCGCCCGCGACGGCGAGCACGGACGACCCGGACGCGAGGAGCAGCGTGAGCGCCGTGCCCACCAGCGCCAGGGACGTGCCGATCACGGCGGTGAGGCGGAACCCGATCCGCAGGTAGAGCCGTCCGGCGTTCGATGCGGACAGGGGCCAGCCGATGGTCATCGCGGCGAGGGCGAAGCCCGCGACGAGCGGGCCGGTGCCGAGCACGCCCTGGGCGTAGATCGGCACGTAGGTGGACAGCGCGAGCACCACCACGCCGACGAGGAGGGAGACGGAGGTCGAGACGCCGACCACGCGGCGGCGCAGGATGGCGAGGTCCACGATCGGGTGCCGGGCGCGGCGGCTGTGCACGGCGAAGCCGGCGAGCAGCAGCACCGCGACCGCGAAGACCACCACCGACGGGAGCGAGTTCCATGCCCACCGGGTGCCGCCCTCGAGCAGGCCCAGGAGCAGCAGCGTGCTGCCGGCGGCGAGGAGCGAGGCGCCGAGGTAGTCGATCGGCTCGCGGGCGCCCTCGCGCGCGGGCTCGTGGTAGCGGCGGGCCAGCATCCAGGCGGCGAGCAGGCAGAGCGGGATGTTGACGAGGAAGATCCAGCGCCAGCTCGTGAACTGCGAGAACACGCCGCCGAGGGTGGGGCCGACGACGGCGGAGATCGCCCACACCGACGCGAGGTAGCCCTGGGTCCTGGCGCGTTCCTCGAGCGTGTAGATGTCCGCCGCGATGGTCATCGACACGGGCATGACGGCGCCGGCGCCGAGGCCCTGGAGCACGCGCCCGGCGATGAGGACGCCCATCGTGGGCGCGAGGCCGGCCACCAGCGACCCGGCGAAGAAGAGGGCGACGCCGGCGAGCATGAGGCGCTTGCGCCCCAGCACGTCGGCGAGCCGCCCGAACACCGGCGTGCTGACG
Source organism: Isoptericola sp. NPDC057559 (assembly GCF_042801555.1). Taxonomy (NCBI): domain Bacteria; kingdom Bacillati; phylum Actinomycetota; class Actinomycetes; order Micrococcales; family Promicromonosporaceae; genus Isoptericola; species Isoptericola sp. NPDC057559. The sequence continues at coordinate 174,463 of NZ_JBHVFQ010000006.1, forward strand.
GCCTGGGCGAGCAGGTAGGTGGAGAACAGCCAGGGGAGCTGGTCGAAGCCGCCGAGCTCGCGGGCGATCGTCGCCGACGCCGTGGCGATGATCGTGGCGTCGAGCGCGACCAGCGCCGTCGCGAGCATGAGGGACAGGAGGATGGGCCCGCGCTCGGAGCGCAGGCCCACGGAGGCACGACCGGTCGTGGGCACGACAGGCACAAGCCGCGAGCAACCACCGGGTATTCCCGGCGGCCGGGGGCGCTCAGGCGGTGACGGACTGCAGCACGCGCAGGTGCCCGGCGCGCGGCGGCACGATGACCTTCGCGAGGTAGAGCGGCTGTCCGCCGTGGCGCGCGGTCTGGGTGAGGACCAGCACCGGGTCGGCGGGGTCGACCTCGAGCAGCGCGCCGCGCGTGTCGCCCGGCACGCCGGCCACGATCTCGCACTCGCCCGCGGTGAGCACGGGCCCCACCTGCGCGGTGAGGTTGGCGAGCAGCGTCCCGGGCCCCTCGACGGCGCGGGGGAGCGCGTCCGCCACGGCGCGCGAGATGTCGGCGAGGTCCCGTCCGGCGGGCAGGTGCTCCTGGACGAGGGCCACCGGCTCGCCGTCGCGCAGCAGCACGTGCTCGGCGAACCAGGTGCTGGCGTCCTCGCGCAGGCCGAGCGCGCCGGAGACGAAGTCGGTCGTGGGCTGCGTGCGCACGTCGACGCGCCGCACGTCGACCGCGCCGTCGCCGTCCGCGAAGACCTGCTCGTAGGGGCGGACCCGCTCCAGGCCGGCGCGGGGGAGCGCCGCGGCGACGAAGCGGCCGATGCCCCGGCGCGTCTGGATGAGCCCGTCCTCCTCGAGCAGCATCAGGGCCTCGCGCACCACGGTGCGGGAGACGCCGAGGGCCGTGCCGAGGTCGGTCTCGTTGGGCAGCACCGAGCCGAGGGGGAACACCGCGCGCCGGATCCCGTCCGCCATCCGGGAGTAGACGGCCACCCGCATCGGCTGCCCCGGCGGGACGGCGACGGGGCGGGACAGGAGCTCGGCGACGGGCTGGTCCACGCGTTCCTCCGGGGTCGGTGCGGTGGGGTCGGTCCATTCAAGCACGTCAGAGGCCTGGTGCTTGGACGTCATACAAGGTCGTATGATGTCCAACGATCCCGCGCCGTCGCGGGCCGTGACGAAGGAGTCCTCGTGCACACATCCACCGCCTCGCGCGACGCCGACGCGTCCGCGCGCACCCCCCAGACGGGGCTGACCGGCCGCGCGGCCGCCACCCTGGTCGCCTCGCTCCTGGTCGCCGTCGTGGCGTTCCAGCTCGGCGCCAGCATGGTGACGCCGGCGCTGCCCGCCATCGCCCGCGAGCTCGGCGTCGGCGCCGACGACGTCGCGGGCGTCTCCTCGTACTTCTTCCTCGCCGGGGCCGTGGCAGGCGTCGTGCTCAGCCGCTGGAGCGACTACGTCGGCCGCCGGCGGATCATGCTCCTCACCCTCGGGATCATGCTCACCGGCACCGTGGTGTGCCTCCTGGCGCACAGCCTCCCGCTGCTGCTGGCCGGCCGCGTCATGCAGGGCACGTCGAGCGCGATCTTCCAGCTGTCGTACATCATCCTCAGCGAACGGCTCGCCGCCCGTGTCTTCGGCACCGCGCTCGGCGTCGTGACCGCGATCAACGGCGGCGTCGGCGGCGTCGACGGGTTCGTGGGCGGCCTGCTCACGGACCGCTTCGGCTACCGCTCGGTGTTCGTCGTGATCGTCGCCGTCGGGCTGCTCGCCCTCGTGTGCGTGCTGCGCACCGTGCCCGCCGCCGGTCGGCCCGCCGTCACGGGCGCCATGGACTGGTGGGGCGCCGCCGCCCTGTCGGTGACGCTGGTCTGCGTCGCCCTGTTCGTCAACCAGGGCCCGGCCCAGGGCTGGACCGCGCCCGGCACCCTCGGGCTGATCGCCGGCGCCGTCGTGGCCGCCGTCGCCTTCTGGCAGATCGAGCGTCGCCGCCGCTCGCCGCTCTTCCCGCTGCAGCACCTGCGCTCGCGCGAGGTGTGGCCGCTGGTCGTCACCACGCTGCTCACGCTCTCCAGCGTGTTCGCCGTCGTCAACTTCACCGTCGTGATGCTCAGCCAAGACGCGACGGTCGGGTTCGGCATGACGGCGTCGATGTCCGCGCTGCTCTTCCTGTCGCCGCCCGCGCTCATCGGCCTGTTCGCGGCCCCGCTCTCCGGCTGGCTCGCGGGCCGGCACGGCTGGGTCGTCGTCCTGCGCTGGGGCCTGGTGGCCTGCCTCGCCCTCCTCGTGGTCGTGGCGCTCGCGCCCACCCACCGCTGGGTCGTGGTCGCCGCCGTCGCCGGCCTCGGCGTCGCGTACAACGGGCTCGTCCTCACGACCGCGAACGGCCTGGGCGTGCTCCAGTCCCCGCCCGACGCCCCCGGCGCGCTGCCCGGCCTCAACAGCTCCGCCTTCGGCATCGGCGCCGGGCTCGGCATCGGCATCGTCGCCCCGTTCGTCGCACAGGGCGGCCTCGGCGGGTACACCACCGCGCTGTGGATCTCCGTCGGCATCACCCTGCTCGCGCTGTGCACCAGCCTGCTGCTGGTCGCGCGCCCCGCCGCCGCCCCCGGCGGTCAGGCATGACCGCTCCGGTGCGCGACACTGGACCCCGCTCCCACGACCACGAAGGATCATCCGTGACCCAGCACGCCCCGTCCGCCGCCCCCCTCTACCTCGACTGCGACACCGGCGTCGACGACTCGCTCGCCCTCGCCTACCTGCTCGCGTCGCCCGAGATCGACCTGGTCGGGGTCGGCAGCGTCCACGGCAACATCGACGCCCCGCAGGGCGCCGTCAACACCCTCGACCTGCTGGCGCTCGCGGGCCGCGACGACGTGCCCGTCGCCGTGGGGGCGCACGACCCGCTGGTCGGCTCCTACGACGGCGGGGTCGCCCACATCCACGGCGCCAACGGCGTGGGCGACGTGACGCTCCCGCCGTCGGGCCGCACGCCCGCGGCGGAGTCGGCCGTCGAGCTCCTGCTCCGGCTGTCGCACGAGCACGCCGGCCGGCTGCGGGTCGTCGCCGTCGGGCCGCTGACCAACCTCGCGCTCGCGCTCCGGGAGGACCCGACCCTCGTCGAGCGCGTGCTCGACGTGACCGTCATGGGCGGCGCCGCCCTCCACCCGGGCAACGTGTCGCCGGTCGCCGAGGCCAACATCGCGAACGACCCCGAGGCCGCCGCCGAGGTGCTCGCCGCCGACTGGGACGTCACCCTCGTGCCGCTCGACGTCACCATGGCCAACCTGCTCGAGGAGACCGACCGCAAGACGCTCCTGGAGGCGGGCACCGCGCTGGCGCCCTGGCTCGGCGAGGTGCTGGACCTGTACTTCGGGTTCCACGTGCCCACGTTCGGCCGCCGCTGCTCGGCGCTGCACGACCCGCTGGCCACGGCCATCGCGGTCGGGGGCGTCCGGGCCACCGTCGCGCCGCGCGTGCCGGTCGTGGTCGACGCCACCGACGGCCCCGGGCGGGGCCAGACGCTGTGCGACCTGCGCGGCCTGTACGCCGGGCACCCCGACGTGCCCGGCGCCCGAACCCGCGTCGTCCTCGCCACGGACTCGCCGCTGGCGCCCCACCTGGTCGAGCGCCTGCGCGGCCTCTGACCGCCGCCCCGCCGCCCGCCCCACGAACCGGAGAGACCATGACCACCAGCCCCGCCGAGCCCGCGACCGTCGTCGTCGTGGGGTCCACCAACGCCGACCTGCTGGCCCGCACCACCGTGCACCCGGCGCCGGGGGAGACGGTGCTGGGCCGCGACCTCCAGGTGCTCCCCGGCGGCAAGGGGGCCAACCAGGCGGTGGCCGCCGCCCTGCTGGGGGCGCGGGTCGCGTTCGTCGGGGCGGTCGGCGAGGACGAGTTCGCGCAGGCCGCCACCTCCGGCCTGCGCGACGCCGGGGTGGACCTCTCGCGGCTCGACGTGGTGCCGGGCGGCACGGGGGTCGCCGTCGTGACCGTCGCGGCCGACGGCGAGAACGCCATCGTGGTGGTCCCCGGCGCGAACGCCGCGGTGGGCGCCGCGCAGGTGCGGCGGCACGCCGACCTGCTCGACACGGCCGCCGTGGTGGTGCTGCAGGGCGAGATCCCGCGCGACGGGATCGAGGAGGCGGCCCGGCTGGCCGGCGGGCGCGTGGTGGTCAACCTGGCGCCCGTGATCGACGTCGACCCGGCCGTGCTGCGCGGGGCCGACCCGCTGGTGGTCAACGAGCACGAGGCGCACGCCGCCCTCGGCCTGCTCGAGCACGGCGGCCCGACGGGCGCCGAGCTCTCCGACGAGGACGTCGTCGCCGCGCTGCGGCGCCTCGGCGTCCCCTCCGTCGTGCTCACGCGCGGCGCGCAGGGCGCGCTGGTCGCCGGGCACGGCGTCGACGGCGTGGTCGCCGTCCCGTCGCCGCGTGTCGCCGCGGTCGACACGACGGGTGCCGGCGACGCGTTCGTCGGCGCCCTCGCGGGCGAGCTCGCGCGGGGGACCGGTCTGGTCGACGCCGCCCGGCTCGCCGCCCGCGTCGGCGCGTTCGCCGTCCGCGGCTCCGGCGCGCAGCCGTCCTACCCGCGCGGGGGCGACGAGCTCCCCTGACAGAGCCGTGTGTCGTCGAGCGAGGCGGCCCGGCGAGGACGCACGAAGGGCGGGGTCGTCGACCCCGCCCTTCGCCGTCGTCGGGGACTACTTGTCGAAGGCGTCCTTGACGTCGTCGCCGGCCTTCTTCAGGTTGGCGGCCGTCTGGTCCTTCTTGCCCTCGGCCTCGAGCCGCTCGTCGTCCGTGGCCTTGCCGGCGCCTTCCTTGACCTTGCCGGCGACCTCTTCGGCGGTGTGCTTGGCCTTGTCTCCGATACCCATGCTGTCTCTCCTCGGTGGTGCCGATGTCCGCGGCCGGTGATGCCGGGCCTTCGGACGGTGGGCGCCCTGGTCTCGAGCGCCCGGTGGTTCAGGAGCGCCGCGCGTCTCCCGTCGCTCGTGCGTAAACCGACTATTCGGAAATAACTCCGCATCGCTCGCCCGCCGACGATGGCACAGGAGCTCGTTCCTCGCACGCCCGGCGACGCCGGCCGCGGGCCTGGTTCGCTTCGCCGGGGCGCACCGCGACCGGAGACGACAAGAGGCCCCGCACCCCCACAGGGGTCCAGGGCCTCGTCTCGGCTCCCGCGGTTGGACTTGAACCAACGACCGTCCGATTAACTGCGAGGCTGTGTCGACCTGAACCAAGTTGATCAAGTATCGGCACGATTCTGCGGGTCTGCGCCTATTGGAGCTTGACCACATGAGATGCCATGACGTGGTAAGTGAGCGCCTGAACCTGCCCACGTGGTAACTCATGTGGTAACTCGCGGCAGCGTCACGGATGGCGCTCTACGCGCTCTAGAGGGGTAGGCGTCCCCGACACCGCGGGATCGACAGAGAGGGCAGGACGATGGACGGAGATGTCCAGAGGATCGACCTAGGCGACGTGAGCAAGTTCCGTGCGTGGGTCCACGCACCTACAGGACTGGCGGTCCTGCACAGGCATACGGGGTCCGTGTCTCTCCTGGAGTGGCGGGAGGCGGCGGAGCACATGAACTCTGAGGGATACGCGGCACAAGGCGACGTCGCACCTGAAGACGTACCTTCGGGAGGCGTTGCCTACTGGTTCGTCTCCGTTGCTCGACTTGCCGAAGAGTTGACCCTCACCGACGACGAGTTCTTGGCGATGTCTCCATCGCAGTACGTGGAGGCCGAGCGCTCCTTGAATGAGGCACTGCTCGCGGAGGAGTGAGGCCGCGAAGTTTCATCCTGTCCCGAAATCGGGGTCTCGCCTTACCGTGCGCGCATGACAGACAACGGAGGGCGCCGTCTCGCCGTTCTCGCGCTTGTGTGTTCGCTGACGGTGGGACCGATTGCCGGTGGCGTCGTCGGATACATGGTTGCGGACGCCAAGTCGGGACCGGGACCAGTCGGGCCACGTGGGCCAAGTGGCCCCCAGGGTGAACCCGGACCTCAGGGGCAAGACGGGGCGCCTGGGCAGAGCTTGTCGGGTGCCATCGTTCTGACGAGGCTTACTGGTACAGGGTTCGGACTCTGTCCCGACGGGACCTCTATCGTCACCTTCCGCTCAACCGGATTGATGTACGACGACGAGGGAAGCACGTACAAGCCGTGCGAGGTGGACTGAAGCGTCCCGCGAGCAGGGAGCGGCCCGGCGGAGATCAGCGGCTGAGCAGGGCGTTCGTCACTTGGCCTCGGTCATGTGCAGCAACACCGGCGTTGGACACCGCGTTGCCGATGGCACCCAAGATGGCCAGCGCGAACAGGACCCCGATGACCCACAGGACGACTGTGAACCCCGGGCCGACTCGACGGTTCTCCCGCTTGCGTTGACGCACCTGACTGGGCGTCGTGTACGGCTCCATTCGTCGGCACTCCATCCGGCTCGTTTGCGCAAATGCGCCGGGCACTCCTTGACACCAGAATGCGCCTCGCAGGCGTGCCGCGACGTCCCGAACGCGGAGTTCACCCCGCCTGGCGAACATGGGCCTACCGGGGAGTTCCGGCGAGTTGTGGGCGCATAGAGCGGCGTCAAGGCGTCGCAAGAAAGTTCACGCTGGACCCTTGCGGTGCACTCTCTGGCTGTGTTAGAACCGGCCCTGCACGACCTACAACTAGATACCGAGCGCGACCGTAGCCCTTCTGACAGAGGACGGCGTGCAGGCGGATCGACAAGACCGACGAGCAATCCCGCTCGCGGCTGGACCCTGCACGCTCCTGCCAGGAGGGCTATTCGTATGCACGCACGACCATTCCTCACTCCCGACGAGTTGAGTCATCGATGGAACGTCGGTAGAGGGCATCTCGCCAACGAGCGTTCAGCCGGACGGGGCATCAGGTACGTGAAAATCGGCAACCGCGTGCTCTATCCCATCGATGCGGTGGAGCAGTACGAAGCCATGCACGTCGTGGACCCCGTGTCATGAGTGCCGCAGTGCGCGACGCTTGGTGTGGCAAGTCCTGGACGCAACGCGGCGAGTACACGTCGCACTGCACCGCATGCCACGAGACGTTTTCGTCGCTCCGGCTCTTCGACGCCCACTTTCGGCGTGATGCTAGTGGCGGTCCGCTATGCCTGCCGCCCGTTGAGGTGACGGACTACGGGACGTCGCTCGTGCCTGACTGCGAAGGCGTCTGGTTCTCGCCGGGTAAGCGAGCCGACATGGCACGGTGGCGAGAGGGCATAGCCGCCTAATGGCCCGTCCACTACCCGAACCGCCCTCGATGCCCTCTGAGGCTCCAGCCCTACGCGGGTACTCGTAGACCTCTGGACGCACCTCTATGTCTGTTCGGGTAGTAACTCACGAGCATATCTAGACCTTGGGCAGCTATGCCCGCGAACGACGGGACCGCAGTGGTGTACAGGGATGTCACGAGGTGGCAGTGGCCTACGGACGAAGAGCTAGACGCACTGGTCGAAGCGTGGCCACGACTGGGCCATGACTGGCCAGTGCCGGAACTAAGCGAAGCAGCGCGACGGCATCAAGAGCGGGCGCGCATGAGCGTAGAGGCGCTGAAGTTGAGAAAGCGAATAGAGAGGAATCAAGGATGAACGCTACGGACCACCGGAAGTCACGAAGCGAGGCATGGAAGTCAGGCCAGTTTGGGCGATGGAAGCGGCAGCGCGACTTGCGCATCAACGGTGGCAGCAATCGCAGAGCCGAGCGGGAACAGTATGTTGCACACGTCGGGCATGAAGCGAACAAGATTCGGGCGGTCGCGCGTCTTGCCACTCCGGCGTCTCTTGAAACTGCCCCCGTGGGGTCCAGCGCTACCGCAGGCGGCAGGGTCTGGACAAAGACGGCTACCGGTTGGCGCTCGCTCAAGTCTGGCGAACCGATCTCGTCGGCCCGGCTACACCAACTTGGGGTAAGTGGCCTCTACGTGGCGAGCCGGTGAGCCGCCGCGTAGAGCGCCCGTGGAGCCGCCACTATCAGGACGCGTGGGAGGACCGTGCTGGCAACCCTTCCCTGCCCAAGTGGCTACGGGTCGCTGCTGTCGCGTACGGAGGACATCGCGCTAACGGGCACTGTCCTTTGGGAGTGGGTGACCTTGCCGAAGCTCTCGCTGTTTATGACGAGGCTACGGGGGAGTTCGTCGTGCCGGATCAGTCGAACACGAAGCGGGCAGTACGCACGGCGATTCAGTACGGGTTCATTCACCCGTCGAGCACCCCGCGATGCCTTGTGGTGACCGGTGTAGAGGGCGGTATCGGCTCGCCGTACGCCTCGTGTCCGGTGCACGGGGTTGTCAGTGAGTGACAACCCGACCCGCGAGATATCAACGGTCGGGTTGTCAGTCGGTGACAACCTCGCTAGTCACTGAGTGACAACCCGGCCCGCGATAGCGCAACGGAAATCGGCCCTCGTCTCTATATCTTCTATGTCGGCGGCGGGGTACGAGGGGGAGTGTTGGCACGAGGCGGGCGAGTGCCGACGCCGGAGCGACCCCAAGGGAGCGACGGCGGAGGTTGAACGGGGAGAAGGTCCTCAAGAGAGCGCGGAACTCGAACCCGTCAAGGTGGCCGCCGTAGGCGGCAGTACGGAAGCGCGTTCGTGTAGACGCTAGCTACCTACCACCGCCGCCGCTGACCTACAACGCTGGTCCCGAGTACGACTTGAAACTACTCACCCCCGGCAAGTGCGGACGGACCGCGCGCCGGAGAAGGGAACACCGATGGCGACGAAGACCGCCACGAAGAGCATGACGACCACGGGCTACAGCCCTACGGACGGCGAGCGGGAATGGGAGTCGCACTTTCCTGCAAGTGAGCACCCCGAGTACTGGCGCGACATCGAGTCGCGCCTAGACGCCTCCTACGCCGCTCAGGTCGAGGCTGAGAGCGCCAGGGATGCGCTGCAAGAGCGACTCGACCTCGGAGACGAATCGGTGACTGCCGATGATCTCCTGAGGGCATCCCTCGCGGTTGAGCGGGCTGGGCGACTTGCGGTCGCTGCGGAGGCTCCGATTGATTGGAAGACCGCGCGAACGGAACAGGACGACTACTACCGGCGGAGGTACGGCTGGGGAAAGGCAGAGCACGAGCGTCGAACGCGACTCAAGAACCAGCGGACCAAGCTGCGGGATATGGGGCAGAGCCACTGGCGTCTTGACCAGGATGACCGCGCGGCGATCCACCAGAAGGTCGCAGACGCAAGCGCCAATTATGCCTATCAGTTCAACGGGCTTGACGGTGCTGTTCGTAGAGGTGTCATGGACCGCGAGGCTGCCCAGGCCGAAGTGGACCGACTGGCAACGGCTCGGGACGAGGAGATCGCTCAGGCGAAGGCTGTCCACCAGGAAGCGATCGCGAAGCGTGCGGCCGTTCGCCAGGAGACCGCACAGGAGATCGCTGCCCTTGCTGCGGAGTTCGAGAACGAAGGGCTGCGGAGCCGATGAGCGACGCTGAGAAGGACGACCTGCCAGAGCTGACGGACGCCGCGCGGCGCCGCATCGGCCTGCCTTCCCTGCGCAAGGTGGAGACCGATGAGAACGGCGAGCCGACGGCACAGGAACTCGCCCGACAGCTCCTGGCTCGGAGCTAGCCCCCCCAGGACGAAGCGGCGAAGCGGGGCGACGACGTAGCGCTGCCCCGGTGGGCTTCATTGTCCACCGGGGCGCTGTCGCACCCGGTCGCTACGGTGCGGGGCATGGCGACTGTGACCGTGCTCTACGTGCTAGCGGCAGTGCTCCCTATCATCGGTTTCGGACGGCTGCTCTGGCGGGTGCAGCGCAAGCTCTCCGAGCTTGATGCTCGTGCCGAGCGTCAAGGCGGGACTCCGCGGCTGACTTGGAACGACATGGGCGAGGACATGCGTGTTCCGTATCGCCAGGAGCGGCGCGATCTTGTCTGGGACATCGCTTTGGTCGGTGTCGGCCTCATCGCCGGAGCCGTGGCGTCGGTCTGGTCATTGCACCTGTAGGTCTCGAAGTTGCGCACCCGAGAGCCGTCGGCGCGGACCAGATTCCGCAGTAGGTGGCCGATGCGGGTGCCCGTTCCCCAATTGCGAAACATCCTGATGGTGGCAGAACCCCTGCGGCTAAGACGTAGCGGTGGATGCTTGTCCTTGTCAAGGGTCACAGCCCAGGTGCCGGTCCGTAGGTTGGGCAGTTTCGGGCCATTCGTTCCCGGGACGAGTCTATTTAATGAGATCAACATCGTCATCGGGGCCGAATGGTTCGTGGTGTATCTGTGCTACGCGGATGCGCTTCCCGTGCAATATCTTGACTATGTGCGGGACTTGCTCAACCGGAGTCAGGTAGGGGTGTTCCGAAGTGAACATCCGGATATCGACAACCGGGCCGTCGCCAGCCATGTCCATACGGCGTGGGGGCACGTCCTTGGATTCGATCGTGTCTCTGAGTCGCCAGAGGATATCTGATGCGTCTCGCTCTTTGGCGCTCAAGTACCAGTAGTTCTCGCCGTTGAAGACTATGACATAGACGTATACATCTGAGATCCATCGACGCCGCCGAGCGAATGCGCGAATTGTCTTCCGGTTTTTCCAGGTCGAACGTCCAAGCATGCCGATTATGGCGACCACAAGCGCGACGCCGACGCCAGTCAGGATCTCAGTTCCCACGTCGGCATCCTCGCAGCCGTGGTGCCCCCTGTCGCGTACCTCGCCCCCGGAGGCGTCGCGCCTGGACGACAGGTGCGGGTGAACTGTGGGGCCAGGACTTAAACCACCTATCGGGTTACCACGAAGAGGCGTACGGTCGCGAGGGTGACGAGAGAACTTGAACCCGGCGAGCACGGCGAAGTCATGCTTACGCCTGCTATGCGGACCACGGGCAATCCTGAGCGGCTGACGCGCGACGGTGGTCGCTACCTCGCGAGGGACGGGCGATCCGTGAAGCCTGACCTGTGGATCGCATCGGCCTACTACAACGACGGTGGCAAGTTGCGCCGACTCACGCGACAGGCAGTGTCGGCAACGTCGGCATCCGATGCCCTGCGGGATGCGCTGCGGGGTTGGCAGGATGCCGCCACCTCGTCGGATGTCACGTCGGAGACGACGGTGGCTGAGCTGGCCGACAAATGGTGGTCGCACGTGACGATGGCGGGGCAGCTCTCGTCCGAGAGCGTGAAGCTCTATCGGCTCACGCTCGATCGACACGTCATCCCCGGCGTCCTCTCTCGGCTCCGGGTGCGTCAGGTTACGGCGGGGAAGGTCCACGGCTTCCTGCAGGCTCTCGTGGACCCCAAGACGGGCAAGGGGCGGGGGAGTGCCAAGACGGCGCGTACGGTGCTGCGAGGCATGTTCTCGCTGGCCGTGTCCAACGGTGCCGTGCGGACCAACCCGGTTCGCGAGGCGGACCCGGTACGTGCTCCCCGTGCCGCCGTGCGAGCCGTAGAGGCTGAGCGCAAAGGGCACCTTACGGACGGTGAGCTCTCCGCCGTCCTGACGACCGCCGAAACGGACCCGAAGCACGTGCGCCGGGACATGGCAGACCTCCTGTACTTCCTCGCCGGAACGGGCGTTCGGGTAGGGGAAGCCCTGGCCCTCCGCTGGAATGACGTGGACTTGGAGGCGGGCATTGTCTCCGTAGGTGCGCGGACGGTGGTCCGTGTTGCCGGGGAGGGGCTGGTCATTTCCGAGCATGGCTCTACCAAGATGGGTGACCGTGGGCTGAAGATGCCCCCGTGGCTGACGGCGCGCCTCCTGGATCGTCGCGTGCGGATGCCCGCCAACGACCTGGGCATCGTCTTCCCGACCGCGACGTACGAGACGCACAAGCGCGGTGCCGTGCATCGTGGGGGCACGCTGCGGGACCCGTCGAACACCGCCAAGCATGTTCGAGCTGTCTTTGAGTCCTCAGGTGTCACCCTGCCGAAGGGGCAGGGCTCCCACCTGTTCCGAAAGACCGTCGCGACGCGCATGGTGGCGGATGGCAGGGCTGACCGGATGATCGCGAACCAGCTCGGTCACTCGTCTACGAAGACGACCAGGGATGCCTACCAGAGTCGCAAGGTCTACGACACGGGAGCGGCGGAACTGACGGTCAGCACCGAGCCCCGTAGTAACTGACGTGGTAAATGGCTGTCGAAAGGCTGAACGACGAAGGGCCTCCCTCCCGCATATCTGCAGGTGAGAGGCCCTTAGTTGCTCCCGCGGTTGGACTTGAACCAACGACCGTCCGATTAACAGTCGGATGCTCTGCCAGCTGAGCTACGCGGGATCGCTCGGTCGTCGGGCCGTGGCCTTCGAACCGGGAAGAACATTACCAGGCTCACACGGGTAGTCCGGACGCCCCCCGGACCCTTGACTCCGTGGCGTCCACCACTCGGGCGACGGCGGGGTCGTCGAGGTCGACCCCCGGCCCGGCGACCGCCTGGGAGAAGAACCGGCCGCCCGCCGTCCGCCGCACGGCGACCTTCACGTCGCCGCCGCCGGGGACGGCGACGGTCTCGGAGAGCACCACCGACCACTGCACGCGTTCGCGCAGGGCCTGGGGGAACGGGGTGCGCTCGGGGTCGACGAGGCGCAGCACGAGGTCCGGTGCGGCATCCACCCAGGAGATCTGCAGCTCGGACCGCTCGGGGTCGAACACGCCCCGGTCGACATCGCACCACGGGCGGCGCGTGCCGACGTCCTGCGGCTCCGGCCCGACGACGACGAGGTCGGCGGTGGTCGCGACCGCCCAGCGGCCGTCGGCGAGGTCGGCGGACGCGAGGACGCGCTCCCCGCGGGCGAGGGGCAGCGCGCGGCGCACGTCGTCGGGCAGGGGGGACCGGCGGAACCACATGGCGCCACCGTACCGAGGTCGGCCGTGGTGGCGGGGCGTCCTCGCGGCGGCCGCACGGCAGGATGTGCCCCGTGACCACGTTCCGCACCGCCGCACCCGTCCGGAGCTCCGCCCGTGGCTGACCTCGCGCCCCCGGCGCCCGCCGCCTCCCCGACCACGGACCCGCGTGCGACGCGGCGCGACGTGGTCGGCCTGGTCGTGACCGGTCTCGTGACGCTCGTCGCGATGCCGTTCGTCGCGTTCTTCTACCTGGTCGCCGCGTTCGGCGGGCACGACGGGATCGCCGGCCTGATCGTCGTCCCGATCGTCGTCGCCGGCCTGGTCGGTACGTGGATGATGTGGCGCCGCGGCGCCGGAGGGCGGGTGCTGGGTGCCGCCGGGCCCGTCGGGGCGCTCCTCGCCTGCTGCGTCTACTTCTCCACGAACATCGACGGGCCGGCGCTGGAGCTGCCGGAGCTCGCGGTGGCGACGGGTCTGCTCGCGGCCGGGATCGCCGCGTTCGCGCTCCCCGGTCGAGCGGCGAGGAGCGGTGTCGCGCTCCTCGCCCTCACGGTCGTCGTGGTGGCGGCGGGCCTCCTGACGGCCGCGTGACGGCCCGAACGGCGAGGTCGCCCGGCTCGGCCTAGCCGGCCGCGCCGCCCGGCACCTCGTCGTCGGGGCGAGGGGTCGCCTCCCGCGCGCCCTGCTCGCGCTCGTGCTTGAGCCGCGCCTGCTCCAGCAGCCACCGCATCTCGGGGTCGTCGTCGGGATCGGCCTGCGACTCGGCGGTCTCCCAGGTGCGGCGGCGGCCCGGGTACTGCGCGGGCGGCACGGGACCGGCCGGGTAGCCGGTGCGCGGCGCCGGTCGCCGGTTCGCCCGGGCGCGTCGGCTCACCAGGAGCCAGGCGATCGACCCGGCGAACGGCAGCAGCAGGATGATGATGATCCAGAAGCCCTTCTGGATGCCGCCGCCGTCCTCCTCGTCCGACTGGACGACGTCCACCAACGTGTAGACGACGAGCGCGAGGAAGGCCAGCATCAGCAGCACGCGGGGCATGGCCCCGCAGCGTAGCGGTCGGCGGCCGGCGCGTCGCGGACCCGACCGGGTGAGAACCGTCCGGTGCCCCGTGCAGGACTTGAACCCGCGACCGAGAGATTATGAGTCTCCTGCTCTGACCAGCTGAGCTAACGGGGCGCGCCGCGAGCATACCGGCCGGCGCTGCGGGTGCGCTCGGCCGGGGGGCGCGGTGTCATGGGGGCGTGACCATCGCCGTCAAGCGTGTGTACGAGCCGCCGGAGCCTGACGACGGGACCCGCGTGCTCGTGGACCGGCTGTGGCCGCGCGGGGTGTCGAAGGGGCGCGCGCACCTGGACCGGTGGTGCAAGGAGGTGGCGCCGTCCACGGAGCTGCGGCACTGGTTCCACCACGAGCCGGACCGGTTCGCGGAGTTCGAGCGCCGTTACCGGGCGGAGCTCGCCGGCAACCCGGAGGTCGCGGAGCTCGCGGCGCTCGGCGCCGGCGACGCCCGGCTGACGCTGCTCTACTCGGCCCGCGACACCGAGCACAACCAGGCGCTGGTGCTGCGCGAAGTCCTGCGGGGCTACCTGGACGACACGGCCTCCGGCTCGGACGCCTGAGCGGTACGCGCCTCGCGTGGCGCACGGCCGAACGCGCGGCTCGTGCGCTCGAGGTCCCGCGCCACGGCATGGCGCAGCCGCGGGCCGAACGGTCGCTCCACGAACCGGTGCACGAGGTACGCCGCGAGGAGCATCGTGCCGGTGACGAGGACGAACGTGGCGCCCGCCGGGAGGTGCGGGCTCGTCTCGCCGATGAGCCACTGGCCCCACGAGGAGTGCAGCAGGTACAGGGGGTAGGTCATCGCGCCCACGACCGTGAGCCACCGCCACGAGAGCCGGTCGATGCGCGTCAGCGCCACGACGGCGACGAGGGCGAAGCAGGCCACGATCGCCACCCAGTACGTCTCCGGTCCGATGGTGACGCCCGTGCTGTTCGCGATGCGGAGGGACTGGCTGCGGCCCGACACGACGCCCGCGAGGGCCACGTTGAGCCCCAGCACGAGCCAGAGCACGAGGGAGCGGCGTTCCTTGGTGAGCAGGTAGAGGACCATCCCGCCGGCGAACAGCGGCGCGTCGCTGCCGACGAGCAGCGTGGACCACAGCTCGTTGCCCGACCGGACGGCGACGGCCGCGAGGACGGGCCAGACGGCGGCGAACGCGATGAGGCGACGGTGGGTCATGCCGACGGCCAGCAGGATCCCGATGAGCACGTAGAACCGCAGCTCGGTCCAGAGGGTCCAGTACACCGGCTCGATGTCCTGCACCCCGAACGCCCGTTGCACCATCGTGAGGTTGGCCGCCGCCTCCGGGATGCCGACCGCCTTGCGGCCGGGCGCCACGAGCACGAGCAGCGCGACGACGGCGGCGACGGAGAACCAGTAGGCGGGGAAGAGCCGGCCCACGCGGGAGGCGGTGAAGGACCGCACGTCGCGGCCCCAGGCCGACATGAGGATGACGAAGCCGCTGATCACGAAGAAGAGCTGCACGCCGAAGGAGCCGAACACGGCGATCGGCTGGAGGTGGGGGAACGAGTCCTCGGTACGGGCGCCCCACGCGGAGTGGTTCACCGCCACGTAGTGGTAGGCGACCACCGCCATCGCGGCCAGGAAGCGTAGGCCGTCCAGCGCGGCGAGCCGGGGGCGGCCCGACACGGGCGGGGCGACCCTCCTGGTGCTCGGCGCGGGCGGCGTGGTTGACTCAGTCATCCGTCGTAGCATCGTTGAGCACGTTATCAAACCGTGATAATCGGCGCTGCCACCCGCTCGCGACGTGGGAGAATGCCGCCCATGGCGATGCGAGAGATCCGGGTGCTGCCCGACCCCGTGCTGCGCACACCCTGCGACGAGATCACGACCGTCGACGACCGTGTCCGGTCGCTCGTCGAGGACCTCGTCGAGACCGTCGACGCCGACGGGCGGGCCGGCCTGGCGGCCAACCAGATCGGCGTGAACCTGCGGGCGTTCTCCTGGAACGTCGACGACGAGATCGGCTACGTCCTCAACCCGCGGATCGTCGAGCTGTCCGAGGAGACGCAGGACGGCGACGAGGGCTGCCTGTCGGTGCCGGGTCTCTGGTACCCGACGACGCGTGCCTGGTACGCCCGGGTGGTCGGCACGGACCTGGACGGGAACGAGGTCGAGGTCGAGGGCACCGGGCTGATGGCCCGCTGCCTCCAGCACGAGACCGACCATCTCGACGGGATGCTCTACCTGGACCGCCTCGAGCGCGGCGCGCGCAAGAAGGCCATGCGGGAGCTGCGCGAACGGCTCTGAGTTCCTCAAGGACTGCTCAAGTCTGCGTTTCCTCTCGCACGGCCGCCCGCCATCGGGCAGGATGTGTCAAGACGACACACCGTCGGAGCTCGCCGACCAGCAGGCCGACCGGTTCGAGGACGTAGGGGAAGACGGACCTCGGAACCAGGGAGGACAACATGGCTGGTGCGATTACCCGCGGTGTGCTGTTCGTGCACTCGGCACCCCGTGCGCTCTGCCCTCACCTCGAGTGGGCGGCAGCAAACGTGCTCGGGGGACGTGTCTCGCTGGACTGGACAGCCCAGCCGGCGGGGCGCGGACTGTTCCGTGCCGAGTACTCGTGGCAGGGCGCCCAGGGAACGGGTGCCCGGTTGGCCTCTGCCCTACGGGGCTGGGACCACCTGCGCTACGAGGTGACGGAGGAGGCGAGCCACGGCGCCGACGGCGCCCGCTGGTCGCACACCCCTGACCTCGGCATCTTCCACGCCATGACGGACGTGCACGGCAACGTCGTCGTCCCCGAGGACCGGGTGCGCGCGGCGCTGGACTCGGCGCACGACGGCCGCGGCGTGCGCGAGGCGCTCGACCTGGCGCTGGGCCGGGCCTGGGACGACGAGCTCGAGCCGTTCCGCTACGCCGGCGCCGGGGCCCCCGTGCGCTGGCTGCACCGGGTGGGCTGAGCCCGGACGCACGCACGACGACGCCCCGCCACCTCTCGCGAGGTGGCGGGGCGTCGTCGTGAGCCCGGCCGGTCAGGCCCCCGGCGTGGTCCAGCGCCGGCGGGCGAGCAGCGTCCCCGCACCGGCCGCGAGGAACGTGAGGGCCAGGACGAGCATCGGGACGAGCCCGTCGCCGGCCCCGGTGCGGGGCAGGGTGCCCGTGCCCGGCGTGCCCGCGCCGGGCGTGCTGCCGGCCCCGGGATCGAGGGTCCCGTCGTCCCCGCCGCCGATGTCGGAGCCGACGAGCACCACCTGGAAGGTCGCGGAGGCACTGTCCTCCTCGGAGACGCTGGTCGCCGTCCCGGTGTGTGTGCCGAGCTCGAAGTCCGCCGGGACGACGAACGTCCAGGTGGCGACGCCCCGGGCGTCGGCGACGGTGACCGGCAGCTGCACGGGCTCGGAGCGGATCACGGCCCGCACCTTCTCGCCGGGCTCGAAGCCGGAGGCGTGGAAGGTCTGGAGCTCACCCGGCGCGACCTGGTCCGTCGAGAACCAGGCGCGCAGCGTGCGCGTCCCCGGCCCGGTCGTGGGCTCGGTGACGGTGAGCGACCCCTCCGCGGTGGTGCCGTCGGGACCGGTGCCGACCACCGTGTGGTCGCCCGGCTCGGCGTCGTCGGGGACGGGGAGCGTGACCGTCCCGGATCCGTCGTCGCCCGGGACGCATTCGACCGGGTCGCCGACCGGCTCGCCGTCCGGGCCCACGAGCTGGACCTGGACGGGGCCGTCGCCGAAGCCGTCGCAGGTGACGGTCACCGTGTCGCCGGGGGCGGCGGTGCCGGGGTCGACGCCGATCGACGGCTCGCCCGGGGAGGTCAGCGAGGTGACCTCCAGCGGCGCCTGCGCGGTGCCGCCCGAGGAGTCCGTCGCCACGACCGTGTGGTCGCCGGGGGTGGCGTCGGCCGGGACCGGCAGCACCACGCTGAAGGTGCCGTCCGGGTTCACGGTGACGTCGACGGGGTCGCCCACGGGGTCGCCCGCGGCGTCGTCGAGCTGGAGCGTCACCTGGTCGCCCGGGACGAAGCCGCCGCCCGCGACGGTCGTGCTGCCGCCCACCGGGACGACGCCCGGGCTGGTGGTGATCGCGGGCTCCGCCGGCGCGGTGACCTCGAGCGGCGCCTCGGCCTGCGCGCCGGACGGGTCGGTCGCCACGACGGTGTGGTCGCCGGGCTCCGCGTCGGCGGGTACGGGGATCTCGGCGGTGATGGTGCCGTCCTCGCCCGCGGTGACCGTGACGGGTTCGCCGACGGGGTTGCCGTCGGGGTCGGTGAGCTGGACGGTGACGTCCTCGCCCGGGGTGAAGCCGTCGCCGGTGACGGTGGTGGTGCCGCCGGCCGGGACGGTGCCC
>NZ_JBHVFQ010000007.1:0-175852 GCF_042801555.1 Isoptericola sp. NPDC057559
TGGGGGAGTACCCCGTGATCAGCCCGCCGAGGCGCCGGTCGTGCTCGGCGGCGCGCCCGGTGGCCGGAGCGGCGCCCAGGAGGGCGCGGCGGGCCGGGAGGCCGCGGGCGACGCGGCCGGGGGCGCCTCGGTGGGCGCGGCCGAGGACAGCGCCGGGAGCACGGCGTCGACCGCCGGGGACGGCCTGCCGAGCTGGTACGACTCCGGCCGCGCGAACTTCCACGGCACGGGCCTGTCCACCGACGGCGGCACCGCCGAGGCGTACGCCTTCGACGCGACGGACGTCGCCACCCGCGAGGGGGCCGCGCGCCTCGCGGACGCGCTCGGCGTCGCCGGGAAGCCGCGCTGGGAGTACGGGTCGTGGGCGGCCGGGCCGCGCGACGGCGACGGGCCCACGATCTGGCTGTCGGTGGACGGCAGCGCCACGTTCTCCTACAACGACCCCGACGCCGACCCGTGGCGGTGCGAGGAGGTCGCGGCCCGCGCCACCGAGGACGGAGGCACCGCGGCCGACGACGACGGCGACGGGTGCGCCGACCGGGACACGACACCGGTCGGGGACAAGGCCGCCCGGCGGGCGCTGACGGACGTCATGACCCGCCTCGGCGTCGACCCGTCGGGGTTCGAGATCGAGGTGGGGGAGCAGACCGAGGACGAGCCGGGCCGCTGGGTCACCGCCTACCAGGTGGTGGACGGCGCCCGCACCGGCGCCCAGTGGAGCGCGACCGTCGGTCCGGAGGGCGTCGCCTGGCTCGACGGCTTCCTCGCCGGCACGACCGACCTGGGGGAGTACCCCGTGATCAGCCCCGCCGAGGCGGTGGACCGGCTCGGCGACCCGCGGTTCTCCGGCTCCGCGTGGCCGGTCACGTACGCCGAGGGGGCGGACTACGCCGAGCCCGAGCAGCCGACGAAGCCCACCGCGCCGCCGGCGCCGCCCGCGGCCGGGGACAAGGTCGACTGGCCCGTGTCCGACGTCGAGATCACCGAGGCGCGGCTCGGCCTCGCGCTGCAGACGCAGACCGGCGGCGCGGTCGCCCTCGTGCCCGCGTACGAGCTGTCCGACGCCGACGGCAACGCCTGGTCGGTGCTCGCCGTCGCCGACGCCTCGACGGACTTCTCCGCGTCCCGATGACCGCGCGCCGGGCGTCGGGCGCCGCCGGCGTCCTGCTGGCGGCGCTCGCGGGCTGCGCGTCGCCGGACGCCGCGTCGCCGACGCCGGGTGTCGTGGTCGCCACGGCGGAGGACTCGTTCCCGACGACGACGGCCGTCGACTGGGTGACCTACGCCGACCACGTCCTCGTCGCCACCGTCGTGGACGAGGCGGAGGCGGTGCGGCCGTGGGAGGACGGGAACCCGGAGGGGGAGCGGTACGTGGCGCGTGAGGTGGCGCTGCGGGTCGACGACCGGCTGTGGAGCGCGGCCGACCCCCGCCACCGCCCGCCCCCGGACCGGTTCTCGATGGCGGCCGCGGGCTCCCTCGACCGCGACGGCGGACGCATCCCCTGGGCGATCGAGGACACCCCGCGGATGGAGGTGGGTCACACGTACGTCGTCGCGCTGGTCTGGCGCCCCGAGGTGGAGGACCCGACGACGCCGACCCCCGCGCACTGGGCCTGGCTCGGCACGGACGCCCTCCTGCCCTACGACGACGGCACCATCGGCGTCGGCGAGCTCGAGGGCGTGGTGCGCGCCGAGCCGAGGGTGGTGCCCGAGGACCATCTGGAGCACTCGTTCGAGGACGCGCTGGCCGGCCGATCGGCCGCCGACCTCGCCGCCCTGCTCGACGCCGCCCGCCCGGTCGAGCGGGAGGCCTACGGCTGACGGTGGCGCCGGGACGTGACCGCCACCACCTGGGAGGTCGCTGTCGCCCGGGGCGCGTGCGGGTTACGGTCGTCGTGACCTGTCCCGGAGCCCGAAGGAGATCTCCTATGTCCACCCGCACCGCACGCACCGCCTGGAACGGCGACATCCAGCAGGGCTCCGGCCGGGTCGAGCTCGCCAGCTCCGGCGTCGGGGCGTTCGACGTCTCCTTCCCCCGTCGCACGGCGGACGCCGCCGAGGGCGTCACCAGCCCGGAGGAGCTCATCGCGGCAGCGCACTCCTCGTGCTTCGCGATGGCGTTCTCGCTCGAGGTCGCGAACGCCGGCGGGACGCCCGGCAAGACCGACGTGACCGCCGACGTCACGCTCACCCCGGCTGCGGGCGGCGGGCTCGAGATCTCGAAGATCACGCTCACCGTCGTCGGCTCGGCCGCGGGCATCGACGCCGACGCCTACCGCGCGGCCGCCGAGGCCGCCAAGGCCGGCTGCCCGGTCTCCAAGGCGCTCGCCGGCGTCGGCGAGATCCTGCTCGACGTGACGTTCGAGGGCTGACGAGGTCGCCCACGCTCCCGCCAGGAGCAACGCACACGGCGAGGTGGTCCGGGCAACCGGGCCACCTCGCCGTCGTCGTGTCCGGGACGCCCCGCGAGGGTCAGAGGGCGGCGAGGGCGCGGCCGGCGGCGACAGCGTCCTGCTCGGCCTGCTTGGCCATGACGGCGGCGACGTCGGTGAACTCGTCGAGGGCGGGGTTGACGCCCACCAGCGTGAACTCGCGCTCGACGACGGTCAGGTCGGCGCGCCACAGGTCCTCGAGGATCCGGCGGAGGTAGTCGGTGTTGTGGTCCCAGCCGGCGCGAGGGCTGCCCTCGCCGTAGGAGCCGCCGCGGGTGGTGACGAGCACGGTGGGCTTGCCCTCGAGCACGGGGACGCCCGCGCCGGCGCCGGTGGTGACGAGGTCGATCCACGTCTTGGCGTGCTGCGAGACGCCGTAGTTGTACAGGGGGAGCGCGAGCAGGAGGGCGTCGGCCGCGCGCACCTCGTCGGCCAGGGCGCCGGCCAGGTCGAGGGCCGCGCGCTGCTCGGGGGTGCGCTCCGCCTCGCCGACGAAGCCGGCGGTGGTCGCCTGTGCCCAGGCGTCGGCGGGCAGGGGGTCCTGCGCGAGGTGCCGGGAGACGACGGACGTGCCGGGTCGGGCGGCCGTGAGCTCGGCCAGGACGGTGTCCGCGAGGGCGGAGCTGGCGGACATGTCGCCCTGGATGCTGGCGTCGACGCGAAGAAGTGTCACGGGTGGTCCCTCCGGTGCGTGGCCGCCGCGGGGCGGGCGGCCATCTTGAACGTTCAATCCGGACGCTACGCCCTCGCGCATTGAATGTTCAAGTCGGCCTAGGATGGGGTATGCCGTCCGCACAGACCGATGCCCCTGCATGGCTCACCGAAGACCAGCAGCAGAGCTGGATGCACGTGGCCGGGATGCTCATGACCCTGCCGGCCGCGCTCGATGCCCAGCTGCGCGCCGACTCCCGCCTCAACCTGTTCGAGTACCACGTGCTCGTCGCCCTCGCCGACGCGCCGGGTCGCACCCTCGGCATGACGGACCTGGCCGCGCTGGCCAACGGTTCGCTGTCGCGGCTCTCGCACGCCGTCGGTCGCCTCGAGCGCGACGGCCTCGTGCGGCGCAGCGCCTGCTCGGACGGGCGGCGGCGTATGGAGGCCTCCCTCACGGACGCCGGCATGACGAGGCTCGTGGCCGCGGCCCCCGGGCACGTCCGCGAGGTGCGGAGGCTGGTGGTCGACGCCCTCGACGCGGGCCAGCTCCAGGCGCTCGGGGCGGCCGCGAGGTCGGTCATGGCGGCGATCGACCCGACGCTGGCCTGCGCCGCGGCGTCCACGGGGACCGGCTGCGCGGAGGTGCTGGAGGAGGCCTCAGCCCAGCAGGGGCGGTGAGCCCGCGCCCGTTCCGGCGATGACGCCCTCCACGGTCTCGCGCAGCACGTCGCGCGGGTCGTGGGTCGGCGCCCAGCGCAGCAGCTCGCGCGCCCGGGTCGCGTCGAGGACGACGTCGGCGCGCGCCATGTCGAACCAGCCCACGTCGATCGGCGCGAGGTGCAGCCGGGACGCGACGGACAGGCCCGTCCGTGCGGTGTCCTGCGAGACGGCGACCTTGCGCCCCCCGGCGAGCACCTCGGCGAGGTCGTCGCCGGTGAGCCAGCCCTCGGGCGCGAGGTTGAACGCCCCGGGGTGCCGGCCGACGACGACGGCGCGGTACGCGTCGGCGGCGTCGTCGGTGTGCATCACCTGCAGGCGCAGCCCGTCGGGCGCGGGGACGGCGGGCAGCAGCGCGCCCTCGGGGGCCCGCTTGGCGGCGAGCCGCAGCGCGCGGGTGCCGAGCGGTCCGAGGAAGTAGCGGCCCAGCTCCGCGCCGGCCTCGCGCTGCAGCATCAGCGCCGGCCGCACCCGGGTCACGACCAGCTGGGGGTACCCGGCCGCGTACTCGTCGAGCATCCGCTCGACGGCGACCTTCTGCACCGAGTACGGGGACGTCGGCACCCCGCGCCGCGGCCAGTCCTCGGCGACCGGGCTGCCGTCGGCGGGGCCGGGGGAGTAGACGCCGGAGGTGGAGCCGAGCACCAGGTGCCGCACGCCCGCCCGCACGACGGCGTCGGCGACGGCGTGCGACCCGTCGAGGTTGAGGCGCCGTGCCTGCGCGGAGCCGCGGGACGACGGCGACGCCCAGGCCAGGTGGATGACGGCGTCCGCCCCGAGGAAGGCCCGGTCGAGCCCGCGGACGACGGCGTCGTGGGTGTCGGTGAGGTCGACGCGGACCCACTCGGCGGCGTCGTGCGGGAAGGAGACGGTGCTGCTGCCGTCCGCCCGGGGGACGCGTCTGGCGACGCCCACGATCGAGGTGACGGCCGGCTCTCGCACCAGGGCTCGCAGCACGGCGGTCCCGACGTTTCCGCTGGCTCCCACGACGACGACGCGCACGGTCCGACCGTAGCCGCGCGGGCGGCGCCGCGCGCGTGCAGCCGGGGCACCCCTGCCGCGTACGAGGCACACGATGTGTATAGCCAACACGGTGTGTATGTCGTACGCTCGTGTACGGCATACACGACGACCAGGAGGGGAACGGCCATGAACGACCCGATGATCGCGGTGCGGGGGCTGGGCAAGTCCTACGGGCGCACCGCCGTCCTGCGCGGCGTCGACCTCGAGGTCCGGCGCGGCGAGATCTTCGCGCTGCTCGGCCCGAACGGCGCCGGCAAGACCACCACCGTCAACATCCTCACCACGCTGGTCCGGCCCGACGCGGGCACGGCCACCATCGCCGGCGCCGACGTCGTGGCGCAGCCCGCCGCGGTCCGCCGCAGCATCGCGCTGACCGGCCAGTACGCGTCGGTCGACGAGTTCCAGACCGGCGAGGAGAACCTCGTCATGATGGCCGACCTCGCGCACCTGCCGCGGCGGGACGTGCACCGTCGGGCCCAGGAGCTGCTGGACCGCTTCGACCTCACCGATGCCGCGCGGCGCCAGGTCGGCACGTACTCGGGCGGCATGCGTCGCCGGCTCGACCTGGCGATCAGCCTGGTCGCCGACCCGGACGTCCTCGTCCTCGACGAGCCCACCACCGGCCTTGACCCGGCGTCCCGCGCCCAGCTGTGGGAGGTGGTCCGGGGCCTGGCCGCCGACGGCACCACCATCCTGCTCACCACGCAGTACCTCGAGGAGGCGGACCGCCTCGCCGACACGATCGCGGTCCTCGCCGAGGGTCGGATCGCCGCCCGCGGCACCGCCGCCGAGCTCAAGGCGCTCGTCGCGGGCGACCACGTGCGCGTCTCCTTCGATGACGCCGCGAGCCTCGCGGCCGCACGCGGGCTGGGCGTCCCGGGCCTCGACCAGGCCGAGGAGGACGCGAAGGCGCTCGCCCTGACGTTCCCGAGCCCCGAGCCCGTCCGGGCCATCCGTGACGTGCTCGACCGGGCGGAGTCCCGCGGCCTCGCCGTCGCCGGGGTGAGCGTCGTCAAGCCGACGCTCGACGACGTCTTCCTCGCCCTGACCAGCGGCACGACCGACCGTTCGACCCGAACCCCCGAGGAGGCCCTGCGATGACCACCACCCTGGCCCCGGCCACGCCCGGTGTGCCCGGCGTGCCCGCCACGACCCGGGTCCGCGGGACGCGCGCGCCCCTGCGCGACGTCGCCACCATGAGCCGTCGGGAGGCGCGGCGCTCGCTGCGCTCGATCGACGGCCTCATCACCGCGTTCGCGCTGCCGGCGCTGATCATGACCGTGTTCGTCGTGATCTTCGGCGGCGCGATCTCCGGCGGCACCGGGGGCGACTACATCGACTACGTGGTGCCCGGCGTGCTCGTGATGTGCCTGGGGATGAACTCGGCGACCGCCGCCATGAGCGTGTCGCAGGACATGACGACGGGCACGATCGACCGCTTCAAGACCCTGCCGATCTTCTCCTCGTCCGCGCTGTGGGGGCACACGGTCGCGAGCGTCGTGCGGAACCTCGCCTCGGCGGCCGTGGTGCTGCTGGTGGCGGTGGCGTACGGGTTCCGGCCCGACGCGGGGCTCGGCGGCTGGCTGGGGTTCGTCGCGTTCGCCGTGCTGGCCGTCCTCACGTTCACCTGGATCAGCGTGACGCTGGGGCTCGTGCTGAGCGTCGAGGCGTCGCAGTCGGTCAACATGATCTTCCTGTTCGTGCCCTACCTGAGCTCCGGGTTCGTGCCGGTCGAGACCATGCCGGACTGGCTGCACGGCTTCGCCGAGCACCAGCCGTTCACCCCGATCATCGAGTCGGTGCGCGGGCTGCTCATGGGCGCGGCCGACGCCGGGACGATCGTCACGGCCTGCGCCTGGCTGGTCGGGTTCCTCGCAGCGAGCATCGTCGCGGGCAGCGTCCTGTACCGCCGTCGGACCGCCCGCTGATCCCCGCGCCCGTGGTGAGTCGGCTCGTGGCCCGGTTCCTCCCCGGGACCGGGCCACGAGCCCGCCCACCACGACGCTGGACCGGCCGGGACGATCGGGGATGATGAGGCCATGACGGACACGCCGGAGACGGACCTGCCCGAGCCGGACCGGTCCGGGACCGACGCTCCGGAGCTCCCGCCGAGCCTCGCCCTCGCGTGGGGCGTGGCCGAGCGCCCGGAGCGGGTGCCGCGCCGCGAGCTCAGCATCGAGCGCATCGTCGAGGCCGCCGTCGAGATCGCCGACGCCGAAGGGCTCGCCGGGGTCTCGATGGCCCGGGTGGCCAAGAGCCTCGGCTTCACCACGATGTCGCTGTACCGGTACGTCACCAGCAAGGACGACCTGCTGCTGCTCATGCAGGAGTCGGCGCTCGACCTGGAGTTCCCGCCGCAGCACGAGCCGGCGGACTGGCGGGCGGAGCTGCGCGAGTGGGCGCTCTTCACGTACGAGCTGTTCCGCGGGCACACCTGGGTGCTGGACGTCCCCGTCACGGGCGCGCCGCTCACCCCGGCGAGCCTGCGCGCCCTCGACGCCGGGCTGCGCGCGCTGCGCTCCACCGCGCTCGGCGACGACGAGAAGATCGCGACGATCCTGCTGCTCAACGGGTACGTCCGGAACGCCGCCGAGCTCAACCGGGACCTGCGGCGGGCCAACAGCGCGGGGACGGACGCCGCCGCCGCGGCCGGCCCCGGACTCGCGGACATGCTGCGGGCCCTCGTCGACGAGGTCCGGTTCCCGTACCTGCGCCCCCTCGTGGAGCGCGGCGCCTACGCCGCCTACCACACGGGGACGCTCGACGACGAGGAGGACGTCGGCTGGGGTCTCGAGCGCACGCTCGACGGCGTCGCCGCGTACGTGGCCGCGCAGGCCGGGCGCGGGCCGGCGCCGGAGGCCCCGCCCGGGAGCGCTCTCCAGGACGCGGGCGTGGCCGAGGCGCTCGCCGTCGCGATGCGGTACTCCTCCGACCCGAAGGTCAAGAAGGCGGCGGCCCGGCGCAAGGAGGCCGACAAGCGCGTGCGCGAGGGCCAGAAGAAGGTGCGAGAGCTCGAGAAGGCGCTGCGCGACGCGCGCAAGGCCGAGGCGGAGGCCGTGCGGGCCGCCAGGGAGCGCGCCGAGCGCGACCGCTGACGCCCCCTTCGAGCACGGGATCCGTATCGCCGAACCGCCCATGGCGACACGGATCGCGTGCTCGCAGGAGGCTCGGACGGCGCGGCGGCGTGGACGCATCGGCGCCCCGCAGGCACCGATGGCAGAATCGGCGCGTGCCAGCCCAGACCCGCACCACCCCGACGCCGGACGAGGGCGCGCAGGTCGCGCCGACCCGTGACGAGGTGGAGTCCGCGGCCCGGCAGGCGGCCGACGAGGCCCGGGAAGCGGTCGCGTCGGCGCTGCGGACGGTGATCGCCGGCGACGTCGACACCAGCTCCCGCCGCCGGGCCGAGTACTCCACGGACGCGTCCAACTACCGCGTCGTCCCCGACGTCGTCGCCTTCCCCCGCAGCTCGCGGGACGTGGAGCGCGGCCTCGAGGTGCTGCGGGAGCTGTCGATCCCGGTGACCGCGCGCGGCGCCGGGACGTCCGTGGCGGGCAACGCGGTGGGCACCGGAGCCGTGCTCGACTTCTCGCGGCACCTGAACCAGGTGGTCCAGGTGGACCCCGCGGCCGGCACGGCCGTCGTCGAGCCGGGCACGGTGATGTCCACGCTGCAGCGCGCGGGCGCCGCCCACGGCCTGCGGTTCGGCCCCGACCCGTCCACGCAGAACCGCGCGACCCTCGGCGGGATGATCGGCAACAACGCCTGCGGCCCGCACGCCGTGGCGTACGGCCGCACGGCCGACAACGTCGTGGAGCTCGACGTCGTCGACGGCCGCGGACGCCGGTTCACCGCGGGCCGCGGCGACGCGACCTTCGCCGCGGTGCCGGGCCTGGCGGACCTGGTGCGCGAGAACCTCGCGCTCATCCGCACGCAGTTCGGCCGGTTCGGGCGGCAGGTGTCGGGCTACTCCCTGGAGCACCTGCTGCCGGAGAACGGCTCCGACCTCGCCAAGGCGCTGGTGGGCACGGAGGGCACGCTCGTCACCGTGCTCGGCGCCACGCTGCGCATGGTGCCGGTGCCGACGGCGCCGACGCTCGTCGTGCTCGGCTACCCCGACATGCCGTCGGCGGCCGACGACGTCCCGCACCTGCTGGGCCACAAGCCCCTCGCGATCGAGGGCCTGGACGCGCGGCTGGTCGACGTCGTCAGGCGGGCCAAGGGGGAGTCGGCGGTGCCGGCCCTGCCCGAGGGCGCGGGCTGGCTGATGATCGAGGTCGGCGGCGCGAGCCAGGACGAGGCCAGCGCGCGGGCCGAGGCGATCGTGACGTCGTCGTCCGCGCTGGCGTCGCTGGTGCTGCCCGCCGGCCCGGACGCCACCAAGATGTGGCAGATCCGGGCCGACGGCGCGGGCCTCGCCGGCCGCACGCCCGCGGGGGAGCAGGCGTGGCCCGGCTGGGAGGACTCGGCCGTGCCGCCCGAGCGGCTCGGCGCGTACCTGCGCGACCTCGAGCAGCTCATGGAGCGTTACGGGGTCGACGGCCTGCCCTACGGGCACTTCGGCGACGGGTGCGTGCACCTGCGCATCGACATCCCGCTGTCGACGTCGGGCTCCGTGCTGCGCACCTTCATGACCGACGCCGCGCGCCTCGTCGCGTACCACGGGGGCTCGCTGTCGGGGGAGCACGGCGACGGCCGCGCCCGCTCCGAGCTGCTGCCGCTGATGTACTCGCCCGAGGCGATCGCGCTGATGGAGCGGGTCAAGGCGCTCTTCGACCCCGAGGACCTGCTCAACCCGGGCGTCGTGGTGCGGCCCGCGGCGGTGGACGCCGACCTGCGCCGGCCGGCCGCGACCGCCGTGCCGTCGACGGCGCCGCTGGGGGAGCGGGGTCTCGCCGGCCCCGGCCCGCTGCGCGGCATCGCGAAGAAGACCGGCCACCTCGGCTTCGCCTTCGCGCACGACCACCACGACCTCACGACGGCCGTGCACCGCTGCGTCGGCGTCGGCAAGTGCCGGGCCGACAACCATGCCTCGGGCGGGTTCATGTGCCCCAGCTATCAGGCGACGAAGGACGAGAAGGACGTCACCCGCGGCCGCGCGCGCGTGCTCCAGGAGGCGGTCAACGGCACCCTCGTCGGCGGGCTCACCGCGCCGGAGGTGCGCGAGTCGCTCGACCTGTGCCTGAGCTGCAAGGCGTGCTCGTCCGACTGCCCGGCGGGCGTCGACATGGCGCAGTACAAGTCCGAGGTGCTGCACCGTACGTACAAGGGCAAGCTCCGCCCGGTGGACCACTACGCGCTGGGCTGGCTGCCGCGCTGGGCGCGCCTGGCCGGCGGGATGCCGCGGTTCGTCAACGGGCTGCTCGGCGTGCCGTGGATCGCCAAGGCGGTGCTGTGGGCGGGTGGCATGGACACGCGGCGCCAGGTGCCGCAGTTCGCCGAGATCCCGTTCCGCACCTGGTGGAAGCGCGGCTGGGCGTCGCACGGCGTGCCCGGCCTGGGTGCCGGCCAGAAGCCGGGCGACCTGCCCGACCGGGAGCGGCCGAGGGTCGTGCTCTGGGCGGACTCGTTCAGCGACGCGCTCGCGCCGTCCGTGCCGCAGGCCGCGGTGAAGGTGCTGACCGACGCCGGCTACGACGTCATCGTGCCCGACCAGCAGGCGTGCTGCGGCCTCACGTGGATCTCGACGGGCCAGCTCGACGGAGCGCGCCGCCGGCTGTCGCAGCTGCTGTCCGTGCTCGGCCCCTACGCCGTGAACGGCATCCCGATCCTCGGGCTGGAGCCGTCGTGCACCGCGGTGCTGCGCTCCGACCTGCTGGACCTGTTCCCGGACGACCCGCGCGCCCGCGCCGTCGCCGACGCCACCCGCACGCTGGCGGAGCTGCTGACCTCCCCGGACACGGCCCCCGACGCGGCGTGGCAGATCCCCGACCTGTCGGACGTCACGGCCGTCGTGCAGCCGCACTGCCACCAGCACGCGGTGATGGGCTTCTCCGCCGACGAGGCGCTGCTGCGCGCCGCCGGCGCCGACGTCAAGGTGCTGGCCGGATGCTGCGGCCTGGCCGGCAACTTCGGCATGCAGAAGGGCCATTACGACGTGTCGGTGGCCGTGGCCGAGAACGCGCTGCTGCCCGCGCTGCGCGAGCGCGCGGAGGGCACGGAGTACATCGCCGACGGGTTCTCCTGCCGCACGCAGGCGCTGCAGCTCGAGGGCGTGGGCGGCAAGGCCCTCGTGGAGGTCATCGCCGAGCGGCTCTGACCGCTATCCGTCCGACCGGCGGACGATGGCGAGGACGCCGGCGCGGGCGGGCTCGGGCAGCTCCGGCACGAGGACGACGAGCGACTGCAGCAGCAGCAGCTCGAGCTCCTCGCGCGTGATGCCGCTGCCGCCCAGCCACGCGGCCGTGACGTTCTCGACCAGCGCCACCCACCCCCGCGCCAGCAGCTGCAGGCGGCCGCTCGGGGTGAAGCCGATGACGCCGGCGGTGGTCGTCATGCGCCCGACCAGGGCCGACCGCACGTCCTGCAGGGCCGCCTCGGTGACCTCGTCCCCCGCGAGGGCGCCGCGCCAGATGTCCTCCCACACGCGCCGGTGCGCGGTGACGGAGCCCAGGAACAGGGCCATCGCGTGCGCCGGGCGGTCGGCGAGGGGACGATCGTCGGGTGCCAGCAAGGTCTGCTCGAGGTCGGACACCGCCTCGAGCGCGACCGCGCGCCGGAGCCCCGCCGTCGAGCCGAAGTAGTGGAAGACCAACGCCTTCGACGCCCCGGCACGCGCGCCGACCGACGCGGGGGTCAGGGAGTCCAGCCCGTCCTCGGCGGCGGCCGCGGTGGCCACGGCCAGCAGTTCGCGGCGCCGGTCGGACGGCTCGCGGCGGGTCCGGGAGCGCGGGGTGGCGGGGGTCATGGCCACAGTTGTACGGCGTTATTGACCGCTAGTCAACACCGGCCGTAGAGTTGTTGATCGCAGGTCAACAGTGCGTCGCGTGCGGCGGGGACAGGAGCAGGGGTGCAGATCACGCTGAGCGGGGTTCGGGTCGAGGGGCGGCGCGAGCCGATGCTGGAGGCGACCGACCTCGCCTGGTCCGCGGGGGAGTGCCTGCTCGTGGCCGGCGAGCCCGGGCACGGGCACACCGCGCTCGCGCTCGTCGCGACCGGCCGGTTCGCGCCCTCCGACGGCGCCGTGCGCCTCGACGGCAACGTCGTGCCGGCGTCCGTGCTGCGTGCGCGCACCGCGGTCGTCGACGTGCCGGGCATCAGCGAGCCCGACGACGCCCTGTCGCTGGCCGACGTCGTGGCCGAGGGC
The DNA here is from genome assembly GCF_042801555.1 of Isoptericola sp. NPDC057559. NCBI lineage: Bacteria > Bacillati > Actinomycetota > Actinomycetes > Micrococcales > Promicromonosporaceae > Isoptericola > Isoptericola sp. NPDC057559. The sequence continues at coordinate 12,133 of NZ_JBHVFQ010000007.1, forward strand.
CTCGCCCTCGCGGGCCGCCGTTCGCTCCCGCGCGACGTCACGCGGTGGCTCGAGGAGCGCTCCCTCACCGAGGAGCGCGGCAAGCGCGTGGACCAGCTCTCGGGCGCCGTGCGCACCGCCGTCCTCGCGGCGCTGGCCGCCGAGAACCCGGACGTGCGGTTCGTCGTGCTGACGCTGCCCGACCGCCACGGCGGCGAGCCCACCGGATGGTGGGAGACGGCGCGCACGCTCGCCGCCGCCGGCCTCGGGGTGCTCGTCCAGTGCACCCGGTCCTCCGCCCGCGAGCTCGGCGCCGACCTGCCGCCCGCGCGCGGGCAGAGCATGCACGAGCCGCCGCGCGTCGTCCTGCGCGAGACGCCCGGCGCGGCGCCCGAGGCGCCCGCGCCGTCCGGCGACGAGACGGTCGCGCTGCCCGTCGCGGCCCCGCTCCCCGAGGCGACCGCCGTCCTGCCCGCGGTCGCGACCGAGCCCGAGCCGGAGGCTGAGCGCGAGCCGGAGCCGGAGGCCGTGCCCGAGGAGGAGGTCGAGGACGAGCTCGAGCCGTCGCCCGACCCGGACCCCCGCGCCGAGGAGGACCTCGAGGACACCGTGCCCGTCGTCGGGCGGCACCACCACGAGGGCCCGCCCGACGACGTCCCGACCGACGTCCCGACCGATGTCCAAGACGCCCGACAGGCCGACCAGGCCCCGACCGACGAGACCCAGGAGGAGGCCCGATGACCGCGATCCGGCTCGCGCTGTCCGAGCTGCGCCGCCTCGCGGCCGGCCGGCTCCCCAAGCTCGCCATCCTCGCGATGGCGCTGATCCCCACGCTGTACGCGGGGCTGTACCTGTTCGCCAACCACGACCCGTACGGGCAGCTCGACCAGGTGCCGGCGGCCGTCGTCGTGCAGGACGAGGGCACCACCACGACGGACGCGGAGACGGGGGAGAAGACGGAGCGGGACTTCGGCCGGGACGTCGCGGACCAGCTGCTCGACGACGGCGGGTTCGGCTGGGTCGAGACCTCCCAGGCGGACGCGGAGGCGGGCGTGCGCTCCGGGCGCTACGACGCGGCGCTCATCATCGGGCCGACGTTCTCGGCCGACCTGGCGTCGGCGGGCGAGTTCGAGCCGCAGCAGGCCAGCCTGACCCTCATCACCAACGACGCGAACAACTACCTCGCGGGCACGATCTCGGACACGATCGTCGGGAAGGTGCGGGACTCGATCGCGGAGGAGGTCGGCACCGAGGCGGCCGACACGTTCCTGCGCGGCTTCGCGTCCATCCACACCAACCTCGCGGACGCGGTGGACGGCGCGAAGAAGCTCCTCAAGGGCGCGACCACGCTGGACGACGGCCTCGCGGACGCGGACGACGGCGCGCACACGCTCGCCGACGGCGCGCAGCAGGCCGCCGACGGTGCCGCGACGCTGGACGGCAAGGTCGGCACCCTCGCCTCCGCGGTCGGGCAGCTCGACGACGGCGCGGGGCAGCTCGCGACCGGCCTCGGCCAGCTGCAGGACAAGACCGCGGACCTGCCCGCCCAGACCGAGAAGCTGTCCGACGGCGCGGCGCAGGTGGCCGACGGGAACGCGCAGGTGGCGCAGTACGGCCGGGAGGCGGCGGACGCCGCCGGGCAGGTGCTGCCGACCCTCGACGGCGCCCGCTCCGACGCGGCGGACGCCCTCGACCAGGGGCGGGCCGACGTCGAGACGAGGCTCGACGACCTGTGCGCGTCCATCCCCGACGGCGCGGACGGCTCCGACCTCGCGGCACAGTGCGCCCAGCTGCGGTCCGACGTGCTCGACCGCCTCGACACGACGCGGGCCGACGTCGACGGCGCCCTGGACACGCAGCGCGACGACGTCAAGGGCGCGGTGTCGAAGGTCGAGGGCGCCTCGGCCAAGCTCGACCAGCTCGCGGACGGGTCCCGGCAGGTGGCGGACGGCGCGGCGACGCTGGCGGGCGCGACGCCGCAGCTCACCGCGGGCATCGCGTCGGCGGCGAGCGGCGCGGACCGCCTCGCGGACGGCACGGGCCAGCTCGCCGCGGCCACGCCCGCCCTCGTCGACGGGGTGCACCGGCTCGCCGACGGCACGGGCCAGGTCTCCGACGGGGCCGCGGACCTGGCGGCCGGCACGACCAAGCTCTCCGACGGCTCGGGCGAGCTGAAGAGCGGCGTGAAGCAGCTCCGCGACGGGCTGGCGGAGGGCCTCGGGCAGGTCCCCGACCTCGACGACCAAACGCGCGAGGACACGGCGTCCACCATCGGCAACCCGCTCGAGGTGCGCAACGACGCCCTGTCGTCGGCGGGCACCTACGGCGCCGGGCTCGCCCCGTTCTTCCTGTCGCTGGCCACGTGGATCGGCGCGTACGTGCTGTTCCTGCTCGTGCGGCCGCTGTCGACGCGGGCGCTCGCGGCGGGCCGGTCCGCCCTGGCCACGGCGCTGGGCGGCTGGGCCACGCCCGCCGCGATCGGCGTCGTGCAGGTGGCGGCGATGTTCGCGGTGACGAAGTTCGCGCTCGACATCCAACCGGCGCACGGCCTCTTCACGGCGCTGTTCCTGGTGCTGGTCTCGGCGACCTTCGTCGCGGTCCTGCAGGCGCTGAACGTGTGGCTGGGCGCAGCGGGCCAGTTCCTCGGCCTCGTCCTCATGCTGGTGCAACTCGTCACCGCGGGCGGCACGTTCCCGTGGCAGACCATCCCGCAGCCGCTCAAGGCGATGCACCAGTTCATGCCCATGACGTACGCCGTCGAGGGGCTGCGCCAGCTGCTGTACGGAGGCAACCTCGCGACCGTCTCCCGCGACGTCACCGTGCTGCTCGGCGTCCTCGTCGTCGCCCTCGGCCTCACGACGCTCGCCGCCCGCAGGCAGCGCGTGTGGACGGTGACCAAGCTGCAGCCGGAGCTCGTCCTCTGACGCCCGACGACCAGGCAGCCGTGCGCTCCCGGGGACTCCCGGGCGCGCACGGCTGCGTGGTCGGTCGGGGCCGGCCCGGTCAGCCCAGGCCGAGCGCGTGCTTGATCGTGTAGAAGACGTCCGTCTGGTCGGTCAGGCCGACGACGTTCGCCGCCTGCGGCCCGTAGCCCGCGATGCGGACCTGGGTGCCGGTGTGCTCCTGCGAGCCACCCTCCTCGGCGGTGCCGTAGGCGACGGTCATCGGCTGGCCCTCGGTGGTGGTCAGCGTCCGGGTCAGGCCCGGGGTCGTGGACCCGGCCGAGACGATCTGGCTGGAGTGCCCGTGGTCGGCCGAGACGAGGACGAGGGTGTTGCCGTCCTTCTTCGCGAAGTCGAGGGCGACCTGCACGGCGTCGTCGAAGCCGACGGTCTCGCCGATCTGGGCGCACGGGTTGGCGGCGTGGTCCTGCTTGTCGATGCTCGCGCCCTCGACCTGGAGGAAGAAGCCGTCCTTCTTCTTGCCGGCCTTGGTGTCGAGCAGGTCGATGGCCTTGGAGGTCATCGTGTCGAGCGACGGCACGTCGGCGGTGTGGTCCGGGTTGACACCGCACGTGACGGGGGCCTCGGCACCACCGGTGTGGGTGGCGGCGGGGCCGGCCCACTCGGTCGGCATGTTGCCCGGCGAGAACAGCCCGAGGACCGGGGCGTCCTGGTCGGCCGTCGTCACCCGGTCGAGCTTCTTGGCGGTCGTGACGACGGTGAAGCCGCGGTCCTTCGCCTGCCTGAGGAGGGTCTTGCCCTTGTACTCGCCGGCGGTCGCCTTGTCCTGGAAGTACTGCGCACCGCCACCGAGGACGACGTCGGGGCGGGTGTCGAGGGCCTGCTCGGTGATGGAGCCGGCGCCGCCGTTCTCGAGCGCGTTCTCGGGGCAGTCCTTCATGCGCGTGGGCGAGTAGCAGCCGCGCGCCGTGACGTGCGACATCTGCACGGCCGGGGTGGCGTCCTGGATCTCTGCCGTGGTGACGTTGCCGGTGCGCAGCCCGTCGGCCTTGGCGAGCTCGAGGAGGGTCTCCTGCGGGGTGCCCTCCACGTCCACCGAGATCGCGCCGTTGTACGTCTTGGTGCCGGTGGCCCAGCCCGAGCCGGACGCCGCGGAGTCCGTCACGTAGTCGGGCCTGCCGTTCGCCTTGTCGAGGGCGTAGGTCGTGTACTGGCCGGTCAGCGGCAGGGCGTCGATGCCCGGGAGCTCCCCGGCGGCGCCGTACTGGTAGTTGCGGGCGAGGGTGATCTCCGAGTCGCCCATGCCGTCGCCGATGAGCAGGATGACGTTCTGAGCCTTGCCGGACCTGATCTGCTTGCGGACCTGGGCGCTCTGGTCGCCGTCGAGGCGGCGCGCGTCGCCGTGCCCCGTGAGGTCGTGGGTGAGCGCGTAGCTGGTGGCTCCGCCGAGCAGGAGCGTGCCGACGAGCGCGGTGGCGAGGGTGGTGCGGCGTGCGGTCTTGCGCACGGGAGGCCTCCTGGGTGGACGTGTCGGCGGACGTGCCGTCGTGGGCGGTGGACACCGCCCGGGTGAAGGCAAGCGCGCGCAGGTGTCGGCACGGTGACCACCACCCGTTGTCCGGGGAAACAGTGTGTGGCGCCGAGGGCCGCGGCCGGACGCCGAACAGGCGGTGGTGCACGCTCTGACCGCCCAGAGCGTGCACCACCGCCTGTTCGGCGGGGGCAGGATGGGCGCGTGGAGTTCCAGGACGTGGTGCGACGACGGCGGATGGTGCGGCGGTTCACGGACGAGCCCGTGGCCCCCGAGACGGTGGAGCGGCTGGTGCGCAATGCCGTGCGGGCCCCCAGCGCGGGGTTCTCGCAGGGCTGGTCGTTCCTCGTGCTGACGGAGCCGGCGGACCGCGAGCGGTTCTGGGCGGCGGCGACGCCGGACGCGTCGCAGCGCGACATGTCCGCGTGGCTCGCGGGGATGCGCACCGCGCCCGTGCTGGTCGTGGTGCTGTGCTCGAAGGAGGCCTACCTCCGCCGGTACGCCGAGGACGACAAGGGCTGGACCGACCGCGACGAGGCGCGCTGGCCCGTGCCCTACTGGCACGTCGACGCGGGCATGGCGTCGCTGCTCATGCTGCAGACCGCCGTCGACGAGGGCCTCGGCGCCTGCTTCTTCGGCATCGGCGCCGGCGAGGTGTCGGCCTTCCGCGCGGCGTTCGGCGTCCCCGACGCGTGGATCCAGACCGGCGTCGTCGCGGTGGGCCACCCGGCCGACGGCGGCGCGCAGGGCTCGCCCGCGCGGCGGCGCCGCAAGCCGCTGGAGGAGGTCGTGCACCGCGGGCGATGGTGACCGCCATCCCGACTAGTGCCGGAGCCTGTGCTGCGCCTTGAGGAACGCTGCCTCGGTGGCGTCGTCCCACGATGCGCTGGCGGAGACCTCGAGGGCACGCTGGATCGCGCTCACGGTCCGGTCGTGGTGGGCGCGCTCGACGTCTCCCCACTCGCCGGTGACGGGCGCCCCGACGGCGCGCTGGGCCACCCGCTTCCCGTGCGGAAACTTCTCCCCGTGCATGCGGGAGGCCATGCGGACGGCGGTGAGGCGACGGTCGGTGCGCACGCCCCAGAGGTTGTCGCGGCGGCGCGGCCCGAAGTGCACCGCCCGCTGGAGACGCCAGGCGAGCAGCCCGCCGGTGGCCGCCGCCTTCAGGCCCTTGCCGACGTTCGAGGTGGAGCCGCAGTCGGCGTGCAGGTGGTCCTTGTGGTGCGAGGCCGACCCCTCCGTGCCGTCGCGCGCGTAGATGACGCCGAGGCCCATCGAGCTCGCGACGTCGAGCGCATGGAGCAGCGGCTCGCGCTCCTCGGGTGGCGCACCCGGAGAGCCGAAGTTGATGTCGCCGGCGAGCCCGTCGAAGTGCCACGAGCCCGGGGCGTGGACGGGGTGCACGCCACCGAAGTCGGGGTGCTCGCTCACCCGGTAGTCGTTCGTGTCGGCCCACCTCAGGAACTTGTCGAGGGTCGACGACTTCGCCTTCTGCGGTCCGAGGGCCATGGCCCGACCTCTCTCGCCGGCCCCACGCGCGGGGGCCTCCCGGTGCCCCCTCTCCAGTGTGGGCCGGGGGGTGGGGGCGCGACGGGGTGAACTTCGCGCCGTGGGCGTCAGCGGGCCTCGCGCACGGCCGCCGCGAGGCCGGCGACCGCCTCGCCCAGCCGGGCGTCGGCGAGGTTCCCGTACCCGACGACCAGGGCCTCGGCGGGGCCGCCGGGCAGCGGCGCGGCCGTGACGCGGTACCGGCGCACGTCCGCGACCGCGACGTCGCGCGCCGCGGCGGCCCGCACGACGGCGGCCGCGGCGACGCCCTCGGGCAGGCCGAGGACGACGTGCAGCCCGGCCGCCAGGCCGCTCACGGGCAGGCCGGGCAGCGCGGCGTCGAGCGCGTCGAGCAGGGCTGCACGGCGCCGGCGGAAGCGGCCCCGCGCGGCGCGCAGGTGGCGTTCGTAGCCGCCGTCGGACAGGAACCGCGCCAGGGCGAGCTGGTCCACCGTCGACGGCGCCACCCCGTCCGACCGGGCCTCGAGGCGGTCGCGCCACCGGGGCGGCAGCACCAGCCAGCCCAGCCCGAACGCGGGCGAGACGGTCTTGCTGAGCGACCCGACCAGCGCCACGCGTCCCGGGTCGTGACCCTGCAGCGCGGCCACGGGGCGCCGGTCATAGCGGAACTCGGCGTCGTAGTCGTCCTCGACGACCAGCCCGTCCACGGCCCGCGCCCACGACACGAGCGCGTCCCGCCGGTCGGGTGCGAGGGCGACGCCCGTGGGGAACTGGTGCGCCGGCGTCACCAGGGCGGCCCGCGCGCCCGTGCGGGCCCCCGCCGCGACGAGGGCGGCCACGTCCACGCCGCCCGCGTCGACGGGGACCGGGACGGGGACGAGGCCGGCGTCGCGCGCGACGTCGCGCAGCCGCCCCCAGCTCGGGTCCTCGACCAGCAGGGCGCGGTGGCCCGCGGCCCGCAGCGCGCGCACCAGCCGGGCCATGCCGTCGGTCGCGCCGTGGGTGACCAGGACGTCGTCGGCGCCCGCGCAGGTGGAGCGGGCCCGCGCCAGGTAGGCGGCCAGAGCCGCGCGCGTGCCGGGGTGCCCGGCGGGGTCGGGGGCGCCGAGGTCGGTGTCGGGGGCGTCGGCGAGGGCGTCGCGCAGCGCCCGCAGCCACGCCGCCCGCGGCACGTGGCGCAGGTCGGGCACGCCGGGGGCGAGGTCGAGCCGGGCCCGGCCCGCGGCGGGCAGGGCCGGCGCCGCGGGGTGCTTCGGGGTGGCGTGCGCGGCAGCGCCCGCGGCGATCCGCGTGCCGGAGCCGACGCGGGCCTCGCAGAACCCCTCCGCGACGAGCTGCCCGTAGACCTCGGTCACGACCCAGCGGGACACCCCGAGGCTCTCGGCGAGCGCACGGCTCGGGGGCAGCGCCGACCCTGCGGGGACGCGGCCGGCGTGGACGGCGTCGCGCACGGCGCGCTCGAGGCGCGCGACCAGCGGCGCGTCGTCGTCCCCGAGGACGAGCACGGTGTCCCACGCGAGGCGAGGATTGGTCTGGGCGAGCGCCATGTCATTGGACGGTACACCCGGACCGATCGGCACCTAGCGTCAGTGCTGTCAGCCGGCGGGCCACGCCGGCGCCCCACGACAGGAGCACCCATGCGCTACCGCACCCTCGGCGACGGCACCACTTCGTTCGACGTCAGCACCCTGTGCCTCGGCACGATGTGGTTCGGCACGAAGACGGACGAGAAGACGTCGTTCGCCATCCTCGACCGCTTCGTCGAGGCCGGCGGCACCTTCCTCGACACCGCGAACAACTACAACGGCTGGGGCGGCGGGCACGGCCGCGACAGCGAGGACGTCATCGGCCGCTGGATGGCGGCCCGCGGGAACCGTGACCAGCTCCGGCTGGCGACCAAGGCGGGCGCCGCGAAGAAGGACCCGAACCTGCCGCTGCAGAACGTGGCACCCACGAACTTCCAGGGACTCGGCGCCGAGACCGTCGCGTGGGAGGCGCGCGAGAGCCTGCGCCACCTGGGCGTGGACCACATCGACGCCTACTACGGGCACGTCGACGACTACGACACCCCGCTGGCCGAGACCGTCGGCGCGTTCGGCAAGCTCCAGGCGGAGGGGATCATCGGCATCGCCGGCATCTCCAACGTCGCCCTGCACCGCGTGGTCGAGGCCCGCGAGGAGGCCCGTCGCCAGGGCGTCGCGCCCTACGGGCTGGTGCAGCAGAACCTCACCTACCCGTACCCGCGGCCCGACGTCGGCCGGCACAACTGGGCGTCGTACGAGCTGCTCGACTACGCCCGCGCGTCGTCCGAGGCGGGCAGCCCGCTCGCCGTCGTCGCCTACTCGCCGCTCATGCAGGGCGCGCTGGTCCGCGACGACAAGCCGCTGTGGGACGGCTTCGACCACCCCACCACGCACGAGCGGCTGCGCGTGCTGCGGGAGGTGGCGGCCGAGATCGGCGCCACCCCGAACCAGGTGGTGCTCGCCTGGCTGATGGGCGGCGACGTCCCCGTGGTGCCCATCGCGGGCGCGAGCAGCCTCGCCCAGCTCGAGGAGATCCTCGGCGCCGCCGAGCTCGACCTCGACCCGGAGCTGCGCGCGCGCCTCGACGCCGTGTGACCCGACGTCGGACCCCGCGTCAGGACCCGCCGCGGCCGGTCGTCACTCGAGCCACTCGGTGACGAACCGGTCGTTGGCGTGCACGTGCAGCGCCTCGTACACCTCCGGCCCGACCACGGTGAACTTGTGGGGCGTCCCGGCGGGCGCCACGAGGATCTGGCCGCCCACGGCGACCACCTCGTCGTCGCCCACCCGGAACAACGCCCGCCCCGACCGCACGACGAACGTCTCCGTGTACGGGTGCCGGTGCAGGCGTGGGCCGGCGCCGTCGCGGTCGATCCGCTCGAACATCACCGACACGGTCGAGCCGTGGAGGTACCCCTCGAAGTCGGCGCTCGGCAGGGTGGACTGCTCGATCAGCTCGATGCTCATGGCGGGATGGACCGGGACCGGGCGCGGAACTGAGCGGCCCCGGGTGCGGCATCGCCGGCTATCGGTCGGGTCGGAGGTGCCGTGCGAGCACGTCGAGGGCTCGCGTGACCTCGGTCAGCCGGTGCGCGCCGTCCGGTCCGAGCGCGGCGGCGAGGGCCTCCTCGATCCCGGCAGCACGGACCTGGGCCACCCTCTCGGACGCCTGAGCGGCCTGGCGGACGAGGACCCGACGCCGGTCGCCCGGATCGGGGGCGGTCTCGACCGACCCGGCTTCCTTGAGGCGGGCGACGGCCGACGACACCTGGCTCTGCGGCAGCGCGGTGCGGGAGACGATCTCGCTCACCGTGGTGTCGGGGTGGTCGGCGACGTCGCTGGCCACGACGAGCACCATCCGGTCGCTGCCCGGATGGCGGGCGGTCCCGCCGGGGGGTGGCGGCAGGGCCTCTTCGCCGATCTTCATCAGGGCCCGTCCCAGCAGGAACAGCTCGACTCCGTTCACCACCCGAGCATATATCCAATGCGATGCATCTTGATAGATGTATCGAATTGGATAGAGTGGGCTTCCGGAGGGTCGTGGCAGCAGGCCGCGACCGGAGGGAGCCACCATGTCCATGACCACCGGCACGCTCGCCGTCCCCGGCGCGACCCTGTACTACCAGGTCGACGGGGCCGGGCCGATGCTGCTGATCTCCCAGAGCGGGGAAGGGGACGCCGACCGCAGCAACGACCTCGTCGCCCAGCTCGCCGACTCGTACACCGTGGTCACCTACGACCGTCGCGGGCTGTCCCGCAGCCGGCTGGACGACCCGGTGCGCGGCGCGACGCTCGCCGAGCACGCGGACGACGTCCATCGGCTGCTGGCCGTCCTCACCGACGCGCCCGCACTCATGCTCGGATGCAGCCTCGGCGCCGTCGTCGGCCTGCACGTCGCCGTCGCGCACCCGGAGCAGATCCGGACGCTGGTCGCCCACGAACCCGTCGCCCCGCGCCTGCTGCCCGCCGACCGGCGCGCCCGTCACGAGCGCGAGCTCGCCGAGCTCCAGGACCTCTACGCCCGGGCGGGCCTGGCCGCGGCCCTCCCCGAGATCGCGAGGACGTTGGGCATCGATCCCGCGGGCACGGACCGGGAACCCGACCTGACACCTCAGCCGATGACCGCGCAGCGCGTGCGCAACTTCGACCACTTCATCCGCCACGACTTCACCGCGATCCTCCGCGACACCCTGGACCTCGAGGCCCTGGCAGGCGTCGGCGCACGCATCGTGCCCGCGACCGGGAGCACCACCCCACGGGCCGTCTTCGACCGTCTCGCCGCGGCCGCGCTGGCCACCCTGCTCGGGCGCACGGTGCAGGAGGCCCCCGGCGGGCACAACGGCAACACCACCCACCCGCGCGCCTACGCACGGTGGCTCCGGGAGGTTCTCGACAGCGCCGACCGACCCCGCGGATCGAGCGGCTCGCGGTCGTGACCGACCGCTCCCTCGACCGCCCGGCCGTGCCGGCCGACCCCCGGGCGGGCCACGTCGGGGGCGTCGCGGACCGCGCTCAGGGCAGGGGGAGGTCGAGCCCGTGCCGCAGCCGGTCGCGGACCGCGCGGGGCAGCTCGCCCCAGTCGTCGATCGTGTCGAGGTCGACGGCCGTGCCGGGGCGCCGCAGCACGACGGGCCGCAGCCCCGCCCGCTCGGCCTCCGCGACGTGCGCGGCCCGCGACCCCTCCCCGAAGCAGAAGGCGAACGGCGCGCCCGCGGGCAGCGCGAGCAGGTTGGTGCCGGCCAGGTGCCGGTCGGTCGCGACGACGACGGTCGCCTCGCCTTGCGCGCCGTCCCGCGGCACGCCCGCGGCGAGGAGCGCCGCGACGTCGTCGGGCGCGAGCAGGGGCAGGTCCGCGTGGGCGACGAGCAGGCGCGCGGCCCCGCGCTCGACGGCGTGCTCCCGCCCGACGTCGAGCGCCGCGTTCAGCCCCGGACGCTCCGGCGGCTGGGGGACCACCTCGACCCGCCCCGCGGACGGCGCGGCGGCCCCCGTGCCGCCGCCCGGACCGGGGAGGCCCAGCGTCTCGACGGTGAACGGGACGTCCGCGGTCACGACGAGCACCCCGTCGACGCCGTCCGACGCCCGCAGGACGGCGACGACGTGCCTGGCCAGCGCGGCCACGAGCCGTCGCCGGGCCGCGGGGTCGAGGGCGGCGGCCAGGCGCGACTTGCCGGAGACGCCGTCGCGCAGCGGGACGACCGCGACGGTGCCGCCGGCCACGTCGCCCGGTCCGGCCGTGGGAGCCGTCATCCGAGGGCGAGCAGCTCGCGGGCCAGGCGCTCGCGGCCCGCGGGGCCGCCCATGATCGTGTCGGTGACGAGCACCTCGACGCCCAGGTCGCGGATGGGGCCGGCGAGGTCGGCGTCGGCGTCGTCCACGACCATCACGTCCACGAGGTCCGCGTAGAGCCGGGCGACGCCGAGCGCGGACACCTCGTGCCCGAGCGTCTCCAGGATCTGGGCGGCCGGGCCCTTGATCGCCTGCCCGCCGACGATCGGGCTCACCGCGACCCGGCGCGCCGGCGACGCCAGCACGGCGTCGCGCACCCCGGCCACGGCCAGCACCGGCTCCACGGACAGGAACGGGTTGGACGGCGCGACGACCAGCAGGTCGGCGTCGGCGAGGGCGTCCAGCACCCCGGGCGCGGGCCGGGCGGCGTCCACGCCGTCGAGCTCGATCCCCAGCACGGCGTCGGCGTGCCGGCGCCGCACGAAGTACTCCTGGAACGCCACCCGTCCCGAGGGAGTCTCGACGAGCGTGCGGAGCCGGTCGTCGGTGACGGGCAGCAGCCGCGCCCGCACCCCCAGCGACGCGGCGAGCCGGGCCGTCACCGCGCCGAGCGGCTGCCCCTCGCGCAGCGCGGCCGTCCGCACGACGTGCGTCGCCAGGTCGCGGTCGCCGAGGGTGAACCAGGTGTCCTCGCCGAGGCGCGCGAGCTGGTCGAGGGTCGTGTACGTCTCGTCGGTCAGCCCCCAGCCGCGGCTCTCGTCGTTCAGGCCGGCGAGGGTGTACATGACGGTGTCGACGTCGGGGGAGACCAGCAGGCCGTGCCGCTCGGTGTCGTCGCCGACGTTGACGACGACGGTGAGGCCGCCGTCCGCGGTCGGCGCGCCGCCGTCGGGCAGGGCGAGGGCGAGGCCGTGCGCCAGGCGGGCGCCGCCGACGCCGCCGGCGAGAAGGGTGACGCGTGTGCTCACCCGACGAGCCTACGGTCCCCCCGGCCTCGCCCGGGGACGCAGAATGGGCGCATGGCCGTCTTCGCCTTCTCCGTCGCCCCCCTCGGCGCGGGCGAGTCCGTCGCGGACTCCGTCGCCGCCGCCGTCCGCATCGTCCGCGAGTCCGGGCTCCCCACCCGCACCACCGCGATGTTCACCGAGATCGAGGGGGACTGGGACGAGGTGATGCCGGTGATCCAGCGCGCCACGGAGGCCGTGGGCGCGGGCGGGCACCGCGTGTCGCTGGTGATCAAGGCGGACATCCGCCCCGGGTACACCGGTCAGCTGGACGCGAAGATCGCGCGGGTCGAGGAGCGGCTCGCCGACGACGGCGGCGCCGGGCACGCGTAGCCCGCCGCGTCGCCGCGCGCCTGGGAGGGTGCTGTGGTACAGGCCACGTCACGGGGGCCTTAGGCTTGGGCGGGATCCGGCCGCCCGGGCCGTGATCAGAGCCAGGAGTGGTCTGCATGCCCCTGTTCGAGGTCGACGCCCAGCGGCCCCTCCTCGTCCAGCCCGACCGGTCGCCCGCGGCAAGCGCGCAGGGCGTCGGCACCACCGCGCACCGGGTGGTGGACAGTCACATCGACGGGCTGCTCGGCGAGCAGATCTTCCCGGTCAGCCCGGGTGCCGGGCCGGACGAGCCGCACCTCCTCGCGCTCGACGCGACGGGGTCGCCGGTGGTCGTGGAGCTCGTCGCCGACCTGGACCGGGCCGCCCTCACGCGGGCGCTCGACCACGCCGGCGCCGCCGGCCGACTGACCCGTGGCGCGCTCGCCGAGCGGTACCACGGCGGTCCGGCGGCGTTCCACCGTGACGTGTCCGCGTTCTACGACAGCGTCCCGATCACGCGCTCGCAGCCCGGTCGCAGCAGCGCGCGGCTCATCGTCATCTGCCAGGAGGCGAGCGAGGAGATCCTCAACGCCGTCGACTTCCTGCGCCAGCCGACGATGCCGGTCGAGGTGCTGAAGATGGGCGTCGTGCACAGCGCGGACGGCCGTCGCTTCGTCGACGTGTCGCCCCTGGTCATCCACCCGGCGTCCGCGCCCTCCGCCCCGAGCCTGTCCGCACCGGAGAACGCCCGGCCCGGGCTCGGCGTCCCCGCGACGGACGCCGTCTCCGCCGCGCCGCGGGCCGCCGACGCTCCCGCGGGCGTCGACCCCGAGACCTTCGCCGAGGGCGTCGCCGTCGGCCTCGCCCTCAACGGCAAGATGCCCGCCGCGGCGCAGCCGCCGCGCGAGCACGCGGACCCCGCCCCGCCCACCCGCACGCGCCGCCGGGCCGCGCGGCCCCGCACCGCCGAGGCCGGCGCTGACGCGGGGCTGCCCAGCGGCCCGCTCCCCGTCCCCGGTCCGCTCCCGGTCCCGGCGCCCGCGCCCGCCCCGGTGCCGGCCCCCGCCCCGCGCGCGGAGCCGGACGACCTGGACACGACGCTGGAGCGCCTGCCGCGCCCCCTCGCGAGCCGTCGGTCCGCCGCGGCCGACGTCCCGGAGCCGCCGCGTCGTCGGTCGCGGTCCGACCGCTTCACGTCGCGCCCCGAGCTCGACGAGCCGGCTCCCGCCTCCGGGCGCGGGGAGCTGGGCCAGGCCTTCGCCGACGTGGCCGCACCCGCCTTCGACCTGCCGGTGCCCGAGCCGCGGTGGTCCGGCGTCGAGGACGACCTGCCGCGCCTGCAGGTGCCGCCGCTGGACCCGCCGCGCCTGAGCACCCCGCCGACGAACCCGCTCGACGACGGCTGGTCGCCCGCGCCCCGGGACCCGGGGTACGACCCGCTGACCTCGCCGGTGCCGCCGGAGTCCGCGCACCGGCCGTGGGAGCAGCAGGAGCCGGCGCGTCAGGCGTGGGAGCCGCAGGAGCCGGCGCGTCAGGCGTGGGAGCCGCAGGAGCCGGCACGCCAGGCCTGGCAGGCGCAGGAGCCGGCCCCCCAGCCCTGGGAGTCCCCGGCGCCGGCGCACCGGCCGTGGGAGCCGGTGCCGGGCGGCGACGAGGTGGACGAGGACCTGGTCGCCCTGGCCCGCACGCTGGTGCACCCGACGACGATCGTGTGGTCGCGGCCGCGCCGCCGGCAGTACTTCGAGGCGGTGCTGCACCAGGACGGCGCCATCGAGCTCGCCGACGGCTCGCGCTACCGGCATCCCGACCACGCGGCGTCCGCGGCGTCCGGCTCGCCCACCGCCGACGGGTGGAGCGTGTGGCGTCTGGGCACCGACGGGCCCACGCTGCTCGACGCCTACCGGCACCGGTTCGCCTGACCCGGCCGGCGGTCAGGGGAGGACGAGGATCTTCCCGGTCTGCTCGCCGGCCGCGAGGCGGGCCAGCCCGTCGCCGACGCGCGCCAGCGGCACCTCGGAGTCGATGACCGGTCGCACGCCGGTGCGCGCGACGAACCGTACGAGGGCGGCGAGGTCGTCGCGCGTGCCCATCGTCACGCCCTGCACGCGGATCTCGTTGAAGAAGATGCGGGTCAGCTCGGCGGGCGGGGCGTCGCCCGTCGTCGCGCCGCAGACGACGATCGTGCCGCCGGGCCGCACGGACCGCACGGAGTGGGCCCAGGTGGCCTGACCGACGGACTCGATCACCGCGTCCACGCGGTCGGGCAGCCGGCCGCCGGACTCGACGGCGTGCGCGGCGCCCAGCTCACGGGCGCGCTCGCGGCGCTCCGCCGAGCGTGACGTCACGGTGACCTCGAGGCCCGCGGCGGCGCCGAGCACGGTCGCGGCGGTGGCGAGGCCGCCGCCGGCGCCCTGCACGAGCACCCGGTCGCCGGGCGCCAGGCCGGCCGCGCCGAACAGCATCCGGTAGGCGGTGAGCCACGCGGTCGGGAGGCAGGCGGCGTCCTCGAACGACAGGTCGTCGGGGATCGGGACGAGGTTGTGGACCGGCACGGAGACGCGCTCGGCGAGGGTGCCCGGGTACTTCTCCGACAGCAGGGTGCGGCGCTCGTTCGGCCCCACGCCGTGCCCGTCGGCGCCGATGACGCCGTGCAGCAGCACCTGCGTGCCGTCCGGGGTGGTGCCCGCGGCGTCGGTGCCGAGGATCATGGGGAGCTGCTCCGGCCGGAGCCCGACGCCGCGCAGCGACCACAGGTCGTGGTGGTTGAGGGTCGCGGCGCGCACGTCGACGGTGGTCCAGTGCTCGCGCGCCTGCGGTTCCGGCCGGTCGCCCACCTCCAGCCCGTCGAGCGGGGAGTCGGGCGAGAACCGGGCGACGGTGGCGGCGAGCATGCGTCCCAACCTACTGGCCGTCCCCGCTAGGTTGTCCGCCATGCCTACGGACGGGGTCGAGGAAGAGCTGGCGGCGGCGCGCGCCGCCGTCGTCGAGCACGCGCAGCACACGGGGCGGCGCGAGCGCGCCCGGCAGGAGCTGGCGGCCGCGGACGAGGCGCTCGCCGCCGCGCGCGCGTCCCTCGCGGACGAGACCGAGGACGTGCGGCGGCTGGAGTCGCTGAGCCTCTCCCGCGTCTGGGCGGGGCTGCGCGGCGACCGCGCGCAGCGGCTCGACGCGGAGCGGGCGGAGCAGCAGGCCGCCGAGTACGTCGCCGCGACGGCGCAAGCCCGGCACGACGCGGTGGCCCGAGAGCTGGCGGCGGTCGAGGCGGGGCTGGCCGCCCTCGGCGACGTGGAGGCCCGCTGGGGTGCGGCGCTGGCCGTCAAGGAGCAGTGGGTGAGGGGCGGCGGGGGAGCGGCGGCCGCGGAGCTGGCGGCCGTCGCCGAGCGGACCGGCGCGTGGCGCGCCGAGCAGCGCGAGATCGCCGAGGCGCGGGCGGCTTCCGAGGACGCGGCCCGCGCCCTCGCCGCGGCCGCCGACGAGCTGCGCGGCGCCGACGCCTGGTCCACCTACGACACGTTCTTCGACGGGGGCGCGTTCGCGAGCATGGCCAAGCACGACCGCCTGGACCGGGCCGCCGACCTGCTGCGCCGGGCAGACGGCGCACTGCGTCGCCTGACCGTCGAGCTGGGCGACCTCGGGGAGCAGGGGATCGGGGGCGTCGGCGTCGACGGTTTCACCCGCACGCTCGACATCTGGTTCGACAACATCTTCACGGACTGGTCGGTGCGGAACCGCATCGCCGAGGCTCGCGACCGCGTCGGCGCCGCCGGACGCGCGGTGGACGCGGTCCGGCGGCGCCTGGCGGAGCGGGCCGGCACCGCCGACGCCGAGCTCGCGGTCCTCGCCGCACGCCGGGAGACGCTTCTGGTCGGATGAGCCCGGTCGGCGGGGCGCGGCGGCCGGCCCGGTGTCACTCGGTGCCGACGTCGAACATCCAGGTGATGCCGTACCGGTCGGTCACCTGGCCGTAGTAGTCGCCCCAGGGGGCCTTGGCGAAGGGCATCAAGGAGGAGCCGCCGTCGGCGAGCTTCGCGTACGCGTCCGCGACGTAGTCGTGGTCCGCCGGGCCGCCCGTCAGGGCGACGGTGACGCCGCTGGTCGGTGCCACGTACGGCACCATCGAACCGGAGTCGGCGGCCATGAGGGTGAGGCCCGACGGGGTCTCGAGCTGCCCGTGCATGACCAGGTCCTTGTCGGCGTCGTCGATCGGCATGCCCGCGTCGGCGGGCATGCTGCCGAACGTGCTGATGTCGAGGTCGCCGCCGAGCACCGACTGGTAGAACTCGAGCGCCTCGCGCGCCTGGTTCTTGAAGCTGAGGTAGGGGTTGAGCCGGACCATGGACGCCTCCAGCGACGCTGCGGGGAACGAGCCGGCCGCGCGGGTCGGCGGCCGGGTCCCACGCTAGGCACGGCCGCCGACACACGCTCGCGGGTGCGTCAGAGCATCTCCGGCGGCGCCGCGCGGCCGACGGGCAGGGAGCCGGGGGCGGTCATGCGCAGGTCACGTCGCGCTCACTCGTCGCCGCCGCCCTCCTCGATGCTGGCGCCCGCGAGGAAGTCGGCGACGATCGGGCCGAGCTGGTCGAACTCGATGAGGAAGCCGTCGTGCCCGAAGTCGGAGGTGACGATGCGCAGCGGCTCCGCGCCAGGCATCCAGGCGGCGATGCGGCTCGCCTGCTCCGGCGGGAAGAGCCGGTCGGAGTCCACCGCCACGACCAGCGCGCGGGCCGTGATCTGCGACAGCGCGGACTCGACGCCGCCTCGGTCGCGGCCCAGGTCGTGGCTCAGCATCGACTCGGTGAGCACCAGGTAGGAGTTGGCGTCGAACCGCCGCGCGAGCTTGTCCCCGTGGTGGTCGAGGTACGACTGCACGGCGTACCGGCCGTCCGCCAGCGGGTCCTCCCCGCCCTGCGGCAGGCGCCCGAACCGCACGTCGAGCTCGGCCGCCGTCCGGTACGTCGTGTGGGCGATCTGCCGGGCGATGGCGAGGCCGGCGTCCGGCCCGTCCCCGTCGGCGGCGTCGTAGTAGTCGCCGCCGCGCCAGCGCGGGTCGGCCCGGATGGCGCCGAGCTGCGGGTGCGCCCAGGCGATCTGGTCGCCCGACATCTGCGCCGTCGTCGCGATGGCGGCGATCCCGTCCACCGCGATGCCCGCCTCGGGCCCGAGCAGGGCCCACTCGAGGACGCGGAGCCCGCCCATGGACGCGCCGGCGACGAGCGCCCAGCGCTCGATGCCGAGCTGCCGCGCGAGCTCGATCTCGGCGGCCACCTGGTCGCGGGTCGTGACCCGGGGGAACCGCCCACCCCAGGGGCGCCCGTCGGGGGCGGCCGAGGCGGGGCCGGTGGTGCCCTGGCAGCCGCCCAGCACGTTGGGCGCGACGACGAAGTACCGGTCGGTGTCGATGGGCGCTCCGGGGCCGATCATGTCGGCCCACCAGCCGGCGGTCGGCTGGCCGGGCCCGGCGGGTCCGGTGACGTGCGCGTCGCCGGTCAGGGCGTGCAGCACCAGGACGGCGTTGGAGCCGTCCTCGTCCAGCTCGCCCCACGTCTCGTAGGCGACCCGCACGTCGGGCAGGACGCCGCCCGTCTCGAGCTCGACCGCGCCGACGTCGGCGAACTTCCGGTCGGCGACGGCGTCGCCCTCGCGCCAGGCACCCGTCGCCGGCACGGGCGGCTTCACCCGCGACCGCGACACCGCGTGCGCGGGGCGCACGCTCGGGGCTCCGCCCGAGCTGCGCCCGCCCACCGACGGCACGGTGGGGGCGACGCGCACGCCGCCGCGCCGCGTCGCCCGGTGGCCCGGCAGGCCCGTCACGCGGCGGCCTCGCCGTCGGCGGCGTCGGTGGAGCCGTCGCCGGCGCCCGCCGCCGCGGCGAACCCGAGCGCGAGGTCCGCGAGGATGTCCTCGATCCCCTCGAGACCGACGGAGAGCCGCACCAGCCCGGGCGTCACGCCCGAGAGCGCCTGCTCCTCCGGCGTGAGCTGCGAGTGCGTGGTCGACGCCGGGTGGATGACGAGCGAGCGCACGTCGCCGATGTTCGCCACGTGCGAGTGCAGGCGGAGCGCGGAGACGAAGGCGCGGCCCGTCGCCGACGCCTCCTGCGGGTCGGCGACGTCGAGCTCGAAGGCGATGACGGCGCCGGCGCCCTTCGGGGCGTACCTCCGGGCGTTGTCGTGCCACGGCGACGAGGGGAGGCCGGCGTAGTGCACCACGCGGACGTCGTCGCGCTCCTCGAGCCACTCGGCGACGCGCTGCGCGTTCGCCACGTGCCGCTCGACGCGCAGCGAGAGCGTCTCCAGGCCCTGCGCCAGCAGGAAGGCGTTGAAGGGCGCGACGGCGGGGCCGAGGTCGCGCAGCAGCTGCACGCGCGCCTTGAGCACGAACGCGAGGTTGGCGCCGAGCGCCGAGCCGACGCCGAGGTCGCGGGCGTAGACGAGGCCGTGGTAGCTGGCGTCGGGCTCGTTGAAGCCGGGGAAGCGCTCCGGCTGGGCGGCGTAGTCGAAGGTGCCGCCGTCGACGATGACGCCGCCGATCGCGGCGCCGTGACCCCCGAGGTACTTGGTGGCCGAGTGCACGACGACGTCCGCGCCGTGCTCGATCGGCCGCACCAGGTACGGGGTCGCGATCGTGTTGTCCACGATCAGCGGCACGCCGACCTCGTGCGCGACGCCCGCGACCGCGGCGATGTCCAGCACGTCCGCGCGGGGGTTGGGGATGGTCTCGGCGAAGAACGCCTTGGTGGTGGGTCGCGCCGCCGCGCGCCACGACTCGGGGTCGTGCGGGTCGTCCACGAAGGTGGTCTCGATGCCGAGCCTCGGCAGCGTGTGGCGCAGCAGGTTGTACGTGCCGCCGTACAGGCTGGGGCTGGCCACCACGTGGTCGCCGGCCTGCGCGACGTTGAGGATCGCGAGCGTCTCGGCGGCCTGCCCGGACGCGACGAGCAGGGCCCCGACGCCGCCCTCGAGGTCGGCGATGCGGGTCTCGACGGCCTCCTGCGTCGGGTTGCCGATGCGGGTGTAGATGGGGCCGAGGTCGGCCAGCGCGAACCGGTCGGCGGCGACGTCCGCGCTCGGGAACTCGAACGACGTGGTCTGGTAGATCGGCAGCGCGCGGGCCCCGGTGGCGGGGTCGGGGCTCTGGCCGGCGTGGATCTGGCGGGTCTCGAAGGTCCAGCGGGGCGTGGTCATGGGGTGCTCCTGGGGCTCGGCTCGATCGACGGTGGTCGGGCCGCGGCGGGTCTCAGGGGGCCTGCGTCTCTGAGGCGGGGCCGCGGCGGTCGGCTGCGCACGCGGAGCGGTTGGCTGGGTCGACGAGCGGCCGCAGGCAGGCGAACGTGCGCGGTGGTCAGCGGCACATTCGACGGGTCATGCGGACGACGGTAGCCCCGGCCGGCGCCCCGCGACAGGCATGTCTCGCGATCTGAGACCAAAATATGGACGGCGTGTCGCCTTGCCTCGCGCGTCGTCGGCGGACTCTCGGGTGGCGCTGCCTGCCGGTTCGGGTGAGCCTGGGCGAGGTTGCCCGGAGAACGTCTTCCCGGGGAGGACCGGGCGGCCCAGGGGAGGAGCGGAGCATGAGCGGCACACGACGCACGGCCACCCGAGGCGCACCCACCCGGCGCACGCCGCGGGCCCGCAGGGCCGCCGCGCTGGCGGTCGTCGTGCTGCTCGGCGGGGCGCCCGCCGCGGGCAGCGCGTGGGCCGAGCCGCCGTCGGACGACGACGTCGCCGCCGCGCACGCGGCCGAGGACTCCGCCCGCCTGGACGTCGCCGGCGCCGAGGCGCGGCTGGACGCGATCCGCGCGGAGCTCGCGCGCGCCGAGGCCGGCGTCCAGACCGCCGCGGAGGACTACGCGGAGGCGCGCGAGGCGCTCGCCGCCGCGAAGCGCGAGACGCGCGCCGCCCGCGAGCGGGCCGACCGGGCGCAGGCGGCCGAGGGCGAGGCCCGCGCCTCCCTCGCCGAGGCGTACCGCACCACGGCGCGCGCCACCGAGGGCGGCCTCGGGCCCCTCGACGTCGTCGCCGGCGCTCGCGACCTCGGCGACGTCGTCTCCTCCGACGCCGCGCAGCGGGCCGTCGACCGGCGGATCGCCCGCACGCTCGCCCAGCAGGCGGACCTGCGCGCGTCAGCGCGCAACGCCGACGCCCGCTGGGACGCCGCCCGTGCCGCGCAGCAGGAGGCGGACGAGGCCGCCGCGGCGGCCTTCGCGACGGCGCGGCGCACCGCCGACGACCTGACCACCCGGACCACCGCCGCCGAGCGGGAGCGCGACCGGCTGTTCACCCGCCTCGCCGACCTGCGCAGCACCACCGCCGACCTGGAGCGGCAGCGCGAGGAGGACCGCCAGCAGCGCGCCGCCGCCGCGCACGAGCGGGCGGCGCGGGCGGCGGCCGAGGACGCCTCGACCGGCACGTCCGACGCGTCGTCGGGGGCCACGTCGTCCGGCTCGGGCCCCTCCGGCACGGGCCCGTCGAGCCCGGCGCCGTCGTCCGACCGGTCCGACGACGCGCCCGCCACCACCCCTGACCGTGCGGGTGGCGACGGCGGGGGAGGGGGCGGCGACGGTGCGGTGCAGCCAGACCCCCGGCCGACGCGCACGCACGAGCCGGCTCCGGACCCCACGCCTCGCCCGGACCCGAAGCCCGACCCGACGCCGAAGCCCCCGCCCGTCAGCGGCGTCGGCCAGGGGAGCGCCGCCCAGGGCCGTGCGGCGCTGGCGTGGGCGCGCTCGAAGATCGGCACCGCGTACCAGTGGGGCGGCACGGGCAACCCGGGGTACGACTGCTCCGGCCTGACGTCGGGCGCGTGGGACGCCGCGGGCGTGTGGATCACGCGCACGTCGCGGTCGCAGTACCTCACGGTCGGCAAGGTGTCGTACGGGTCGATGCGCCCCGGCGACCTGATCTTCTACGCCAACGACACGTCTGACCCGTCGACCATCCGGCACGTGGCGATCTACGCCGGCGGCGGCATGATGGTCGAGGCCCCGCGCCCCGGCGTCGACGTCCGCGAGACCCCCGTCCGCTGGGACGACGTCATGCCCTACGCCGGCCGCCCCTGAGGGCTCGCGACGTCCCCGGGGTGGTCAGGGACGCAGCAGCACCTTCGTGGCGCGGCGCTCGTCCATCGCCGCGTACGCCTCGGCGGTGTCGGCGAGGGGGAGCTCCAGGTCGAAGACCTTGCCCGGCCGGATGTCGCCGGACAGGACGTCCGGCAGCAACGTCTCCATGTAGCGACGGGCGGACGCCATGCCGCCGCCGATGGTGATGTTGCGGTCGAACAGGCGCCGCACGCTGAGGTCGGGTCCGTGCGGCACGCCGACGAACCCGACGCGCCCGCCCCCGCGCACCACGCTCAGGGCGGTGTCCATCGACTGCTCGGTGCCGACGCACTCCAGGGCCGCGTCGGGGAGGTCCCCGCCGAGCAGGTCGCGCACGGCGGCCAGGCCCTCCTCGCCGCGCTCGGCGACGACGTCCGTGGCGCCGAACTCTCGGGCGAGGGCCGCGCGGTCGTCGTGCCGGCTCATCGCGATCACGCGCTCCGCGCCGAGGAGGCGGGCGCCGATCACCCCCGACAGCCCGACGGCGCCGTCGCCGACCACGACCACCGTGTCGCCCTGGGACACCCCGGCGGAGACCGCGGCGTGGTACCCGGTCGACATGACGTCGGCGAGGGTGAGCAGGTGCGGGACCAGGCCCGCGGCCTCGAGCTCGGCCTCCGGCCGGCCCACGGGGAACAGGGAGTGCTGCGCGAGGGGGATCCGCACGCGCTCGCCCTGCGCGCCGTCCACCGGGTTCCCCCAGCGGTCGGTGGAGCCGAAGCCGGTGACGAGGTCGCACGCCGCCGGGTAGCCCGCGCGGCACGCCTGGCACTCGCCGCAGCTCATGGTGAACGGCAGGATCACGAAGTCGCCGACCCGGGCCGACGTGACGTCGGCGCCCAGCTCCTCGACGACGCCCACCAGCTCGTGGCCGATCGGGCGGGGCTTCTTCACGGCGGACACGCCGCGGTAGGGCCACAGGTCGGAGCCGCAGACGCAGGCGGCGACGACGCGGACCACCGCGTCGCCGGGGGTGAGGATCTTCGGGTCCGGGCGGTCCTCGACGCGGACGTCGCGGGGCCCGTGGATGACGGCAGCACGCATGCGTCCACGGTAGACCGCGGGCGGCGTGCCCGGCGCCCGCCGGGCGTCGCCCGACGTCCCTCGACCATGCATCCAGTGTTGCGCTACCTTCCAGCCAACACCAAGAGAACGGATGCTCATGCGCGGTGCACGAGGTCGGGTCGCTGCGGTCGTCACGGCGTGGCAGGTCGCGCTGGGGGTGGTCCTCACGGGAGCGGTGGCGCCGGTCGCCACGGCCGCCGAGGGCGAGAGCTCCACGACCGTCACGCTGACGCGAGAGCGGTGGTGGCAGGGCGAGGAGATCGTCCTCGACATCGTCGTCCGGGAGGGCGACGAGCCCGCCTCGGGCGGCGTCCGGGTGCTGCTCGACGACCGGACCCTCGGGGGCGCCCAGCTCACGGAAGGCGTCGCGCGGTTCACGCTGCCGAGGTCGGAGAACGCCCCCGGAGACCACGTCCTCGAGGTGCGTCACTATCGGTCCGGCTCCACCACGCCGTCGTCGTCCGCCACCGCCGCACTCCAGATCCTCGCGCCCGGGCGTCCGGTGATCCCCGGCACGCGGGTCTACGGAGACCCGGCCGACGTCACCGTCGACCTCACGGGCACCGACCTGCCACGGAGCGGCCGGGTCGAGCTGGCCAACGAGGCCGGCACGGCTCTCGGCGCGGCGGCCCTGGCCGACGGCATCGCCACGGTCGCCGTTCCCGGCACCGGCATGACCCCGGGCCGGTCTTACCGGATGACCCTGCGGGAAGCCGCGGGCGGAACGGTCCTGAGCACCTTGTTCGTCGGCGCGAACGTCCTGAAGAGGCCGGCCGCTCTGACGGTGCAGACCGCGTCGACGTGGCGCGTCGGGCAACCCGCGAAGGTCACCGTCCGGGCGTCGTCCGATCTCGGGCCGGTCTCCGGGACGATCGAGGTCCGCAACCACGTCCGGAGCAGCGGGGCGGCGAGGCGGAGCGCCGAGCTGGTCGACGGCACGGCCGCCGTCTGGTTCGACCCGGACGACGTCCTCGGCACGTCCAAGCCCGACCCCAAGGTCTTCGTCGAGCTGCGGAGCCCGTTCTACGCGGCGCCGGTCACCCCGAAGACCGTGACGGTCAAGCAGCGCTATCAGACGTGGGTGGACATCGACACACGCTCCGCCCGCTGGACGTACGGGCTGTCCCACCGGGTGTCTCTCCGCGTCACGGCGGAGAACAAGGCGAAGCGCGACGGCAAGGTCACGCTCTCGGCGGGCGGCAGGTCGCTCGGCAGCGCGAAGGTCGTCGACGGCATGGCGTCCGTGCTGGTCTCCGGGACGGCCCTCGAGCCCGGTCGGCGCGAGCTCCAGGCGTCCTTCGTCCCGGCGGCAGGGACCTACGACGGGTCGCGCTGGTGGGTCACCCAGTCGATCGTCAAGGCGAAGCCCAGCGTGCGGCTGTCGATGGACCACACCTGGTACCGGGTGAAGGCGAAGCTGGGATCGTCCGAGGCGGGGAGGGTGCGGGTCTCGACGGCGGGCCTGCCGGAGCGCGGCCGGCTGGTGCTGGAGACGCGCAGCCCGCGGGCGGCGGCCTCCGGCTGGCGGACGCGGTGGAGCACGGACTGGGCGCTGACGGCGGGGGACAAGGGCGTGCAGCGGGTGAACGTCCCCGCGACGTACCTCCGGACGGCCGACGGGAAGCCCGGGAAGGTCTACCTGCGGTTCCGGTACGTGCCGTCCGACTCGGCGCACGTCTCCACCGTGGTCTCCCCGGCCGTCGCGATCACCCGCTACTGACCTCGCGGGTCCCGGCGTCGCACCCGTGGCCCACCCGCGGCGCAGGTGTCACCCCGTCGCGACCTGTCGTGCCACCGGGCGCGGGGGTAGCGTCGAGGGACGACCGGCCGCCGCGACGGGGCGTCGGCCGACCGTCGTGGGAGGTCATCATGACCGACGACCATCGTGCGCCGTACGCCCGCGCCGCGGGACCGCGCCGGCGACATCGCCCGGCCGCCGTCGCCGCCGCCTGCGCGGCTCTGGTGGGGGCGGGGGTGGTCGCCGCGCCGTCGGCCGTCGCGGAGCCGGAGTGCCTGGGCCCGAGCCACGACCTCGACGGCGACCGCGTGCCGGACGCCGTCGTGGGAGCCCCCGGCGGCACGGGGCGCCCGGGCACGGTCGAGGTCCGCCTGACGGGCGACGGCGAGCCGCGCACGGTGGTGCTGCGCGGGCCGGTCGGGTTCGGCACGGCCGTGGCCCAGCTGCGCTCGTACGAGCAGGAGGGCGACGACCGGTTCTGCAGCCAGCTCGTCGTGGGCAGCCCGGAGGAGACGGTCTTCGGGATGCCCCACGCGGGCGCCGTCTACCTCTACGCGTACGACTCGACGGTGGGCGCGTTCGTCCTCCGGGAGCGGATCACGGCCGACTCGGAGAGCGTGCTCGGCACTCCGCAGGCCGGGGCGCGGTTCGGGGCCGCGCTCGCCTCGGCGTCGTACCCCGAGGAGACGATCGACCCGAAGCCGCAGCTGCTGTGGGTGGGCTCCCCCGGGCACGACGCCGCGAACGCCCCGGACTCCGGGCGGGTGACGTCGTTCGTCGTCGGCGCGACGGACACGACGACCCGCGGCGGCGAGGTGTTCGACCTCGCCGACCTCGGGGTGCGCGGCTCCGCCGCGGCGGGCGCCGCGCTTGGCTCGTCGCTGAGCGTTCGCGGGCAGGTCATGGCGGCCGGGGCGCCCGGGATGCGGGTGGCCGGGAAGGCCGGCGCGGGCGGCGTCGCGCTGTGGTTCGCGCCGCCGGGGGACCCGGGCGGCCTGCCCCCGGAGCCCGGTACCCAGCACCCGCCCGTGCTCGTCCACCAGGCGCTGGCGCGCGTGCCCGGCGAGGCGGAGGCGGGCGACCGGTTCGGCGCCGCCGTGCACCTGTTCCCCGTGGCGGGGGACCCCCAGGTGGTGGATCTCGCGGTGGGGTCGCCCGGCGAGGACCTGGGGCCCGACGTCGACGCCGGCATGGTGTCGGTCGGCCGCGTGCACCCGGGGCTCACGCAGCCGCTGCTGACGTTCCGCAGCCGCCACCAGGACTCGCCCGGCGAGGCGGGTACGGCCGAGGACGGCGACCTGTTCGGGAGCGCCGTCTCGGTGGCGTTCCTGCGCGGGGCGTGGCGCGTGGTCGTCGGGTCGCCGGGCGAGGACGTGGGGTCGGTCCGCGACGCGGGCATGGTCCAGGCGCTCGGCACGGGGCAGGGCTGGACGCAGGACTCGCCCGCGGTGCCCGGCGGGGCCGAGGCGGGGGACCGCATGGGCGCGACGCTGGGTGCCGACCCCGAGGTCGTGCCCGGCCGGGCCCCCGACGTGGGCGTGCCGGGCGAGAACGCCGCCACGGGGGCCGTGCTCACGGGCCTGCTGGCCGAGGGATCGGTGGTGCGGCTCGACCTCGGCGCGGCGCCGGGTGCGCGCTACGGGCGCGCGATCGCGCCCTGACGGCCACCCCGGGAACGACGACGGCGCCGCGCCCCCGGAGGGGTGCGGCGCCGTCGGCGGGAACGGGCGTCAGTGCTTGTCGTAGTACCCGGTGTCCTTGGCGCGCTGGAACGAGCGCTCGATCTCGGCCTCGGCGTCGGAGCGGCCCACCCAGTGGGCGCCCTCGACGGACTTGCCGGGCTCGAGGTCCTTGTAGACCTCGAAGAAGTGCTGGATCTCCAGGCGGTGGAAGTCGGAGACGTCGTCGATGTCCTGGCGCCACGCGGCGCGCTGGTCGCCCAGGGGCACGCAGAGCACCTTGTCGTCGCCGCCCGCCTCGTCGCGCATGCGGAACATGCCGAGGGCGCGGCAGCGGATCAGGCAGCCGGGGAAGGTGGGCTCCTCGAGCAGCACGAGCGCGTCCAGCGGGTCGCCGTCCTCGCCGAGGGTGCCCTCGATGAACCCGTAGTCGTCCGGGTAGCGCGTCGAGGTGAAGAGCATGCGGTCGAGGCGGATGCGACCGGTCTCGTGGTCCACCTCGTACTTGTTGCGCTGGCCCTTCGGGATCTCGATCGTGACGTCGAACTCCACTGTTCCTCCATGCTCGGACATGCTCGGTGCGGGCCATGCTCGTGCGGACGCCCTGTCAAAGTGTGCCATGCGCGGTCGCCCGCGCCCGGTGCGGTGCGGCGGCCCCGATCGGCGGACGGACGTGGGAAGATACGCACGGAGCGCGCCACGGGATCCGGGCTGTGACGATGCTCACGGACATCTCACCGGTGCAGGAGGGCGACATGGGGTGGCGGGCCAGCGTCGGCGCCACCGTCACGACCGTGGTCGTGCTCTTCGGCGGGTACCTCGTGGCGGACGCCTACGACGTCGTGCCCGGCCTGCTCACCACCTCGCCGGCGCCCGCGCCGGCCTCACCGTTCCCCTCGGCGCCCGGCGCCACCGAGGGCCCCGCGCCGGAGCGCTCGCTGCCCGACCTGCCCGACGACGCCGCCGAGCCCACGCAGGCCGCGGTCGGCAAGCTCGTCACCGGGCTGCGGAAGGACGACCGGCTCGGCAAGCGGGTCGGCGTGATCGTCACGGACGCGGCCACCGGCACGACGCTCGGCTCGAACGCCCCCGACCGCCCGGTGGCGCCGGCCTCCACGCAGAAGCTGTTCACGGCGGTCGCCGCCATGGCGGGACCCGGCGGTGACACCACGCTGCCCACCACCGTCGTGCTCGACGGCGACTCCCACCTCGTGCTCGTGGGCGGCGGGGACATGATGCTGGCCGCCGGTGCCGGCCACCCCGACGAGGTGAACGGGCGCGCGGGCCTCGGCGACCTGGCGGCCCAGGTGGCGACGCAGGTGGGGCTCACCGGCGCGGACGTGACCCTCAGCCTCGACGACACGCTCTTCTCCGGCCCGGCCGTGCCCGCCAAGGTGCCCGCCGAGGACGTGACCCTCGGGTACACGGCCCCGGTCGCGGCGCTCGCGGTGGACGTCGCGCGCACCACCGACGAGGAGTACGCCCCGCGGGAGAAGGACCCCGCGATGGCGGCCGCGAACACGTTCGCGAAGGCGCTCGAGAAGCGCGGCGTCACCGTGCGGGGCAGCGTGGACCGCGACACCGCGCCGTCGTCCGCGCGGGAGGTCGGGCGCGTCGAGTCGGCGCCGCTGCGCGACGTCGTCGGCGACATGCTGCGCCGGTCGGACAACACCATCACGGAGGTCGTCGGGCGGATCGTCGCCATCGACGCCGGCATGCCCGGCACCGGGTCGAGCGCCGTCCGCGCCGTGACCGCGGGCGTCGAGGACCTCGGCGTCGACATGGACGGCGCCACCCTGCACGACCTCTCCGGGCTGGCCCGCGGCTCGAGGGCCACGCCCCGCCAGCTCGCCGACACCCTGCGGCTCGCCGTCGACCCCGACCACCCGGAGCTCCGCGACGTCGCGGACGGGCTCGCCGTGGCCGGCCTCAACGGCACCCTGCACGACCGCTACCCGAAGGGGAACCCCGGGCGCGGCTACGTCACCGGCAAGACCGGCAGCCTGCCGAACGTCACCGGCCTCGCGGGGACCGTCGTGACCACCGACGACCGGATGCTCCTCTTCGTCACCCTCGCCGACAAGGTGCCCGACGGCGGCACGTACGGCGCCCGGGTGATCTTCGACGGCTTCGCGGGCGACCTCGCGGACTGCGGCTGCCGGTAGGCGCCCCGGATCTGGTTACCGTGGTGCCGTGACCACGCCCGCCCCCGCCGCCGAGCCCCTGCTGGACTGGACGGCGGCGGCGCAGATCGCCGCCCGGGTCGCCCGGCCGGGCGCGACGGCGCCGCGCGACGAGCTCGACGAGCTCGTCGCCGGCCTGCGCGCCGCCGCGGGCGACGCCGTCGGGCACGTCCTGGACGTCACGGGGATGACGCCCGCGACCCCGGTCCCCGCCGGGGGCGGGCTGGGCGAGGTGCTCGTCGTCGACCGAGCGGGGTGGACCCGCGCCAACACGCAGTCGATGCGTGCGATGACGGACCCCGTGATGGCGGCCGTCGCGGCCGACGTGCCGCCCGCCTCCGCCGCCGCCCGGCTCGCCGGTGCCGCCGAGGTCGGGGGGCTGCTGGCGCTGCTGTCGGGGCGGGTGCTCGGCCAGTTCGACCCGTACGGCGCGCGCGCCGCCGCCGGCCCCGGGGCCAACGGCCGCCTCCTGCTCGTGGCGCCCAACGTGCTGCAGGTGGAGCGGTCGCTCTCGCTGCGACCGCGCGACTTCCGGCTCTGGGTGTGCCTGCACGAGCAGACCCACGCCCTCCAGTTCGCCACCGCCCCCTGGCTCGCCGACCACCTCGTGGGGCGGGTGGGCGACCTCATGAGCGGGGTCACCCGCAGCTCCGTCGCGATGGCGCGCGCGCCGCTGCGGGAGAAGGTGGCCGTCGTCGGGCGCACCGTGCTGCGCGCCGTGCGCGGCGAGCTCGTCACCCCGCTCGACGGGATCCTCGGCCCCGAGCAGCGGGCCGAGCTGGAGGAGATCACCGCGGTCATGGCCCTCCTGGAGGGGCACGCCGACGTGATGATGGACGCCGTCGGGCCGCGCGTCGTGCGCTCCGTGCGCACCATCCGCGCGCGCTTCGAGAAGCGGCGCGACGGCGAGGGCGCCCCCGCGCTCGACGTCGTCCTGCGCCGCGTGCTCGGCATGGACGCCAAGCTCGCCCAGTACCGCGACGGCGCGGCGTTCGTGCGCGCCGTCGAGGAGCGGGTCGGCCGCGACGGGCTCAACGCCGTCTGGTCCGAGCCCGGGCACCTGCCGTCCGCCCGCGAGATCGCCGACCCGCGCGCCTGGGTGCGGCGCGTGCACGGCTGAGGCCGGGGCGGGGAAGGCGTGGCCCGCGTCGACCCGGCGCTCGCGGCGGCCCGCGCCGCCGTCCGCGCGGAGCTGAGCGACCTCGCGCTCGGCGCGGGCGACCTGGTGCTGGTCGCGTGCTCCGGCGGGGCGGACAGCCTCGCGCTGGCGGCCGCGACCGTCGTCGAGGCCCGGCGGGTGGGCCGCTCCGTGCGGGCGCCGGGGTTCGTGGTGCGCGCGGGCGCGGTCGTCGTGGACCACGGCATGCAGGCCGGGTCCGACGTCGTCGCGGCGACGGCGGCCGCCCGCTGCCGCGAGCTCGGCCTGGACCCCGTGCTGGTGCGCCGCGTGCGCGTGGACGACGCCCCCGGGTCCGGCGGTCCGGAGGGTGCCGCCCGCGCCGCCCGGTTCGCCGCGCTCGACGCCGCGGCCGACGAGACCGGCGCCGCCGCCGTCCTGCTGGGCCACACCCAGGACGACCAGGCCGAGTCCGTGCTGCTCGGCCTGGCGCGGGGGAGCGGTGCGCGGTCGCTGGCGGGCATGCCGCGACGCCGCGGGCGGTACGTCCGGCCGTTCCTCGGGCTGCGGCGCGCGCAGACCGAGGCCGTGTGCGCCGCCGCCGGGCTGGCGTTCTGGACCGACCCGACCAACGTGCTCCCGGGCGCCGGGGAGCCGGTCGACGCCCCCGCCGGCGGCGCGGTGCCCGCCCGCACGCGGGTGCGCGGCGCCGTCGTCCCCGCGCTGGAGGACGCCCTCGGGCCGGGGGTCGTGCCCGCCCTCGCCCGCACCGCGGACCAGCTGCGCGACGACGCCGACGCGCTCGACGCCCTGGCCGCCGACCTGCTCGCCACGGCGACCGTGCCCGACGACCGGCCGGCCGGGGTCGCGCTCGACGCCGACGCGCTCGCCGCGGCTCCGGCGGCGCTGCGGCGACGGGCGCTGCGGTCGGCCGCGCTGGCCGTGGGCTGCGCGCCCGGGGCGACGACGGCGCGGCACGTGGACGCCCTCGACGCGCTCGTCGTCTCGTGGCGTGGGCAGGGCGCCGTCCACCTGCCGGGCGACGCTCGTGCCCTCCGCGCGTGTGGCAGGCTCTACCTGCGACCCGCCGAGCCCAGCCCGGTCCGGACGGCGCGCCCCCCAGCCCCAACCCGTTCCCTCGAGGAGTGACCGTGGACCAGTCGGACGTCTCAGGCGACCTCGCCAACATCTTGCTCACCGAGGAGCAGATCGGCACCAAGCTCGACGAGATCGCCGCGCAGATCGACGCCGACTACGCCGGCAAGGACCTGCTCCTGGTCGGCGTGCTCAAGGGCGCCGTCATGGTGATGGCGGACCTGGCCCGCCGCCTGCACCACCCGGTGCACATGGACTGGATGGCGGTGTCCTCCTACGGCTCGGGCACCAAGTCGTCGGGCGTGGTGCGCATCCTCAAGGACCTCGACGCCGACCTCACCGGCCGCAACGTGCTCATCGTCGAGGACGTCATCGACTCGGGCCTCACGCTCTCCTGGCTCGTCGCGAACCTGCGCTCCCGCGGGCCGGAGTCGGTGGAGATCGCGGCGATGCTGCGCAAGCCCGACGCCGCGAAGGTCGACGTCGACGTGCGCTACGTCGGTTTCGACATCCCCAACGAGTTCGTCGTGGGCTACGGCCTCGACTACGCCGAGAAGTACCGCAACCTGCCGTTCGTCGGCACCCTCGCGCCGCACGTCTACAGCTGACGGGCGCCGTCGCGCCCTGGGCGAACACCCACGGTTCGTCCACACTCGGCGTGTAGCGTCGTGAACCACACGTTGCCCGACGGAAGGGAAGCGGGGCACCGACCCCGTCGCCGATGAACATCAAGAAGATCCTGAGCGGCCCGATCATCTGGATCGTGGTCGGCCTCGTGCTCGTCTCGCTGGCCTTCAGCGCGTTCAGCACCGACCGGGTGTCGCGGATCGAGACCTCTCAGGGGCTCGAGCTGCTCGCCGGCGACACGGTGGACCACGCACTCGTCGTCGACGGGGAGCAGCGCGTCGAGCTCGAGCTGAGCAAGAAGTACGTCACCGACCAGGGGTCGAAGGAAGAGCAGGACCACGGCACGAAGGTCGAGTTCTTCTACGTCCAGCCGCAGGGCGACGAGGTGGCCACCGCGGTCCGGACCGCGGACCTCAAGGACGGGTTCGACTCCCAGGTGCCGCAGCCGAGCTTCTGGAGCTCGATGCTGGGCTTCCTCATCCCGTTCCTCATCATCGGCGTGGTCTTCTGGTTCATCCTGTCGCGGATGCAGGGCGGCGGGCGCAACGGCGTCATGGGCTTCGGCAAGTCCAAGGCCAAGCTCATCAGCAAGGACATGCCGCAGGTGACGTTCGCCGACGTGGCGGGCGTGGACGAGGCGGTCGAGGAGCTCCAGGAGATCAAGGAGTTCCTCGAGGACCCGGCCAAGTTCCAGGCCGTCGGCGCCAAGATCCCCAAGGGCGTGCTGCTGTACGGCCCGCCCGGCACCGGCAAGACCCTGCTCGCCCGCGCGGTCGCCGGCGAGGCCGGGGTGCCGTTCTACTCGATCTCCGGCTCGGACTTCGTCGAGATGTTCGTCGGCGTCGGCGCGTCCCGCGTCCGCGACCTGTTCGAGCAGGCGAAGAACAACGCGCCGGCGATCATCTTCGTCGACGAGATCGACGCCGTCGGCCGCCACCGCGGCGCCGGCATGGGCGGCGGTCACGACGAGCGCGAGCAGACGCTGAACCAGATGCTCGTCGAGATGGACGGCTTCGACGTCAAGACGAACGTCATCCTCATCGCGGCGACCAACCGCCCCGACATCCTCGACCCGGCGCTGCTGCGCCCGGGCCGCTTCGACCGTCAGGTCGCCGTCGAGGCGCCGGACCTCAAGGGCCGCGAGCACATCCTCACCGTGCACGCGCAGGGCAAGCCGATGGTCGACACGATCGACCTCGCCGCCGTCGCGCGCCGCACCCCGGGCTTCACGGGCGCCGACCTGGCGAACGTCCTCAACGAGGCCGCGCTGCTCACCGCCCGCAGCGGCGCCCAGCTCATCGACGACCGCGCGCTGGACGAGGCGATCGACCGCGTCATCGCCGGGCCGCAGAAGCGCACCCGCGTGATGAAGGTCAAGGAGCAGAAGATCACCGCCTACCACGAGGGCGGGCACGCCCTGGTCGCGGCGGCGATGCGCTACACGGACCCCGTCACGAAGGTGACGATCCTGCCCCGCGGCCGCGCCCTCGGCTACACGATGGTCATGCCGATGGAGGACAAGTACTCCACCACCCGCAACGAGCTGCTCGACCAGCTCGCGTACGCGATGGGCGGCCGCGTGGCCGAGGAGATCGTCTTCCACGACCCGACCACCGGCGCCAGCAACGACATCGAGAAGGCCACGGCGACCGCCCGCAAGATGGTCACCGAGTACGGCATGAGCGAGAAGGTCGGCGCCATCAAGCTCGGCAACGGCTCGGGCGAGCCGTTCCTTGGTCGCGACATGGGCCACCAGCGGGACTACTCCGAGGCCGTCGCCGGCACCGTGGACCACGAGGTGCGCAAGCTCGTCGAGGCCGCGCACGACGAGGCGTGGGAGGTGCTCACCCAGTACCGCGACGTGCTCGACGACCTGGTGCTGCGCCTGCTCGAGAAGGAGACGCTCAACCAGGCCGAGCTGGCGGAGATCTTCGCGCCCGTGGTCAAGCGCGAGCCGCGCGACGTCTGGCTGTCCAGCGAGCAGCGCACCGTGCAGACGCGCGGCCCGATCATGACCGACGGCGAGCGCGCCGCGGCCAACGGCAACGGGCACGTCGTGCCGCAGGACGAGGCGGCCATCGTGGGCAACGAGGGCGACCTGCAGGAGGCCGGCCCGGGCGTCGGCACCGACAGCGAGCCCCCGGCAGCGGGGGAGAACCGGTGACCGACCCGGTGACGGACCTGGGCATGCGCGCGGCCGCGGACGTGCCCCCGTACGACTCCGTGCGGGCCGAGGCCGCCGTCCGCGAGCTGCTGCTCGCGGTCGGCGAGGACCCGGACCGCGAGGGCCTGCGGGAGACGCCCGCCCGCGTGGCGCGCGCCTACCAGGAGATCTTCGCGGGCCTGCGCCAGGAGCCCGAGGACGTGCTGACCACCACCTTCGACCTCGGTCACGAGGAGATGGTGCTGGTGCGCGACATCGAGGTGTACTCGACGTGCGAGCACCACCTGGTGCCGTTCCACGGCGTCGCCCACGTGGGCTACATCCCCAGCACGGACGGCCGGATCACGGGCCTGTCGAAGCTGGCGCGGCTCGTCGAGGTCTACGCCCGGCGCCCGCAGGTGCAGGAGCGCCTGACGACGCAGGTCGCGGACGCGATGGTGCGCATCCTCGAGCCGCGCGGCGTCCTGGTCGTCGTGGAGTGCGAGCACCTGTGCATGTCGATGCGCGGCGTGCGCAAGCCGGGCTCCCGCACGGTCACGTCGGCCGTGCGCGGCATCATGCAGAACCCGGCGACGCGCGCCGAGGCCATGAGCCTCATCGCGGGGCGGTGACACCCGGATGACGGTGCACCCGCGCGACGCGCTCGTCGCGGGGCTCCCGGAGCTGTCCGGGGTCGGTCGGTGCCTCGTCATGGGCGTCGTGAACATCACGCCCGACTCGTTCTCCGACGGCGGCGAGTGGTTCGAGCCGGACGCCGGCGTGCAGCACGGCCTCGACCTGCTGGCCGAGGGCGCGGAGATCCTCGACGTCGGCGGCGAGTCCACCAGGCCGGGCTCCGCCCGCGTGGACGAGGCCGAGGAGCTGCGCCGCGTGCTCCCGGTGATCGAGCGGCTCGCGGCGCACGGCGCCGTGGTGTCGGTCGACACGACGCGGTCCGCGGTCGCCGAGCGTGCGGTCGCCGCGGGCGCGCGGCTCGTCAACGACGTCTCGGGCGGCCTCGCCGACCCGCGGATGGGCCACGTCGTGGCCGACACGGGCGTCGCGTACGTCGCGATGCACTGGCGCGGCCACGCGGACGTCATGGACAGCCTCGAGGTGTACGACGACGTCGTCGCCGAGGTGCGCGACGAGCTCGCGCAGCGCATGGACGCCCTGCTCGCCGTGGGCGTCGCCGCCGAGCAGGTGGTGCTCGACCCGGGCCTCGGCTTCTCGAAGGCCGGCGCCCTGAACTGGCCGATCCTGTCCCACCTGGACGCGCTGCACTCGCTCGGGCGCCCGGTGCTCGTCGGCGCCTCGCGCAAGAGGTTCCTGGGGCACCTGCTCGAGGGGACCCGCGGACTGCCGGACGACCGGCCCGCGCCGCCGCTCGAGCGCGACCACGCCACCGCCGCCGTCTCCGCGCTGTCCGCCGCCGCGGGCGCGTGGGCCGTGCGCGTCCACGCCGCCCGGGCCAGCGCGGACGCGGTCCGCGTCGCGGACGCCTGGACGGCGGCGTCCCTCGACGTGGAGGATGCCGGGATGACCGCACCGGCACACCGCACCGAAGCCGTGGGCGGGCCCCGTACCGCCGCCGATGAGGAGGGCCTCTCGTGACCTTCGCAGCAGCCGTTCCCGGACCGGACGGACAGCCGCTCGACCAGATCCGCCTCGCCGGCGTCACGGCGACCGGGCACCACGGCGTCCTCGCGCACGAGCGCGCCGAGGGACAGGTCTTCAGCGCCGACGTCGTGCTGCACCTGGACACCCGGGAGGCCGCGTCGTCGGACGACCTCGGGCGCACGGTGAGCTACGCCGACGTCGCGCAGGACGTGCACGACGTGCTCGCCGGGTCCCCGGCGGACCTCGTGGAGACCGTCGCCGAGCGGATCGCCGCCGTCGTCCTCGCCCGCCCGGCCGTGCAGGCCGTGGACGTGCGCGTGCACAAGCCGCAGGCGCCCATCCCCGTGCCGTTCGACGACGTCGCGATCGTGGTCCGCCGCGACCGGTCGCGCCCGCCCGTGGTGCCCGCCGCGACGCCGGGCGAGCCCGTCGAGGCCGCCCCGGCGTTCCCGGCAGCGGCGTTCGCCGACGCGCCGCCGGAGCCCGAGCCGGCCCCGCCCGCGCCCGTCGCGGCGCCCGTCGCCGTCGCGGCGGCCGCCGCGCCCGAGCCCGAGGTCGCGCCGACGCCCGCCGGGGACCCGCTGGACACCACCCCGGCCGAGCCCGTGGAGGCCGTGCTGGCCCTCGGCGCCAACCTGGGCGACGCGCAGGTCACCCTCCGCCAGGCGGTGACCGACGTCGACCGGCTCCCCGGCGTGCAGGTCATGGAGGTCTCGCCCCTGGCGCGCACGGCCGCCGTCGGCGGCCCGGAGCAGCCGGACTACCTCAACGCCGTCCTCGTCGTGCGGACCACGCTCTCGCCGCGGGACCTGCTGCGCAGCACCCAGCAGGTGGAGGCGCAGCACGGCCGCGTCCGCGAGGAGCGCTGGGGCCCGCGCACCCTCGACGTCGACATCGTCCAGTACGGGTCGCTCGTCGCGAACGGACCCGACCTCGAGCTGCCGCACCCGCGCGCCCAGGAGCGCGCGTTCGTGCTGGTGCCGTGGGCCGAGGTCGCGCCCGAGGCGCTGCTCGGCGGCCCGGGCGGTGGCCCCGTCGGCCAGCTCGCGGTGACCGCCCCCGACCGGGCCGGCATCCGCTGGCTCGCGCTCGACTGGCTGACCGGGCCCACGCAGAGCACCGGCCAGGTCTCCGCCGGGTCGGACCCCGCACCGTCCTCGCCCGTGCCGCAGTCGGAGCCGGCGCCGCAGGAGCAGGCCTCCGGCGCGTACCCGGCGCAGGCCTACCCCGGCGAGCAGCACGGGGTGGAGCCGTACGCCGCCGAGCAGCCCGGCGCGCCCGTCGCGGAGCCGCCGTCGGAGCCCTACGCCGAGCCGTACGCCGCGCCCCCCGTCGCCGAGCCGGAGCCGCACGCCGAGCCTCGGCGGGACGACCCGCACGGTGGCCCGCGCGACGCCTACGACGCCTACGGGCCCGACGCCTACGGTGACCCGGCGCAGCCGCTCACGCCGCGGCCGTTCGCCGCCGTCACGCCGGTCGGGCACGACGCCGGACCGCACGCGCCGGTGCCCTCCCCGCCCGCGCCGTCGGGCCCGGCGCCGTACCTGCCGGTGCAGTCGGGTCTCGTCCCGTCCGCGCCCGCGGCGCCCGCACCGCCGGTCGCGTCGTCGTTCGCGCCGCCCGCCGCGCCGGAGGCGGCCGTCCCCGAGGCGTTCGCACCCGAGCCGTTCGCACCCGAGCCGTTCGCGCCGGTCGCGTACGTGCCCGAGCAGTTCGTGCCGGACCGCACGACGCCGCAGCCCGCCGCCCCGGGCCCGGTACGGCACGAGCCGGTGCCGCCGGCGCCGGCCCCTGCCCCGGGTGTCGCCGCCAACCCGCCGGCGCTGCCGGACCCGTTCGCGCCGCTGCCGGACGCGCACCCCGGCCCGGCCCTCTCGCAGGAGCGGTACGGGGAGGACGACCGCTGAGATGCGTCGCACCTCGGTCCGCCTGCTCGCGGCCGTCTTCGCCGTCGTGGCGGTGGGCGGCGCCGGGCTGCTGCGGCTGCTCGAGTCGCGGGGCGTCTACCTGCCCACCGTCGCGTGGGTGGAGGACGTCGCGATGCTCGCGCTCGCCGGCGCCATCTTCTGGGCCGGCTGGGCCGTGCGCGCGTACCAGAAGGGCGACCGGCCGGACCTCGACCCGCTGCGTGCCGCGCGCACGTTCGTCCTGGCCAAGGCCGGGGCGCTGACGGGCGCGCTGCTCGCCGGGCGGTACGTCGCGAGCGTGCTCGTGGTCCTCGGGCAGCTGCACATCGAGGCGCGCCGGGACCAGGCGATCGCCTCCGCGATCGCCGCCGCGTGCGCGGTCGTGCTCTGCGTGGTCGGGCTCGTCGTGGAGAAGTTCTGCCAGCTCCCGCCGTCGGACGACGCCGACGGCGGGGACACGGAGGAGCACGCCGACCCCCTCCCGTCCTGACGACGGGACCCCGCCGGGAGGAGGGGCGCCGTCCGACCTCCGTCGGACCCGCGGGCGTCACGGTCCAGCCGGACGGACGATGTGGCCGGGCCCGCCGTGGATGGAAGGATGGAGCCATGACGAGCACCCCCGCGGGCGCGGACCACCCGGCCGTGCGCAACTCCGGTCCCTTCGACCCGCCGGACGTCGCCTGGCAGAGCGTGTCGCCGCGGCTGGTCCCGGCGCGGCTCATCTCGATCTCGGTGACGCTGGGCGTGCCCCTCGTGGCGGGCGTCGTCCTGGCCGTCCTCGTCTCGCCGTGGTTCTGGCTGCTGGCCGGGGTGCCGGCCGCGCTGCTGCTGTGGGCGGTGCTCCTCGTGCCCCGGCAGGTCCGCGCGATCGGGTACGCCGAGCGGGACGACGACCTGCTGATCCGCAAGGGCATCATGTTCCGCTCGCTCGTCGTCGTGCCCTACGGCCGCATGCAGTACGTGGACGTGGAGGCCGGGCCGCTGGACCGCAAGCTGGGGATCGCGAAGGTGCAGCTGCACACCGCGTCGGCCGGCACCGACGCCGACATCCCGGGCCTGGTGCCCGACGAGGCGGAGCGGCTGCGCGACCGGCTGACCGCTCGGGGCGAGGCGAGGCTGGCGGGCCTGTGAGCACCCCGACCCCCGGCGCGACGCCGGGCCCGACCTCGGGTCCGACGCCCGGCCCGACTCCGGCACCCGCCCCCGACCCTGCCGCGGGCGCGCCGTCCGCGCGCCACGACCTGACCTGGCGCCGCGTGCACCCGGTCACGCCGTTCGTGCGCGGCTGGGCGGCCGTCGTCGCGATCCTCGTCATCGGGGGCCAGCAGGTCCTCGACGACGTCGCCAACGCGGTCAAGGCCGCCGGCGAGATCCGCGGCCTGTGGTGGATGGTGCTGCTCGGCCTCGTCGTGGTGGCCGCGATCATCTTCGGCTACGCCGCGCTCGCCTGGCGCATGACGGCGTACGCGGTGGACGACGACGTCGTGCACCTGCGCAAGGGCATCCTGTTCCGGCAGCAGCGGCACGCGCGGCTGGACCGGCTGCAGGCGATCGACGTGCGCCAGCCGCTGCTCGCGCGCCTGTTCGGACTGGCCGAGCTGCGGCTCGAGGTGGCCGGCGGCTCGGACTCGGGCGTGGCGATCGGCTTCCTCAAGGAGGCGGACGCGCAGCACCTGCGCGCGGACCTGCTGGCCCGCGCCGCGGGCGTCAAGGCCGCCCACCGCGCCGGGGCGCCGGCCGGCGGGGTGCGCCCCGCGCCGGACGACGCCGCCGCGGTCGCCGCGCCCGCCGACCTGGCCGACGGGCGGCCCGCCGGGGCGGGGCCCGTGCCCGACCCGGTGCCGGACCAGGGGGAGGCGGACGACGTCGCCCCGGAGGCGCCCGAGCGTCAGGTCTACGAGGTACCGCCCACGCGGCTGCTGCTGTCGCTGCTGCGGATGCCCGGACTGTGGTTCGCGGTGCTCGTGCTGGTCGGCGTGGGCGTGGCGGTGTTCGTGACCCGCGAGGTCAGCATCCTGTTCTCGGCGCTGCCCGCCATCCTGGGCGTCGGCGGGTACATCTTCCAGCGCTTCGCCGGGGAGTTCGGCTTCCGCGCGGCGCTGTCGCCCGACGGGATCCGCCTGCGCCACGGCCTGCTGGAGACCCGCGCGCAGACCATCCCGCCGGGCCGCGTGCAGGCCGTGTCGCTCACGCAGGGCCCGCTGTGGCGCGGGCCGGACTGGTGGCGCGTCAAGGTCAACGTGGCCGGCTACGGCGGCGGCGAGGGCCAGCAGGGGGAGCAGCAGCACGTGCTGCTGCCGGTCGGCCCCCGCGAGGAGGCCCTCACCGCGCTCTGGCTGGTGCTGCCCGACCTCCAGGTCGCGGACCCCGACGACACGCTCGCCCTGCTCGACGAGGCCCTCACCGGCGACGCCCGCACCGACCGCTGGTTCGTCACCAGCCCGAAGCGGGCCCGGCTGCTCGACCCGTGGAGCTGGCGCCGCAACGGGTACGCCGTGACGGGCCGCGCGCTCCTGGCGCGCGGCGGCCGGTTCGTGCGCCGCCTCGAGGTGGTGCCGCACGAGCGCACCCAGTCCCTCGGGCTCGAGCAGGGGCCGTGGCAGCGCCGGCGCCGCCTGGCGTCGTTCGCGCTGCACTCCACGCCCGGCCCCATCAGCCCGGTCGTCTACCACCTCGCCGAGGACGAGGCCGCCCGGCTCCTCGACGAGCAGTCCGTGCGCGCCCGGGAGGCCCGCGCCCACGCGGGTCCCGAGCGCTGGATGGAGGGCCCGCGGTGAGCGTCGCCGACGACCGCCCGACCCCGCCGTCGGCGCGGCCGGGCCGCCTGGGGGTGGGCGTCGTGGGCGCCGGCCGCGTCGGCGCCGTGCTGGGCAGCGCCCTGCGGGCGGCGGGTCACACCGTCGTCGGGGCGAGCGGCGTCAGCGAGGAGTCGCGCGAGCGGATCGCGACGCTGCTGCCCGGCG
The DNA here is from genome assembly GCF_042801555.1 of Isoptericola sp. NPDC057559. NCBI lineage: Bacteria > Bacillati > Actinomycetota > Actinomycetes > Micrococcales > Promicromonosporaceae > Isoptericola > Isoptericola sp. NPDC057559. Next base: position 51,857 of record NZ_JBHVFQ010000007.1, read on the forward strand.
TGCCGCACCTGGAGGTCCAGGAGGTCGTGGAGCGCGCCGAGCTCGTGCTGCTCGCGGTGCCCGACGACGCGCTGGCGGACGTCGTGGGCGGGCTCGCGGCGCTCGGCGCCTGGCAGCCCGGGCAGCTCGTCGTGCACACGTCCGGCCGGTACGGCGCGGCCGTGCTCGACCCGGCCCGACGCGCCGGCGCGATCCCGGTGGCGCTGCACCCCGCGATGACGTTCACGGGGACCTCGCTGGACCTGCACCGGCTGGAGGGCTGCACGTTCGCCGTCACGGCGCCGGCGGCGGTCCAGCCGATCGGCCAGGCGCTCGTCGTCGAGGTCGGCGGGGAGCCCGTGATCGTCGCGGAGGAGGCGCGAGGGCTGTACCACGCGGCCCTCGCGCACGGCGCGAACCACCTGGTCGTCCTCGTCGCGCAGGCGGCGCAGGCGCTCGAGGCGGCCGGCGTCGAGCAGCCCGGCCGCGCCCTGGCGCCGCTGCTGTCGGCCGCGCTCGACGGCGCGACCCGCGCCGCGGACGTGCGCGACGGCGCCGGTGCGGTCTCCGCGCTCACCGGGCCCGTGTCGCGGGGCGACGTCGGCACCGTGCGCACGCACCTCGACGTGCTGCGGGAGCTGGCGGCGCGGACCGGCGCCACCGACGTCCCCGCGTCGTACACCGAGCTGGCCCGCGGCGCCACGAGCCGCGCGCTCGCCGCCCACCGCATCGGCGACGGCGCGGCCCGCGAGCTGCTCGACGCCCTCGCGCCGCCCGCGGCGCACCACCCCGACGACCCGTCCGAGGAGCCACGATGAGCGCAGAGACCCCCACCACCGCGGCGCCCGCCGTCGTGCGCACCCGGCCGGAGCTGCACGACGCCCTCACCGCGTGGACCCTGTCGGGGCCGGAGCCCACGGACCGGCGGGCCGTCGTCATGACGATGGGCGCGCTCCACGACGGCCACCTGCAGCTCGTGCGGCAGGCGCGCGAGGCGGCCGGGCCGACGGGGCAGGTCGTGGTGACGATCTTCGTCAACCCGCTGCAGTTCGGCGCCGGCGAGGACCTGGACCGGTACCCGCGCGACCTGGACGGCGACCTCGCGAAGCTGGCGAGCGTGGGCGCGGACCTGGTGTTCGCGCCCACGCCGGACGTCGTCTACCCCGACGGGGACCCGATCGTGCGCGTCGCGGCCGGGCACGTCGGCGAGGTGCTGGAGGGCGAGTCGCGCCCCGGCCACCTGGACGGCGTGCTCACCGTGGTGCTGAAGCTCATGCACCTGGTGCGCCCCGACGTGGCCGTGTTCGGGGAGAAGGACGCCCAGCAGCTGCTGGCCGTGCGCCGCATGGTGCGGGACCTGGACGTGGACGTCGAGGTCCTCGGCGTGCCGATCGTGCGCGACCCGGACGGTCTCGCGATGTCCTCGCGCAACGCCTACCTGTCCGACGACGAGCGGGCCGCCGCGCTGACGCTGTCCCGGGCGCTGCGGGCCGGTGCGGACGCGGCCGGCGAGGGCCCGGAGGCCGTCCGCGCGGCGGCGTCGGGAATCCTCGAGGCGGGGGCCGGTGTTGAGGTGGATTACCTGGCACTCGTCGACCCGACTACCGTGGACCCGGTGCTCGCGGACTTCCGCGGCTCCGCCCTCCTCCTCGTGGCGGCGCGTGTCGGCGCCACCCGACTGATCGACAACCAGGCCGTGGACCTCGCTGGCGGCCCCGCCACCAGCGCGAGTCCACAGGAGAACCCCAGTGACTGAGCACGCGAACCGCCCCGCCTCCCTGCAGCGGCCGATGATGATCGGCAAGATCCATCGCGCCACCGTGACGCAGGCGGACCTGCACTACGTCGGCTCGATCACGATCGACGCCGACCTGCTCGACGCCGCGGACCTGTACCCCGGCCAGCAGGTCGACGTGGTCGACGTCACCAACGGCGCCCGCCTCACGACGTACGTCATCCCGGGCGAGCGCGGCGGCCGCCAGGTCAGCATCAACGGCGCGGCCGCGCACCTCGTGCACCCGGGGGACACCGTCATCGTCATCGCGTACGGGATGCTCTCGGACGCCGACGCGCGGACCTACTCCCCGGCGGTCGTCTTCGTCGACCCGGAGAACCGGGTCGTCGAGCTCGACGACGACCCGGGCCAGGTGCCGGACGGCTTCGGGCTGGAGTCCAGCGGCGTGCCCTTCGCGGCCGTCCGGTGACGGCGGCGCGGACCCCCGACCGCAGCCCCGACGGCCCGGTGACGACCCGGTGAACGGGCCGCGGCTGGCCCGCGCGCTCGTCGCCCCGGCCCCCGGCTGGACCATCACCGCCGACGCGGTCGTCGTCGGCACCGGCATCGCGGGCCTGACGGCGGCGCTGGAGCTGCGCTCCCGCGTGCCGCGCGTGCTGCTGGTCACCAAGGGCGCGCTGTCCTCCGGGTCCACGGTGTGGGCGCAGGGCGGCATCGCGGCGGCCCTGCACCCCGACGACACCCCCGACGCCCACCTCACGGACACCCTCGCCGCCGGCGGCGGCCTGAGCGACCCCGAGGCGGTGCGGGTGCTCGTCACCGAGGGCCCGGACCGCGTGCGCGAGCTCGTGGCCCGCGGCACGTCGTTCGACGTGGGCCCGGACGGCGAGATCGCCCTCACCCGGGAGGGCGGCCACCGCGCCGACCGGATCGTGCACGCGGGCGGCGACGCCACCGGCGCGGAGATCTCCCGCGCCCTCGTGGCGCAGATCGAGGCCGTGCGCGACGACCCCGGCATCGAGGTGCTGGAGAACGCGCTGGTGCTCGACGTGCTCACCGGCGCCCCCGGCCCCGACGGCCGCCGGCCCGCCGCGGGCGTCACGCTGCACGTGCGCGGCGCGGGCAGCCGCGACGGGGTGGGCGCCGCGCTGGCGCCGGTGGTCGTGCTGGCCACGGGCGGCATCGGGCAGGTCTTCCGCTCGTCGACCAACCCGCCCGGCGCCACGGGCGACGGCATCGCCGCCGCGCTCCGCGCGGGCGCCACGGTGGGCGACCTCGAGTTCGTGCAGTTCCACCCGACCGTGCTGTGGCAGGGGCTCGGCGCCAAGGGCCAGCAGCCGCTCATCAGCGAGGCCGTCCGCGGCGAGGGGGCGCTGCTGCTCGACGTCGACGGCTACCGCTTCATGCCCCGCGAGCACGAGCTGGCCGAGCTGGCGCCGCGGGACGTCGTCGCGCACGCCATCGTGCGGCGCATGGCGGCCACGAACGCCGACCACGTGCTGCTGGATGCCCGGCACCTCGGGGCCGGGTTCCTCCGGCGCCGGTTCCCGACCATCACCTCGCGGCTGCTGGCCCAGGGCATCGACTGGACCGAGGAGCCCGTCCCCGTCGCGCCCGCGCAGCACTACCACTCGGGCGGCGTCGTGACGGACGTGCGCGGCCGCACCTCCGTGCCCGGCCTGTACGCCGTCGGCGAGGTGGCGTGCACGGGCGTGCACGGCGCCAACCGGCTCGCGTCCAACTCGCTGCTGGAGGGGCTGGTCTTCGCGCACCGCGCCGCCCGCGACGTCGCCCAGCGGGTCGAGGACGGCGAGCTGCGCTCGGCCCCGGACCCCGAGGAGCGCCCCGGCGGGTCGGCCCTCGTGGCCGCCGCGGCCCGCTCGCGCGTGCAGCGCGCGACCTCCGAGGGAGCGGGCCCGGTGCGGTCCGCCGAGTCGCTCGAGCGCGCCGCCGGCCTCCTCGACGCCGTCCGGACCGACGCGCACCGCGCCGACGGCGTCGTCGCCGACCCCCAGGTCGCCGAGTGGGAGACCACCACCGTGCACCAGGTCGCCAGCGCCCTCGTGCACGCCGCCTGGGTGCGCACCGAGTCCCGGGGCGGGCACTTCCGCACCGACTTCCCCGCGCCGGACCCGGCCTGGCAGCGTCGGGTCGTCCTGGCCCTCGACGACGACGGCGCCCTCCGCGAGGCGGCCCCCGTCCCCGCGAGGTAGCGCCGCACCGGGCGAGACGGTGCGGGTAGCGTTGCGACGCGTGACCGACCTGCGCCCCGACCTGAACCGCCCCGACCCGAACCACGCCGACGTGGACGGTGCCGGCCCGCCCGTGCACGACCAGGCCTCCGCCGTCGAGCCCGGTCTGGACGCGGCGTGGGTGGCCCGCGTCGTCGAGGTGGCCCTGGACGAGGACCTCGGCGCGGCGCCCGGTCGCGACGTCACGACGCAGGCCACGGTGCCGGCGTCGGCCACGGGGACGGCGGACCTCGTCGCCCGGGCGGCGGGCACGGTCGCGGGGCTGGTCGTGGTGGCGGAGGTGCTGACGCAGGTCGCCGGCCGCCTGGGCCTGCCGGCCCCCACCGTGACGTTCCACGCGCAGGACGGCGACGCCGTCGAGCGCGGCCGGGTGCTCGCGGCGCTCGCGGGCCCGGTGCAGGTGCTGCTCGTCGCGGAGCGGACGCTGCTGAACCTCGCGTCGCGCGCGTCGGGCGTCGCGACGGCGACGGCGGCGTGGTCGCGCGAGCTCGCGGGCACGGGCGCGCAGGTGCTCGACACCCGCAAGACGACGCCCGGCCTGCGCGCGCTGGAGAAGTACGCGGTCCGCGCTGGCGGCGGCACCAACAAGCGGATGGGCCTGTACGACGTCGCGATGGTCAAGGACAACCACGTGGTGGCCGCCGGCTCCGTGCGCGGCGCGATCGACGCGGTGCGGGGCGCGTTCCCCGACGTGCTGGTCCAGGTCGAGGCGGACACCACCGCCCAGGCGCTGGAGGCGCTGGACGCCGGCGCGGACTTCCTGCTGCTCGACAACATGCCGACGCCCGTGCTCGCCGAGACCGTGACCGCGGTCCGCGCGCGGCAGGGACGTGCCGGCGTCCCGGCGCACGTGGAGCTCGAGGCCACGGGCAACCTGACCCTCGACCGCGCGCGCGAGGTGGCGTCGACCGGCGTCGACTACCTGTCCGTGGGCGGGCTCACGCACTCGGCGCCGATCCTCGACCTCGCCCTCGACCTCCGCCCCTGATCCCGGCACCCGACGATCGCTCGTAGAATCTCCGGGTGACCTCCCCGCAGAACCCCGCCTCCGCCGCGCCCGCCGACGACCCCGCCGCGGGCACGGACGACCTCCCGGAGCAGATGCGCGTGCGCCGGGAGAAGCGCGACCGGCTGCTGGAGCAGGGCGTCGAGCCCTACCCCGTCGGGCTGCCGGTGTCGCACTCGATCGCTGCAGTGCGCGAGGGCTACGAGCACCTCGAGGCGGGCCAGGAGACGGACGACGTCGTCGGCGTGGCCGGCCGCGTCGTCTTCCTGCGCAACACGGGCAAGCTGTGCTTCGTCACGCTCCAGGACGGCGAGGGGCGGCGCCTGCAGGCGATGCTCAGCCTCAAGGAGGTCGGCGAGGAGTCGCTGGCGTCGTTCAAGTCCGACGTCGACCTGGGCGACCACCTGTTCGTGCACGGGCGCGTGGGCTCGTCGCGCCGCGGCGAGCTCAGCGTGTTCGCCGACTCGTGGCAGCTGGCGGCGAAGGCCCTGCGGCCGCTGCCGGTGCTGCACAAGGACCTGTCCGAGGAGGCCCGCGTCCGCCAGCGGTACGTCGACCTCATCGCGCGCCCCGCGGCCCGCGAGATGGTCCGCACCCGCGCGGGCGTCGTGCGCTCGCTGCGCGACAACTTCCACGGCCGGGGCTTTCTCGAGATCGAGACCCCGATGCTGCAGACCATCGCCTCCGGGGCGTCGGCGCGTCCGTTCATGACGCACATGAATGCCTATGACATCGATCTGTTCCTGCGGATCGCGCCGGAGCTCTTCCTCAAGCGCGCGGTCGTGGGCGGAGTCGAGAAGGTCTTCGAGATCAATCGGAATTTCCGGAACGAGGGCGCGGACTCCACGCACTCTCCCGAGTTCGCGATGCTCGAGGCGTATGAGGCGTACGGCGACTACAACACCATCGGCGCCCTGACGCAGGATCTCGTGCAGCGCGCCGCGCTCGACGTTCTCGGCACCACGGTCGTGACCCTTCCCGACGGTGAGGAGTACGACCTCGGCGGCGAATGGGCGCAGATCACGATGTACGGGTCCCTCTCCGAGGCGATCGGTGAGGAGATCACTCCCGAGACCACGGTGGAGCACCTCACGGAGCTGGCCGAGAAGGCCGAGATCTCGGTCGACCCGAAGAAGGCCAACCACGGCAAGCTGGTCGAGGAGCTGTGGGAGCACCACGTGGGCGACGGGCTCCACGCCCCGACCTTCGTCCGGGACTTCCCGGTGGAGACGTCGCCGCTGGTGCGCGCACACCGCACGGTGCCCGGCCAGGTGGAGAAGTGGGACCTGTACGTGCGCGGGTTCGAGCTGGCCACGGGCTACTCCGAGCTGGTCGACCCGGTGGTGCAGCGCCAGCGCTTCGCGGCCCAGGCGCTGCTCGCCGCGGCGGGCGACGACGAGGCGATGGCCCTCGACGAGGACTTCCTCACCGCGATGGAGCACGCGATGCCGCCGTCGGGCGGGATGGGGATGGGTCTCGACCGTCTCCTCATGGCGCTCACCGGCCTCGGGATCCGCGAGACCATCCTTTTCCCGCTCGTCAAGCCGACGGCCTGAACGAAAGTCATCCCATGGACACCTTTGTCGCCATCTTGAGCGGGCTCGCCCCGTCGGTCGGTGTGGGCCTGCTCTTCTGGCTCGCGATGCGCAAGATTCTGCACGCGGACCGGAACGAGCGGCTCGCCCTCGAGAAGATGGACGCGGAAGAGGCGGCCGCTGCCGCTGCTGCCGCCGCCGTCCCCGCCGAGCAGGAATCCCGCTGAATTCTTGATGTCATTGTCGGGTCGCGTGCGATTCGCATTGACATTCCGGTGACGGAGAAGGCATTGTCGACGATGTCATCTCTTCATGACCGGAAGGCATTCACGTGGTTCAGAAGCAGCAGATCGTCCTGATCGACGATATCGACGGGAGCGACGCGGACGAGACCGTGACGTTCGCCCTCGACGGCGTCTCCTACGAGATCGACCTCACCTCCGCGCACGCCTCCGAGCTCCGCGACGCGTTCGCCACCTGGATCGGGCACGGCCGCAAGACCACGGCACGCCTGGGGGGCGGCACCCGTGCCGCCGCCCGCCGCACCGGCACCGACCGCGCGCAGCTCGCGAAGATCCGCGAGTGGGCCCGCGAGAACGGCCACGAGGTCAGCGACCGGGGCCGCATCTCGGCCACGGTGATGGCCGCCTACGAGGCCGCGCACTGACCTCGCCGCAGCACGCGCGCACGGCGCACCGCACGACCCCGGCCGGGCTCCGGCCGGGGTCGTGCGCGTTCCGGCCCGGGCGGCCGGCGGTCATAGGCTGAGGCCATGACGGACACGGGCGCTCGGGCGCAGCTCTGGGTCGGCACCTACCCGCAGCCGGGGGCGGAGCCGGGCAGCGGCGAGAGCATCTGGCGCGTCGAGCTGGACCGTGCCGACGGCTCGGTCGCCTCCGCGGTCCCGGCCGTGGCGGCGACGTCCCCCTCCTTCCTCGCGGCGCACCCGTCCGGCCGCTCGCTCTACGCGGTGGGGGAGACGGCCGCCGGCACGCTCACGGCGTTCCGCGTCGGGGAGGTCGACGGCACCGCGACGCTCGCGCCGTCGGGCTCGGTGGCCTCCGGCGGCGACGACCCGTGCCACGTGCTGGCGCGCGGCGACGTCGTCTGGCTCGCGAACTACGGCGACGGCGTGGCGGCGGCCGTGCCGGTCGACGCGGCCACGGGCGACCTCGCCGCGGACGGCGTCGTCGCCCACCCCGGGGTCGGCAGCGGCCCGGTCGTGGAGCGCCAGGCCGGCCCGCACGCGCACTTCGTGGCCGAGGCCGGCGACGACGTCCTGGTGTGCGACCTCGGCGCGGACGTCGTGCGGCGCTACCCGGCCACGGGCGCGGACGCGGGCGCACCCGCGGACGTCGCCGCCGTCCTGCCGCCGGGCACCGGGCCGCGCCACCTCGTCACCCTCGCGGACGGGTCGCTCGTCGTCGTCGGCGAGCTCGACGCCCGCGCCCACCTGCTGGTGCGCGACGGCGAGGGCTGGACGCCCGCGGCCGCGGTGCCGGTCTCCCCGGCTGCCGAGGGCGGGCGCGACTTCCCCGCCCACGTGACCCTCTCCGCCGACGGCACCCGGGTGCACGTCGGGGTGCGCGGGGCCGACCTCCTCGCCGTGCTCGCGGTGCGCCCGGCCGACGGCGGCGCACCCGTCCTGGAGCACCTCGCCGACGTCCCGCTGGGCGACGGCGCGTGGCCGCGCCACCACGCCGTGCTGGCCGCGGGCGCCGACGACGCGGCCGAGACCGTGGTCGTCGCCCTCCAGGGCCGCAGCGAGCTCGCGACCGTGCGGATCGACCCGGCGACCGGTGCCGGCGAGGTCGTCGCGCGCCACGCCCTGCCCACGCCGCCCGCCTGCGTGCTGGAGTCCTGATGAGCACCTCGGCCGACGCGACGCGCCCCGGCCCGCGGGTGGCGATGCTGTCGGTGCACACGTCGCCGCTGGACCAGCCGGGCACCGGCGACGCGGGCGGCATGAACGTCTACGTGCTGGAGCTGGCGCGCGCGCTGGCCCGCCGCGGGGCCGAGGTCGAGATCTTCACGCGCGCGACGACGTCCGCGCAGCCGCGGTGCGTCGACGTCGAGCCGGGGATCCGCGTGGCGCACGTCGCCGCCGGTCCGTACGAGGGCCTGGACAAGAACGACCTGCCCGGCCAGCTGTGCGCCTTCACCGCCGGGGTGCTGCGGGCCGAGGCGCACCGCCCGCCGCACTGGTACGACGTCGTCCACAGCCACTACTGGCTCTCCGGGCAGGTCGGCTGGCTCGCCGCGGATCGCTGGGACGTCCCCCTGGTGCACACCATGCACACGATGGCGCGCGTGAAGAACGCGGCCCTCGCCCCCGGGGACGCGCCGGAGCCCGTGGGCCGCATCGTGGGGGAGGAGCAGGTGGTCGAGGCCGCCGACGCGCTCGTCGCCTCCACGCGCGAGGAGGCCCAGGACCTCGAGCAGGAGTACCGGGCCGACCCGGACCGCGTGCACGTCGTGGCGCCCGGCGTCGACCTGGACGTCTTCCGGCCGCTGGAGCCCGCCCCCGGGCAGGACGCCGACGACGCCCGGCGGGCGCTGCGCGAGCGGCTGGGCCTGCCCACGGACCGGAAGATCGTCCTGTTCGCGGGCCGCGTCCAGCTCCTCAAGGGCCCGGACGTGCTGGTCCGCGCCCTCGGCGTGCTCGCCGACCACGCCAGCTCCGGCGACGCCACCGAGGCCGAGGCCTGGTGCGACGGCGGCGGGTCGCGCGTGCCGATGCTCGTCGTGCTGGGCGGCGCCAGCGGCCGTGCGACGGCGGTGCGCGAGCTCGAGGCGCTGGCGCACCAGGTGGGCGTCACCGACCACCTCGTCGTGCGTCCGCCGGTGCCCCGCGAGGAGCTGGTCGACTACCTGCGCGCTGCCGACGTCGTCGCCGTGCCGTCGCACAACGAGTCCTTCGGCCTCGTCGCCGCCGAGGCGCAGGCCGCCGGCACGCCCGTCGTCGCCGCGGCCGTGGGCGGCCTGCAGACCGTCGTCGTCGACGGCGTCTCCGGCGTCCTCGTCCCCGACCACAGCCCGTGGACCTGGGCGCGCGAGCTCGGCGACCTCCTCGCCGACGACGACCGCCGCGCCCGCCTCGCCGCCGGCGCCCGCCGCGCCAGCGAACGCTTCAGCTGGGACCGCGCCGCCGCCGCCATGCTCGACGTGTACGCCCAGGCGGCGAAGGCGCACCGGGCGCGCCGCTCCTAGCCCGGGGTGTCGCGACCCGCGCCTACGACGAACGCGGCGGCGCCCCGCCCACCAGCACGACGGCCTGGGCGACGGCGTGGTCCGGCGTGTGCCACACGACGACGGGGGAGTCGTCCCTCGGCGCCTGCGCGGCGTCGAGGCGCCAGGTGAGGCTCCCGGCGACCGACATCGGGACCTGGCGGGTGCTGCCGTCGGCGGCGGTGTAGGCGACCTGCCCGGCGACGGTGCACCGCTGCTTGTCGCGGTCCCACCGCAGGTCCAGCTCGGCGATGCGCCCCTCGGCCCGCTGCGGCTGCGCGGCGAGGAGGGCGTACGACCGGTCCCAGCGCAGGACGACGAGCTGCGGCCGCACGAGGACGAGCCACAGCACCACCACGACCGCGGCGCCCACGACGCACAGGGTGCGGGCGGCACCCGCGCCGAGGGTGATCGCCCCCGCGACGCCGCCGAGCGCGAGGATCGCGGCCGCGACCGTCATCGTGGTCGCGCGGCGGCGGTCGGCGGAGCGGTCGGGCACGTCCTGCGGGCTCGGGGCGGACTCGAGGGCCGCGCGGTCCGTCACGAAGGCGGTCAGGGTTCGGGGTCTCGCCACGGTCGTCCTCACTGGTTCGGGCCTGGGGCAACCGGTGGAGAGTAGCCGGTCGCCGGGTCGTCTACCCCTGCCGGGAATGCGCGAGCCCGCCCGGCGATTGCATCGGACATGCCGATCACCGGAGAGTACGCACCCAGCCCGTCCGCCCACGCCGCGAAGCAGGTCGAGCAGTACGAGAGCTCGGGCGGGACGAAGGGCACGACGATGCGCGGGATGCCCGTCGTCGTCCTCACGACGGTGGGCGCGAAGAGCGGCAAGCTCCGCAAGGCGCCGCTGATGCGCGTGGAGCACGAGGGAGCGTACGCCGTCGTGGCGTCCCTGGGCGGGGCCCCGAAGCACCCGGTCTGGTACTACAACGTCGTCGCGAACCCGCGCGTGGAGCTGCAGGACGGCCCGGAGAAGCACGAGTACGACGCCCGCGAGGTGACCGGCGAGGAGAAGGCGCTGTGGTGGGAGCGGTGCGTCGCCGCGTACCCGGACTACGCCGACTACCAGCTCAAGACCGACCGCCAGATCCCCGTCTTCGTGCTGGAGCGCGCCGACTCCTGAGAGGGACGCCTGGTGCGGACGCCGGCGTCCCGGGATCCGACCCGCGGTGCGGGCGCCGGCGTCCAGCAGGCAGGATGGACCCCATGACCTACACCCTCGTGCTGCTCCGCCACGGCGAGAGCGAGTGGAACGCGAAGAACCTCTTCACCGGCTGGGTGGACGTGCCGCTCTCGGAGAAGGGCACCGCGGAGGCGAAGCGCGGCGGCGAGCTGCTCAAGGAGTCGGGAGTCACCCCCGACGTCGTGCACACGTCGCTGCTGCGCCGCGCCATCAACACGGCGAACCTGGCCCTCGACGCCGCCGACCGTCACTGGATCCCGGTCAAGCGCAACTGGCGCCTCAACGAGCGCCACTACGGCGACCTGCAGGGCAAGGACAAGAAGCAGGTGCGCGACCAGTACGGCGAGGAGCAGTTCATGCTCTGGCGTCGTTCCTACGACGTGCCGCCGCCCGAGATCGAGCTGGGCTCGGAGTTCTCGCAGGACTCGGACGTCCGCTACGCCGGCGAGCCGATCCCGCGCGCCGAGGCCCTCAAGCAGGTGCTCGACCGGGCCCTGCCGTACTGGGACGGCGAGATCGTGCCGGACCTCAAGGCGGGCAAGACCGTCCTCGTCGCCGCGCACGGCAACTCGCTGCGCGCGATCGTCAAGCACCTCGACGGCGTCGACGACCAGACCATCGCCGGGCTCAACATCCCCACGGGCATCCCGCTGGTGTACGAGCTCGACGAGGAGACGCTGAAGCCGACCAACCCGGGCGGCACGTACCTCGACCCGGAGGCCGCGAAGGACGCCATCGCGGCCGTCGCGAACCAGGGCAAGTAAGCCCGGCTGTCCCGCGCACGACGGCGCCGCACCCCGCCCGGGGTGCGGCGCCGTCGTCGTCCCCGGCCTCGTCTCGGCGTTGCCCGCCCCGACGCCCGGCAGCGGTGATCAGTTGTGACCGGAACATTGTCGGGCCGATCGCCTGCGCGCCATAGTGGCCGCGGGCCGCGCACAACGGCGTGCGCGGCCGTCTTTTCGACGACGAGAGGGACGCCCATGCGCGCACAGCACCCCGCGGCCACCGGCTCGGGCATCACGCGACGCCACCTGCTGCTGATGGGGGCCGCCGTCCCCGCCGCGGCGGGCCTGCTCGGCACGTTCGGACTCCCGGCGGCGCGGGCGGCGGACGGCTTCGACGCCCTGCGCGCCCGGTGGGCCGACTACCTCACGGGCGGCGCCGGGCTCGACACCGGGCACCCGCAGATCGCGGCGCGGCTCGCCGACCTGTCCTCCCGTGCGGGGGAGGCGCTGGCGGCCGCCGCCCCGGCCCCCGCCGCCGGCGGCGACGTGTGGGCCGACCTGCCGATGGCCGGGCCCGCCGAGGGCAACATCTCGCTCACCTACTCGCGCCTCCTCGTCGTCGCGACGGCGTGGGCCACGCCAGGCACCGCGCAGCACGCCGACGCCGGCGTCGCCGAGCGCCTCGTGGCCTGGTACCGGCACATGAGCGCGAGCTGGTACAACCTCACGATCCGGAAGTCGGGCAACTGGTGGTTCTGGGAGATCGGCATCCCGCGCACCCTCGGCGACCTGTCCGTCCTCGTCGACGCGCTCCTCACCGACGCCGACCGCGCCGCCGCCGTCGCCGCGATCCGGCGCTTCACGCCGAACCCCAACTACCGCGGCACGTCCACGTCCCCCGAGACGGGCGGCAACCGCGCCGACAAGGCGCTCGCGTGCCTGCTGCGCGGCATCACCGGTCGCGACGAGGCCGACATGGTGCTGGCCCGCGACGCCCTCAGCGACACGGCCGGCGGCGGCCGCAACAGCCTGTTCCGCTACGTCACCTCCGGGAACGGCTTCTACGCCGACGGGTCGTACGTCGACCACTCGTACCTGCCGTACGTCGGCACCTACGGGAACGTGGCGCTGTCGGGCGTCGCGCGCTCGCTGATGCTCGCGACGGGCAGCCCGTGGGAGGTCACGGACCCGGACGTCGAGATGATCCTCGGCGCCCCCGAGCGCTCGTTCGCGCCGTTCGTGTGGAACGGCCGGATGATGGAGACCGTCCGCGGTCGGGCCGTCTCGCGCGAGCGCGAGCACGACTTCCACGACGGCTTCACGACGGCGGGATCCCTGCTGCTGCTCGCCACCCAGCTGCCCGCGCCCTACCGCGACACGTACCGGTCGCTGGCGAAGGGCTGGCTGTCGCGCTGCACCGAGGACTACACGGCGTCGGCCACGCTCAGCGACCTCTCGCGCGCGCTGCCGGTGCTCGCCGACGGCGCGGTCGTGGGCACGCCGGAGCCCGTCGGCCACCGGCAGTTCGGCGCACAGGAACGGATGGTCCACCGGGGGAGCGGCTGGGCGTACACGGTCGCGACGTCGTCGAGCCGCATCGGCCGCTACGAGTGGGGCAACGACGAGAACAACCTCGGCTGGCACCAGGGCGACGGCGCCGCCTACCTGTACGTCGACGGCGACCAGGGGCAGTTCTCCGACGACTACTGGCCCACCGTCGACCCGTACCGGCTGCCCGGCACGACGGCGTCCCTCGCGGCGCGGCAGTCGGGGGCGTCGGGCGCTGGGACCGGCATCCCGCGGGCGCAGAACCGGTGGGCCGGCGGCGTCGGGCTCGCCGGGCGGTGGGGCACCTCCGGGATGGACCTCACCAACAGCCTCGGCAACCTGCGGGCGAAGAAGTCGTGGTTCCTGCTGGACGACGCGGTGGTCGCGCTCGGCTCGGACGTGACCGTGACCGGCTCGGGCGCCGAGACGGTGCTCGAGAACCGCGGCTTCGCCACGGACATGGACCCGGCGCTCCTGCTCGACGGCGCCCGCGTGACCGGCCCGGTCGAGGGCGCGACGCCCACCTGGGCCCACGTGGAGGGCGTGGCCGGGTACGTGCTGCTGGGCGAGGGGCAGGCCGTCCGCGCCCAGGTGGCGGACCGCTCCGGATCCTGGCACGACGTGAACTCCGGCGCCGACACCGGCGGCTCCACCGACGTCCGCACCCGCCGCTACGCCACCCTGAGCGTCCAGCACCCCGCGGGGACCACCGGCGGCCGGTACGGCTACGTGATCCTGCCGGGCGCCACCGCCGAGCGCACCGCCACCGTGGCCGCGGACGGCCTCGAGAAGCTCGACGTCCAGGTGCTGCGGCAGGACGCGACGGCGCACGTCGTGCGGGCGGTGCGGAAGGGGCGCTGGTTCCTGTTCGCCCACCTGTTCGCGGCCACCGACGAGGGCCCCGTGCGCGCCACCGGCCCGTGCGCCGTGCTCGTCTCCGGCAAGGCGCGCGAGGCCACGCTGGCCGTGTCGTCGCCGTCGAGGTCGATCGAGGGCGCGACCGTCGAGATCGAGCTCGACCGCAAGCTCACCCGCGTGACGTCGGCCCACGAGCGGCTGACCGTCACCGGCGGGCACGTCGTCACCGTGCAGGCGGTGCTGTCGAACGCGGCGGGCGCGTCGTTCGAGGCGACCCTGGCGGGCTGACGACGCCGGGCACCCGAGAAAACGGTGCGGGTGCCCGGCGGCCGGCTGGCAGGCTGACCGCGTGACCACTGGCATCGGCCTCGCGCGGGCCTACTACGCGGACGTCGTCCGGCCCCTGCTCGACGCCTGGCGCCCGGGCCTGCCGCACGCGGCGGCCCGGCTGGGCAGCGGGTCGGACGTCCTCGGCCTCGACGACGACACGTCGCGCGACCACGACTGGGGCCTGCGGCTCACGCTGCTGGTCGGCGAGGCGGACGTCGCGGCCGTGGACGCGTACCTGGAGGGGGCGCTGCCCGCCGAGCACGCCGGCCTGCCCACCCGGTTCGCGACGACCTGGGAGCCGGTGGTGCGGCACCGGGTGGAGGTCGCCACGCCCCGCGCCTTCGCGCGGTCGCGGCTCGGCCTGGACCCGGTCACCGACCTCGACGCCGCGGGCTGGCTCTCCCTCACCGGGCAGAGCGTGCTGGAGGTGACCGCCGGCGCCGTCTTCCACGACGGCCCGGGGGAGCTCACCGCGATCCGCGAGCGGCTGGCCTGGTACCCCGACGACGTCTGGCTGCACGTCCTCGCCGCCGAGTGGGCCCGCGTGGGGCAGGAGCTGCCGTTCGTCGGCCGCACCGGCCATCGGGGCGACGACGTCGGCTCCCGCGTCCTCACCGCGCGGCTCGCGGGCTCGCTGCTGCGCCTGGGCCTGCTGCTGGAGCGCCGCTGGCCGCCCTACCCCAAGTGGCTCGGCACGGCGTTCGCCGGCACCCCGTCCGCGGCGACGGCGGGCCCCCACCTGGCGCGGGCGCTCGCGGCGTCGTCCTGGCAGGAACGCGACGCCGCCCTCGGCGACGCGTGCGACGCCCTGCACGAGCGGCAGCGCGCCCTCGGCCTGCCGGCACTCCACGGCACCGTGACCGAGCCGTTCTTCGACCGGCCCTTCCACGGGCTGCGCGGTGTGCCGGAGCTGCTGCGCGACGCCGCGGGAGAGTCCGTGCGCGGCCGGCCGGCCGCCGTCGAGCAGTGGATCGACGCCGTCGACGTCCTCACCGACGGCCCGCGGCGGGTGGCGCTGACCCGGTCACGCGTGGCTGGGACGGCGTAGGCCGGGATCTCTTGTCGCGAGGCGCGCCATCCGGTCGCTCGTCCCTCGCGACCTCCCGCCAGGCCCAGCCAGCCTCGCGACAAGAGATCCCGGCCTACGCCGGCTCCGGGTGCTCAGGCGTCCGCGCGCGCGTGCTCGTCGTCGAAGTTGCCGGTGACGAGGAAGGTGATGCGGCGGGCGACGGAGACGCCGTGGTCGCCGAACCGCTCGTAATAGCGGCCGAGCAGGGTGACGTCGACCGTCTCCTGCGCGGTGCCGGGCCACTCGGGGTCGAGCATCGCGGCGAAGGTGTCCTGGTGCAGGGCGTCGAGGAGGTCGTCGTCCTGCTCCACCTCGGCCGCCAGGGCGACGTCGCGGGTGGCGAGCAGCGCGGTCGTGCGCTGGGCGACGTGCACCGCCGCGCCGTGCATCTTGACGAACGTCTCGCGCGCCGGGCCGGGCACCGCCTGCGCGGGGTAGCGGCCCCGGGCGATCTCGGCGACGTGGCGGGCGAGGTCGCCCATGCGCTCGAGCGTCGCGCTGATGCGCAGCGCGGAGATGACGACGCGCAGGTCGGTGGCGACGGGCTGCTGCTGCGCCAGCAGGTAGACGCAGCGCTCGTCGAGCTCGGCCTCGAGCCGGTCGATCGCGTGGTCGGAGGCGATGACCTCCTGCGCGAGCTGGTGGTCGGCCTCGAGCAGGGCGTCGCCCGCGCGGCGGATGGCGGACTCGACGAGCCGGCTCATCTCGATGAGGTCGTCACCGACCTGGCGCAGCTCGGCCTCGAAGATCTCTCGCATTGCAGTCCTCTCGGGTCAAAGGTTCTGACGGCACCCTGCCACGCCCTGTGGACGTGCCGGGGGCGCCCAGGTGAACTCCGGGAGGGCCGAAGGTGAACAGTGGGCGACGGCTCGCTGAGCAGTTCCGCTCCACGACGGATTCCCGCGGCGACGCCACCTAGGCTGCTGCTGTGGACGGAATCATCCCGGGCGTGACCGCGGTCGTCGCGGGCATCTTCGGCGTCGTGGTCGGCGTGATCGCCACGGTCGCCTTCCGCTTCTCCGAGCGTGCCCACCACCGGTCGCCGGAGGCGCCCCCCGCCGAGCTCGACGAGGGGCTCGTCCGCGTGCTCGCGGTCCTCCGGTCGGCGGCGGTGGTCCTGGACGGGGAGGACGACGTCGTGCGGGCGTCGCCGCCGGCGTACGCGCTGGGCGTGGTGCGTAACGACGCCCTCCAGCACCCGGCGATCGTGGACCTGGTGCGCCAGGTGCGTCGCGACGGCGTGATCCGGGAGAAGGAGCTCGAGCTGCCGCGCGGGCCGATCGGCTCCGGCACGGTGCTGCTGCAGGTGCGCGTCGCGCCCGTCGGGCCCGACAAGCTGCTGGTGCTCGCCGAGGACCGCACCGAGGCCCGCCGCGTCGAGGCGATCCGCCGCGACTTCGTCGTCAACGTCTCGCACGAGCTGAAGACGCCCGTGGGCGCGCTCGCGCTGCTGGCCGAGACGGTGCAGGACGCCGCGGACGACCCGGTGGCGGTGCGCCGCTTCACGCAGCGCATGCAGGCGGAGGCCCAGCGGCTGTCCGCGCTGGTGCACGAGATCATCGAGCTGTCCCGCCTGCAGGTGGCCGGCGCGCTGCAGGAGGTGAGCACCATCCCGGTGCGCGACGTCGTGTCCGAGGCCGTAGACCGGGCACGGACCACCGCGCAGGCGAAGAACATCACCATCACGGTGGGCGGCACCGCGGACGTGCTCGTCTACGGCGACCACAACCTGCTGGTGACGGCGGTGCGCAACCTGCTCGACAACGCGGTGGCGTACTCGGCGGAGAACACGCGGGTGGGCGTGGGCGTGCGCGAGCGCGCCGGCCTGGTCGAGATCGACGTCGTCGACCAGGGCGTCGGCATCGCCGCGGACGAGCAGGAGCGGGTCTTCGAGCGCTTCTACCGCGTGGACCCGGCGCGCTCCCGCGACACGGGCGGCACGGGCCTCGGCCTGAGCATCGTCAAGCACGTGGCGGCCGACCACGGCGGCGACGTGCAGATGTGGTCGGAGCCCGGCAAGGGCTCCACGTTCACGCTGCGCATCCCGTCGGCCGACGTGCCGCAGGAGATGCCGTCGGACGCTCCGCCGGCGCAGCACCTCACCCCGCCGGACCGGAACCCGCAGGACCAGACCCAGCACGACCATGGCACGACTGACGAGGAGGTAGGTGCGTGACGCGCATCCTGGTGGTCGAGGACGAGGAGTCCTACCGGGACCCCCTGACATATCAGCTGACCCGCGAGGGCTTCGAGGTCGTGGAGGCCTCGAACGGGGTGGACGCGCTGGCCGCCTACGACGACGGCGGCGCGGACCTGGTGCTGCTCGACCTCATGCTGCCCGGGCTGTCCGGCACGGAGGTGTGCCGCGAGCTGCGGCAGCGCGGCGACGTGCCCGTCATCATGCTCACGGCCAAGGACTCCGAGATCGACAAGGTCGTGGGCCTGGAGCTGGGCGCCGACGACTACGTCACCAAGCCGTACTCGTTCCGCGAGCTGCTGGCGCGCATGCGCGCCGTGATGCGCCGGCGTGGCCCCTCGGCGCCGGAGACGGCGTCCAACGGGCACGACGACGACGGCGAGCCCGTGCTCGAGGTCGGGCCGGTGCGCATGGACGTGGAGCGGCACACCGTGACGGTGGACGGCGCCGCGGTGTCCCTGCCGCTCAAGGAGTTCGACCTGCTGGAGCTGCTGCTGCGCAACGCCGGCCGCGTGCTCACCCGCGGGCAGCTCATCGACCGCGTGTGGGGCGCGGACTACGTCGGCGACACGAAGACGCTCGACGTTCACGTGAAGCGGATCCGCTCCAAGATCGAGCCGGACCCGGGCTCCCCGCAGCTGCTCCTCACCGTGCGCGGGCTGGGCTACAAGCTCGCCGACGAGGACGCCTGACCGCACCTCACCACCCCGCGCCGAACAGGCGGTTGCGCACGTTCTGAGAGCTCAGGACGTGCGCAACCGCCTGTTCGGCGTTCGGGGCTGCGGCCCAGGTGACCAAGCGCCCGCCACTGTTCACCCGTCGTTCACCTGCTCCTGGGTCCCGGGCCACCTTGCCTCCTTAGCGTTCCTGACGAACGCCGGTACATCGCCGGTGCCACTCCGTGTGAACAGGATGGAACGAGACGTGAAGCTCAGCCGATTCTCCCGTGCTGGATCCGCCGTCGCGGTCGGCGCGCTTGCCCTGACCCTCGCCGCGTGCGGCTCGGACCCGGCCACGCCGGGTGCGGCCTCCACCGACGGCTCGACGGAGGGCAGCACCTCCACCCTGACCGGTGAGCTCAGCGGTGGCGGCGCCTCCTCCCAGGAGTCGGCCCAGGAGGCCTGGCGTGCCGGCTTCCAGACGGCCAACCCCGACGTCACCGTCAACTACGACCCGGTCGGCTCCGGCGGTGGCCGCACCGGCTTCACCGACGGCTCCTACGGCTTCGCGGGCTCCGACGCGGCCCTGGACGAGGACGAGATGAAGGCGGCCGAGGCCCAGTGCGGCGACGGCGGCGTCATCGAGTTCCCGGGTTACATCAGCCCGATCGCCGTGGCCTTCAACCTGCCGGGCATCGACTCGCTGAACCTCAAGCCGGAGGTCATCGCGAACATCTTCTCGGGCAAGATCAAGGCCTGGAACGACGACGCGATCGCCGCCGACAACCCCGACGCCGACCTGCCGGACACCGCCATCACCGTGGTGCACCGGTCGGACGACTCGGGCACCACCGAGAACTTCCAGGCGTACCTGTCCGAGGCCGCCCCGCAGGCGTGGGAGCACGAGCCCGACGGCGTGTGGCCGATCGAGGGCCAGGAGTCCGCGCAGGGCACCTCCGGCGTGGTCTCGGCCGCGCAGTCGGGTGAGGGCACGATCACCTACGCCGACGCGTCGCAGGTCTCCGGCCTCGGCACCGTGGCGGTCGGCGTCGGCGACGAGTTCGTCCCGTACAGCGCCGAGGCGGCCTCCGAGGTCGTCGCCCAGTCGCCGCGTGCCGAGGGCACCGCCGACGGCGTGTACTCGATCGACCTCAAGCGCGACGTCGCGGGCGCCTACCCGGTCGTCCTGGTCTCCTACCTGCTGGCCTGCGGCACCTACGCCGACCAGGCGCAGGCGGACCTGGTCAAGGGCTACCTGTCCTACATCGTGAGCGAGGACGGCCAGAAGGTCGCGGCCGACGCCGCGGGCTCGGCGCCGGTGTCCTCGGCCATCCGCGACGCGGTCCTGCCGTCGATCGAGGCGATCAAGGCCGCCTGACCGGGCACGCACGGCCGGTCGAGCCTGCCGCCGGTCGAGCCCCTGGGCTCGGCCGGCGGCGGCATCACCCACAGCAGGAGAACGAGGAGCACGAGTGACCACCACCGCCAGCCCGCCCGCCGAGCGGGTGCCGGGGCGTCCACGACGCCGGCGCCGCACGACCGACCGCGGCTTCAACCGGGCCTTCCGCTGGATCGCCGTCGGCGCGGGCGTCCTCATCCTGGCCGTGCTGGCCGCCGTCGCGGTCTTCCTGCTGCAGCAGGCGTGGCCCGCCCTGACCGCCGGCTCGGACGAGCTGGCGGCGTCGGTGCCGCGCTACCCGGACGACACGTCGCTGCTCGAGTACGTCGGACCCCTCGTGTTCGGCACGCTGCTCGCGGCGGCCCTCGCCCTCGCGCTCGCCACCCCGGTCGCGATGGGGATCGCGCTGTTCATCTCGCACTACGCGCCGCCGCGGCTGTCCCAGGTGCTCGGCTACCTGGTCGACCTGCTCGCCGCGGTCCCGTCGGTCATCTACGGCCTGTGGGGCATCTACGTGCTCGGCCCGGCGGCGCTGCCGCTGTGGGAGTGGCTCAGCTCGGTCTTCGGCTGGTTCCCGCTCTTCGCCGGCCCGGTGTCGCCGACCTCCCGCGTGCTGGCGACGGTGGCGGTCGTCCTCGCGGTGATGATCCTGCCGATCATCACCGCCGTCGCGCGCGAGGTCTTCCTGCAGACGCCGAAGCTCCACGAGGAGGCGGCGCTCGCGCTCGGGGCCACCCGCTGGGAGATGGTCAGGACGGCCGTGCTGCCGTTCGGCCGGTCGGGCGTGATCTCGGCCGCGATGCTCGGCCTGGGCCGCGCGCTCGGCGAGACGATGGCGGTCCTCATGATCCTCTCGCCCGGGTTCCTGTACTCCTTCCGGATCCTCGACAGCGCGCAGCAGCAGACCATCGCCGCGTACATCGCGCTCGACTTCCCGGAGGCGAGCGGCCTCGCGGTGAACACGCTGATCGCCACCGGCCTCGTGCTGTTCGTCATCACGCTGGCCGTCAACATGGGCGCGCGCGCGATCGTGGCGCGGCGCAAGGAATTCTCGGGGGCCAACTGATGAGCACGACCACCGTGGACCCGACCGACGCCACCGCGCGCACGCGGGCCGCGCTGACCGGCGCGGACGGCGCCCGGCGCCGCAAGGACCGCACGATGACGGTCCTGATCTGGGGCGCGTTCGTCGTGGCGATGGCCCCGCTCGTCTCACTGATCTGGACCGTGCTGGGCAACGGCGTCGGCCGCATCAGCATGGACTTCCTGACGCTGTCGATGCGCAACATCTTCGGCGGCGACCCCAGCGGCGGCATCTACCACGCGATCGTCGGCACGCTGATCATCACGGCCCTGGCCACGGTGATCTCGGTGCCGGTCGGCCTGCTCACCGCCATCTACCTGGTGGAGTACGGCAAGGGCGCGCTCGCCCGTTCGGTGACGTTCTTCATCGACGTCATGACGGGCATCCCGTCGATCGTCGCCGGCCTCTTCGCCGTCTCCCTGTTCACCCTGATCCTCGGGCCGGGGGTGCGGATGGGCGTCATCGGCGCCGTGGCCCTGTCGGTGCTGATGATCCCCGTGGTGGTCCGGTCCTGCGAGGAGATGCTCAAGCTCGTCCCGAACGAGCTCCGCGAGGCCGCCTACGCGCTCGGCGTGCCCAAGTGGCTCACGATCGTCAAGGTCGTGCTCCGCACGTCCGTCGCCGGCCTGACGACCGGCATCCTGCTCGCCATCGCCCGCGTGATCGGCGAGACGGCGCCGCTGCTCGTCACCGTGGGCGTCACCGACTCCATCAACTTCGACCCCTTCGAGGGGCGCATGATGACGCTGCCGGTCTTCGCCTACCGCCAGTACAGCCAGGGCCTGGCGACCTGCCCCGGGGGCGCGTCGGCCACCTGCGTCCCCGACATCGCGATCCAGAACGCGTGGGGCGCGGCGCTCGTGCTGATCGTCCTGGTGCTCGCCCTCAACCTCATCGGCCGGCTGGTGAACCGCTGGTTCTCCCCGAAGCTGCGCTGACCCGCAGCCGCCGCCCGCCGCAGCCCACCAGAAAGAGACAGACGATGGCACAGCGCATCGACGTGAAGGACCTCAACATCTACTACGGCGACTTCCTCGCCGTGCAGGACGTGTCGATGACGATCGACCCGAAGTCGGTGACGGCGTTCATCGGCCCGTCCGGGTGCGGCAAGTCGACCTTCCTGCGCACGCTCAACCGGATGCACGAGGTGATCCCGGGCGCCCGTGTGGAGGGCACGGTCGAGATGGAGGGCGTCGACCTGTACGGCGACGACATCGACCCGGTGGCCGTGCGCCGCAACGTCGGGATGGTCTTCCAGCGGCCCAACCCGTTCCCGACCATGTCGATCCGCGACAACGTGCTCGCGGGCGTGCGCCTCAACAACCGGCGCCTGGGCAAGGCGGCGGCCGAGGAGCTCGTCGAGACCTCGCTGCGCGGCGCCAACCTGTGGAACGAGGTCAAGGACCGGCTGGACCGCCCCGGGTCGGGCCTGTCGGGAGGCCAGCAGCAGCGCCTGTGCATCGCCCGCGCCATCGCGGTGAAGCCGCAGGTGCTGCTCATGGACGAGCCCTGCTCCGCCCTCGACCCGATCTCGACCCTCGCGATCGAGGATCTCATCGGGGAGCTGAAGCAGGACTACACGATCGTCATCGTGACCCACAACATGCAGCAGGCGGCGCGCGTCAGCGACCGGACGGCGTTCTTCAACATCGCGGGCACGGGCAAGCCGGGCCGCCTGATCGAGATGAACGAGACGTCCACGATCTTCTCGACGCCGACGGAGCAGGCCACCGAGGACTACGTGTCCGGCCGCTTCGGGTGACACCGCCGCGCCGGGCGGTGCCCGGCGGGGACGACGAAGGGGCGGGTCGCAGCGGTCGCTGCGGCCCGCCCCTTCGTCGTGGGCCGGTGTCCCGGCGGCGTCAGGACGCCGTGGAGGTCGGCAGGTAGGGGTGGTACTCGGGGAGCGAGCCGTCCATGATCGGGAGGAAGAAGTCCTCCTCGACGCCCGCGCCGGACAGGGTGGCCTCGAGGTCGCCGCCGGGGTGCGACGCGACCGAGGCGATCTGCGGCTGGACGACCTGGACGGAGTCCTGCTCGGCGTTCAGGTAGACGGTGCTCTTGGCGGGCACGTCCAGCGACAGCGGCTCGGCGCCCTCGGCCGTGAGGACGAAGCTCACGTCCTCGGACGAGTCGTTGGCGAGCGCACCGAGCACGTTGCCGGGCTCGCCCTCGCCCTCGGTGACGACCATGAGGTTGATGCCGCGCACCTGGTCCGTGAGGTTCACGCGCACGCCGTCGGACGGGGCGTACGGCTTGGTGGTGATCGTGGGGGAGCAGGCGGCCAGCAGCAGGGCGCCCGCCATGACGCTGGCGGCGGCGACGGTGCGTGCGGGGCGGACGGAGCGGAACACGTGCTCTCCTTCGAAGGCGTCGGCACGCGAGCGCGGGTGGCGTCGCGGGCTCGGGACATCAGCGGTCCTCCCGAGCCGGGCGCGGGAGGGAGCGGGCCTGCAGAGGGCCCGTCGACATCCTACCGACGCCCGCTGGGTGCTGCGTCCCTGGCCGCGCTACCAGGCCTCTGACCTGCGGAAACGTAGGTCCGGACAGGGCGTTCGGGGGCGCGGGGGCAGGGGAGTGTCGGCTCCCCCGTGATAAACTCGTCGACTGGGAAAGGGGACATCTGCAGATGACGTTCACAGTAGGCGAGACGGTTGTCTACCCGCATCACGGCGCCGCGCTGATCGAGGAGATCAAGACGCGGAAGATCCGTGGCGAGGAGAAGATGTACCTCAAGCTCAAGGTTGCCCAGGGCGACCTGACGATCGAGGTCCCGGCGGAGAACGTCGACCTCGTCGGCGTGCGCGACGTGGTCGACCAGCAGGGGCTGGACCGCGTCTTCGAGGTGCTGCGCGCGCCCTACACGGAGGAACCGACCAACTGGTCGCGCCGGTACAAGGCGAACCTCGAGAAGCTCGCGTCCGGCGACGTGATCAAGGTCGGCGAGGTCGTGCGTGACCTGTCGCGCCGCGACGCCGACCGTGGCCTCTCGGCGGGCGAGAAGCGCATGCTCGCCAAGGCGCGCCAGATCCTCGAGTCCGAGGTCGCGCTCGCCGAGGGCGTCGACGAGGAGAAGGCCGGTGCGATCATCGACGAGGTCCTCGCCTCCTGAGGCACCCGTCACCAGCACTGCACGGCGACCCCCGGCTCCGGCCGGGGGTCGCCGTCGTCGTTCCGGTACCGTGACGCCGTGACGACGCTCGCGATCCTGACCGCCGCGGGGTCCGGGACCCGGCTCGGTCGCGACCTCCCCAAGGCCCTGGTCACCCTGGACGGCTTCCCCCTCGTGGTGCACGCCGCGCGGCGGCTCGCGTCGTCAGGGGTCGTCGACTCCCTCGTCGTGACCTGCCCCGCGGGGCTCGACGCGGTCGTCCGGGACATCGTCGCGCAGGACCCGCACGTCGACCTGCCGGTCCGTGTCGTCGAGGGCGGCGCCACCCGGCAGGCGTCCGTCGCCGCGGGACTCGCGCTCGCCGCGCCCGACGACGACGTCGTCCTCGTGCACGACGCCGCCCGCCCCCTCGCCCCGCCGCAGCTCGTGCGGCGCGTCGTCGCCGCGGTGCGCGCGGGCCACCGCGCCGTCGTCCCGGGCCTGCCCGTCACCGACACGGTCAAGCGGATCGCGCCCCGCGACGCCGCGACGCAGGCGCCCGTCGGGCCCCCGGTCGACCGCGTCGTCGAGACCCCCGACCGTGCGCTGCTGCGCGCCGTCCAGACGCCGCAGGGCTTCGACCGCGCGCTGCTGGAGCGCGCCCACGCCGGCGGGGCCGCCCGCTCCGGGTCGGAGGGGCTCGCCGCCACCGACGACGCCGGCCTCGTCGAGGCGCTCGGGGCGGCCGTGCACGTCGTCGCGGGCGACGCCGCGGCCCTGAAGATCACCACCGAGCGGGACCTGCTGGTGGCCGCCCTGCTGCTCCAGGAGGAGTCGTGACCGTCCTGCCCCGCACCGGCCTCGGGGTCGACGTGCACGCCTACGCCCCGGAGGGCTCGGACCGCGAGCTGTGGCTCGGGGGCCTGCGCTGGCCCGGCGAGCGGCCGCTGGCCGGGCACTCGGACGCGGACGTCGCGGCGCACGCCGCCGCCGACGCGCTGTTCTCCGCCGCCGGCATCGGCGACCTGGGCACGCACTTCGGCACGAGCGAGCCGCGGTGGGCCGGCGCCGCCGGGGTCACCCTGCTCGCCGAGGCCGCCCGCCGGGTGCGGGAGGCGGGCTTCGACATCGGCAACGTCGCCGTCCAGGTGATCGGCAACCGGCCCAAGGTCGGGCCGCGCCGGGCGGAGGCGGAGGCGGCGCTCAGCGAGGCTGCCGGGGCGCCGGTCTCCCTCAGCGCCACCACGACCGACGGGCTCGGGCTCACGGGTCGCGGCGAGGGGGTCGCGGCGATCGCCACGGCGCTCGTCGCGCCGCGCACGGACTAGGCGCTCACCCGCGCAGCCGCGGGTCCGCGGTCGGGTCGGCGTAGGGAGCGGGGCACCCGGAGCCGGCGGCCTCGGGACGCAGCTCGTAGTGCCAGGGCTCGTTGCCGTACACCTGGCACAGCCCGTAGGCGGCGCCGTGCTCGGCCAGCCACGCGGGGCCGCCGTTCTGGGCGAGGTCGACGGCCTCGCCGGAGACGTGGGACGACGTGTCGGCGCCGGCCACCCACCGCGCGGCCTCCGCGGCGGAGCCGTACTGCGCCACGGCCTCGCGCAGCAGCTGCTTCTGGTAGGCGCGCGAGCGCCAGCCGCTGTTGACGACGAACGTGACGCCGTCGTCCTCCGCGTCCGTCGCGGCGTCCTGGAGCGCGCGGCGGAGCGCGGGGTCGAGGTTCGCCACCGCCGGCAGGCGTGCGTCGAAGACGGTGGTGCCGCTCGGCACGTGCCCGGCGGCCGCCCCGTCGCGGGGGCCGTCCCCGACGGGGCGGGATGCGGCGCCGGTGGGCCGGGGCGAGGCCGACGCGTCGGGGTCCGCCGTGGTCGCGGTGAGGCAGGCGGTGAGGCCGAGCAGGACGGCGACGACCCCGCCGAGGACGAGCAGGACGGTCCGGGCGGGGTGGGCGGACGCCGGGGAGGTGCGCTGGTGCTGGGGCATGGCCCCAGTCGAGCGGGGGCGGTGTTGCCGGCGCGTATGCGCTCCTCGATACGCGGACGATATGCGGCCGTCCGTAGCATCGAGGACATGCGTGTGCTGATCGTCGAGGACGAGCCGTACCTGGCCGAGGCCGTCCGCGACGGGCTGCGCCTCGAGGCGATCGCGGCCGACGTCGCCGGCGACGGCGACACCGCGCTCGAGCTGCTCGGCGTCAACACCTACGACATCGCCGTGCTCGACCGCGACGTCCCCGGGCCGTCCGGCGACGAGATCGCCGCGCGCATCGTCGCCTCCGGCAGCGGCATGCCGATCCTCATGCTGACGGCCGCCGACCGCCTCGACGACAAGGCATCGGGCTTCGAGCTCGGCGCCGACGACTACCTCACCAAGCCGTTCGCCATGCGGGAGCTCGTGCTGCGGCTGCGGGCGCTCGACCGGCGTCGCGCGCACGTGCGCCCGCCGGTGCAGGAGCTCGCCGGGCTGAGGGTCGACCCGTTCCGCCGCGAGGTCTACCGGGACGGCCGCTACGTCGCCCTCACCCGCAAGCAGTTCGCGGTCCTGGCCGTGCTCGTCGCGGCGGACGGCGGCGTCGTCAGCGCCGAGGAGCTCCTGGAGCGGGCCTGGGACGAGAACGCCGACCCGTTCACCAACGCCGTGCGCATCACCGTCTCCGCCCTGCGCAAGCGGCTGGGGGAGCCCTGGGTGATCGCCACGGTGCCGGGCGTCGGGTACCGGATCGACACGGGACCCGACGAGGCGCCCGACGGCGAGGGGGCGGGCGCGACGGCCGCCGCGGACGGGGCCGGCCGTCGTGGCTAGGGCTCCCGGGCCGAGCGTGCGGCTCAGGCTGACCCTCAGCTACGCCGCCTTCCTGCTGGTCGCCGGCGCCCTGATCCTCGCCGTCGTGTGGGTGTTCCTGCTGCGCTACGTGCCCGACGGGCCGATCGTGACGCAGGGCGGGCTGGGCAGCCCGTTCGTGCCGAACCGGTCGGACCTGCTGCGCGCCTTCGGCCCGCGGGTCGCGTGGGCGCTCGCCTTCCTGCTGGTCCTCGGCGTGGTGGGCGGGTGGTTCCTCGCGGGCCGGATGCTCGCGCCGCTGGACCGGCTCACGGACGCGACCCGCCGCGCCGCCGCCGGGTCGCTGTCCCACCGGATCCGGCTGCCGGGCCGCCAGGACGAGTTCCGTGAGCTCGCGGACGCCTTCGACGACATGCTCGCGCGGCTCGAGGCGCAGGTGGCCGAGCAGCAGCGGTTCGCGGCCAACGCGTCGCACGAGCTGCGCACGCCGCTGGCGATCACCCGGACCATCCTCGACGTGGCGCGGCAGGACCCGGACCGGGACACGGACGAGCTGCTCGCCCGGCTCGACATCGTCAACGCGCGGGCCATCGACCTCACGGAGGCGCTGCTGCTGCTCAGCAAGGCGGACCGGGGCTCCTTCGCCCGCGAGCCCGTGGACCTCTCCCTCGTCGCGGAGGAGGCGGTCGAGACGCTCCTGCCCCTCGCGGACGGGCGCCGCGTCGACCTGCGCGTGTCCGGCGACGTCGTCAGCGCCGTGGGGTCGCACGCCCTGCTGCTGCAGCTCGTCACGAACCTCGTGCACAACGGGATCGTGCACAACCTGCCCGACGGCGGCACGGTGCGGGTCGACACCTTCGACCGCGCGGGGGAGGCGGTGCTCACGGTCGAGAACACCGGCGAGCGTCTCGACCCGCAGCTCGTCCCGACGCTCACCGAGCCGTTCCAGCGCGGCGGCGGGCGCACCCGCGCCGACCACGGTGGCGTCGGCCTCGGGCTGGCGATCGTCCGCAGCATCACCGAGGCGCACCGCGGCGTGCTCACGCTCCTCCCGCGGCCGGACGGCGGGCTCCGCGTCACGGTGCGGCTGCCCGAGGCCGGCCGCGCCCCGTCGTGGCCGGCCCGCTGACCACGACGGCAGGGCCTACGACCGCGGGACGCCGAGGACGGTGTCGGTGTAGTCGTTGCGGAAGACGCCCTCGGGGTCGACGGCGGCGCGCACGCGGGCGACGTCGTCCAGGGGGTAGTGGTCGGCCAGGTACTCCGCCGTGCGGGTGTGCATCTTGCCCCAGTGGGGTCGCCCGCCCGCCGCGACGAAGATCTGCTCCGCGGCGCTGAAGTACCGCTGGTGCGGCATCGGCGCGTACTGGTGCACCGCCACGTAGGCGGTCTCCCGGCCGTGGGCCGTGGACAGCCACACGTCGTCGGGGGCGGCGAACCGGACCTCGACGGGGAACGGCACCGGCTCGCCGGAGACGCGCAGCCAGGCGTCGAGCTCGTCGAGCACACCCCGCAGGGCGGCGCGCGGCAGCGCGTACTCCATCTCGACGAAGCGCACGCGGCGGCGGGTGACGAACACGTCGTGCGACGGCGCCGTGTACGTCTTGGCGCCGAGCGCCCGCGCGCTGACCGCGTTGAGCCGCGGCACCATGCCGGGCGCAGCCAGCGCGAGCCTGTTCAGCACCTCGAACGCGCCGTTGGACAGCACCTCCTCGTCGAGCAGCGCGCGGGCGCGGGCGCCGGCCGTGCGCACCGCGCCGCGGGCACCGGCACGGCCGCCAGCCCACGCCTCGACCTCGTCCGCGGTCGCGCGGTTGTTGCGCTTGGTCAGCGCGCGGCGGGTGCCGGGGAACCAGTAGAACTCCGCGTGGTCGTTGCCGTCGACGTAGTCGTCGAGCCGCTCCAGCACCCGGTCCAGCTCCCAGGGCTCCTCCTGCGCGCGCAGCCAGAACGCCGGGACCACCTCGAGGGTCACCGCGGAGAGCACGCCCGCGACGCCGAGGCCCAGCCGCGCGACCTCGAACAGCTCGCGCTCGGGCGTGCCCAGGGCCGCCGCGGCGGTGGCCGACCGCACCGCGCCGTCCGCGGTCACGACCCGCACACCGCGCACCTGCGTCGCGAGGCCCCCGAGCCGGGCGCCGGTGCCGTGCGTGCCCGTCGAGATCGCGCCCGCCACCGACTGCCGGTCGATGTCGCCGAGGTTGCGCATCGCGAGGCCGAGCGAGGCGAGGACCCGGTTGAGGGTGTGCAGCCGCGTACCCGCGCGCACGGTGACGAGGCTCGTGCCGTCCGGCTGCGGCGCGACCGCCTCGATGCCGCTGAGGTGGTCGAGGCTCAGGTGGACGCCGTCCGTCACCGCGGCGGCCGTGAACGAGTGCCCCGCGCCCATCGCGCGCACCCGCGTCCCCTCGGCGGCGGCCCCCGCGACCACCGCGCCGAGCTCGCCCTCGTCGCGCGGCCGGGCGCGGCGCGCGGGCTGCCAGGTGTGCGTGCCGCCCCACGTGCGCAGCGGGGCGTCGGGCGTGCGAGGAGCCGGGGTGCCGGCGACGGTGCTCGGATTCACGCGCACACTCTGCCACGCGCGCCGGGGGACGCGGATCCTCCTTCAGGCGGATCACGGGGCGGCCCCCGGCCGGTGTAGCGTGCCGCCATGACCCAGACGGAGCGGCTGGCCCGCGCGACCGCGCACCTGCCGGCGCCCGTGGCCGTGGTCGACCTCGATGCCTTCGACGCCAACGCGGCGGACCTTCGCCGCCGTGCCCGCGGCGTCCCCGTGCGCGTGGCCAGCAAGTCGGTGCGCGTGCGCTCCCTGGTGGGCCGTGCGCTCGACGCCGGCTTCGAGGGCGTCATGGCGTTCTCGCTGTCCGAGGCGCTGTGGCTCGTGCAGGAGGGCACCCGGGACGTGCTGGTCGGCTACCCGACGGTCGACGCCGACGCCCTCGCGCGGCTCGCCGCCGACGTCCGCGCCCGGCGCGAGATCACCCTCATGGTCGACGACGTCGCCCAGCTCGACCGCCTGGGCGCGGCCCTGCGCTCCGCCGGGCTGCCCGCCGGCACCGACGCCGACGCGCTGCCCGACGTCGCGGTCTGCCTGGACGTGGACGCGTCGCTGCGGCTCGAGGTCGGACCCGTCCAGCTGCACCTCGGCACGCGCCGCTCCCCGCTGCGCAGCCCGGAGGACGCCGCGACGCTCGCCCGTCGCGTCGAGGCCCTGCCCGGCGCGCGGCTGCGCGGGCTGATGTTCTACGAGGCGCAGGTCGCCGGCCTGCCCGACACCAACCCCGCCGTCCGGCTGGTCAAGCGGCTGTCCGTCACCGACCTGGACCGTCGCCGCGCCGAGGTGCGCGACGCCGTCCGGTCCGCCGTCGGGCACGACGTCCCGCTCGTGAACTCCGGCGGCACGGGGTCGCTCGAGACGTCGTCGGCCGGCCCGGCGGTCACCGAGGTCACCGCCGGGTCGGGGCTGTTCGTGCCCGGCCTGTTCGACGGCTACCGGGCCTTCGACCCGCGGCCCGCGGCCTTCTTCGGGCTGGACGTCGTGCGCCTGCCCGCGCCCGGCTGGGCCACCGCGTTCGGGGGCGGCTACGTCGCCTCCGGGCCGTCCGGCCGCTCGCGCCTGCCGCGCGTCGCGACCCCCGGCTGGTCGCTCACCGGGACCGAGGGCGCCGGCGAAGTCATGACGCCCCTGCGCCGCCGCCCCGGCGCCCCGCCGCTGGCCGTCGGCGACCGCGTGTGGCTGCGGCACGCGAAGGCCGGCGAGCTCATGGAGCGGTTCGACGTCGTGCACCTGGTCCGGGGCGACGAGATCGTCGAGACCGTCCCGACCTACCGGGGCGAGGGGCGCACCTTCGGCTGACGCGAGGTCCCGCGCCCGCCGCACCCCGCCGGGAGCAGGGAGGACGGCAGGTCCGGCCGGTACCCTGGACCGGTGAGCCTTCGCCTGTACGACACCGCGACGCGCGACGTGCGCGACTTCGTCCCCCTGACCCCGGGCGAGGTCGGCATCTACCTGTGTGGCGCCACCGTCCAGGCCCCGCCCCACATCGGCCACCTGCGCCCCGTGATCGCCTTCGACGTCCTGCGTCGCTGGCTGGAGCGCTCGGGCCTGCGCGTCACGCTCATCCGCAACGTCACCGACATCGAGGACAAGATCCTCGCGAAGGCCGCGGCCGCCGGCGTCGAGTGGTGGGCGCACGCCGCCACCCACGAGCGCCTGTTCACGCGCGCCTACGACGCCCTCGGCGTCCTGCCGCCCACCTACGAGCCGCGGGCCACGGGCCACGTGCTCGACATGGCGGAGCTGATGCAGCGCCTCGTGGACCGCGGCCACGCGTACGCCACCGGCCCCGGCGACGTCTGGTTCGACGTGCGGTCGTGGCCCGCCTACGGCGAGCTGACCCGGCAGCGGCTGGAGGACCTCAACCCCGAGCCCACGGGCGACGACGCCGCGGCGTCCGCCAAGCGCGACCCGCACGACTTCGCGCTCTGGAAGGCGCCGAAGCCGGGCGAGCCCGACACGGCGTCGTGGGACACCCCGTTCGGCCGGGGCCGCCCCGGCTGGCACCTCGAGTGCTCCGCGATGGCGCGCCGCTACCTGGGCGACGCGTTCGACATCCACGGCGGCGGCCTGGACCTGCGGTTCCCGCACCACGAGAACGAGCAGGCCCAGTCGCGCGCCGCCGGGTACGGTTTCGCGCAGCGCTGGATGCACTGCGCCTGGGTCACCCAGCAGGGCGTCAAGATGAGCAAGTCGCTCGGCAACGGCCTCCTCGTCACCGAGCTGCTCGCCCAGGCGCCCGCGCCCGTGATCCGCTACGCGCTCGCCGCCGTGCAGTACAGGTCGATGCTCGAGTGGTCGCCCGACACCCTCGACGAGGCGCGCGCCACCTGGGAGCGCCTCTCCGGGTTCGTGGAGCGCGCCACCGAGCGCGTCGGCGCGGTGACGGCGGACGAGGTCGCGAAGGTCGACCTCCCGCCGGCGTTCGTCGAGGCCATGGACGACGACCTCAACGTGCCCGCGGCGCTCGCCGTCGTGCACGAGCACCTGCGCGCCGGCAACAGCGCGCTGGCGTCGCGTGACGACGCGGCCGCCCGGGCCGAGCTCGTCGCCCTGCGCGGCATGCTCGACATCCTCGGCCTCGACCCCGCCGACCCGCAGTGGGCCGACGGCGCCGGCGACACCAAGGCCCGCACCGCGCTCGACTCGCTCGTCGCGGCGGAGCTCGACGCGCGGACCGCGGCCCGGGCCGCGAAGGACTGGGCCGCCAGCGACGCCATCCGCGACCGCCTCGCGGCGGCGGGGGTCGTCGTGCAGGACTCCGCCGACGGCGCCCGCTGGACGCTGACCGACTGACCGCTCGACCACCCTGAGAAGAGACACCATGGCAGGCAACACCCGGCGCCCCGGCGCCGTCCGCAAGGCCGGCAGCAAGAAGGGCGCGCAGGTCGGCACCGGCGGCCACGGGCGCAAGTCGCTCGAGGGCAAGGGGCCGACGCCGAAGGCGGAGGACCGCACCTACCACCCCGCGCACAAGCGCAAGGCGGCCGCGGAGAAGCGCGAGGCCGTGGAGACGCAGCGGGGCGCGAGCAAGGGCGTCGTGCGCGGCACCCGCCGCCCCACGGGCGGCGCGGAGGTCGTGGCGGGCCGCAACGCCGTGCTCGAGGCGCTGCGCACCGACGTCCCCGTCACCGCGGTGCACCTCGCCGCGCGGATCGACCACGACGACCGCACCCGCGAGATCCTCGAGCTGGCCTCGACCCGGTCCGTGCAGCTGCTCGAGGTGTCGCGCACCGAGCTCGACCACCTCACCGAGGGCTCGGTGCACCAGGGCGTCGCAGCGCAGGTGCCGCCGTACGACTACGCCGACGTCGACGACCTGCTCGACGCCGCCGCGAAGGCCGGGCAGGCGCCGCTGATCGTCGCGCTCGACGGCGTGACCGACCCCCGCAACCTCGGCGCCGTGCTGCGCTCCGCGGGGGCGTTCGGCGCGCACGGCGTCATCGTCCCGTCGCGCCGCTCCGCCGGCGTCACGGCCTCCGCCTGGAAGGTGTCCGCCGGCGCGGCGGCCCGCGTGCCCGTCGCCAAGGTCACCAACCTGTCCCGCGCCCTCACCGACCTCAAGAAGTCCGGCGCCTTCGTCGTCGGGCTCGACGCCGGCGGCGACACCGAGGTGCGCGACCTCGCCTTCGCCACTGACCCGCTGGTCCTCGTCGTCGGCTCCGAGGGGCACGGCCTCTCCCGGCTCGTGCGCGAGACCTGCGACGCCGTCGCGTCCATCCCCATCTCGTCCGACGTCGAGTCGCTGAACGCCGGCGTCGCCGCGGGGATCACGCTGTACGAGGTGGCGCAGGCGCGTCGCACCGCCGCCGAGTGAGGCGCCGCCCGCCGAGCGAGGGCGGGCACTGCGCAGGGGACGAGGCCCCGCGCGGTCGTGGCCCAGGCCACGACCGCGCGGGGCCTCGCTCCGTCCCGCGTCAGGTCGAGAGGTGGAAGTGGTCGTCCTCGGGGGCGCCCTCCGGGCCGGTGTCGACGTCGGCGTCCTGCTCCCCCGGAGGGGCGCCGAGGATGGCCTTCTCGTCGGGGCGGTGGCGCAGCACGTTCTCGACGTACGACGCCGTGGCCTCGGGCATGGGCACGTCGCGCCCGGCCTGCTCCGAGATGAACCAGCGGTGGTCGAGGATCTCGTGGAACAGCTGGGCGGGTTCCAGCTTGCGGCGCAGCTCGCGGGGGACGGCGCGGATGGTCGGCTGGAAGACGTTCTGCGACCAGTCGTGCGCGACCATCTGCGGGTCGTCCTCCTGGCGGTCCGTGGCGGCCACGTAGGAGTCGAGGTCGTTGAGCAGCCGGCGGGCCTGGTTGTCCTGGACGTCGAGGCCGGTGAGGCGGAACAGGCGGCGCGAGTGGTGGCCGGCGTCGACCACCTGCGGCTGGATGCGCACCGTGGTGCCGTCGATGTCGGTGGTGATGGACAGCTCGCCCACGTCGAAGCCGAGGTCGTTGAGCCGGTCGATCCGGGCCGCGACCCGCCAGCGCTCGTCGGCGCCGAACGACTCCACGCCGGTGAGTGCCTCCCACAGCTCGGTGTACCGGGAGACGAGGGCGTCGCCGATGGCGAGCTCGTCCACCTCGGCGTCGAGCAGCTCGCCCGCCGCGAGGTCCATCAGCTCGCCGATGATGTTGGTGCGGGCCAGGTCGACGTCGTACTCGCGCTGGCCGCGGGACAGCTCGCGGTGCAGGTCGCCCGTCTCGGCGTCGACCAGGTAGGCCGCGAACTGGTGGGCGTCGCGCCGGAACAGCGTGTTCGACAGGGAGACGTCGCCCCAGTAGAAGCCGACGAGGTGCACGCGCACCAGCAGGACGGCGAGCGCGTCGATGAGGCGCGACGCGGTGTCGGGACGCAGGGCCTGGCTGAACACCGCGCGATAGGGCAGGGAGAAGGCCAGGTGCTCGGTGACGAGAGCCGCCTCGAGCGGCTCTCCGGCGTCGTCGCGCCGCCCGGTGACGACGCCCACCGGCCGCACGGACGGGATCTCGAGCTTGCGCAGCTGGCGCAGCAGCTCGTACTCGCGGAACGCGACGGACTCGCTGATCTCCTTGATGGCGAGCACGCGGCCGTCGAGGCGCACGAACCGCACGACGTGCCGCGAGATACCGCGGGGGAGCGCGGCCAGGACGTCCGCCGGCCACTCGGCCAGCGGGGTGCGCCACGGCAGGTCGAGCAGCGCGGAGTCCGGCGTCGCCGACGTGATCTGCAGCTGTTCGGTCTCCACGGTCATCCCCACCTCGAGAGCACCCGCCATGACGACGAGCGCATGTCAGCGTAGACGAAGGGCGGGCCCGGCAGCAGCCGGACCCGCCCCTTCGTCTGACGCGGGTCAGCCCAGGCGGTTGCCCGTGGCGGCCGAGAAGACGTGCGCCTTGCCCGGCTTGATGGCGACGTGGATCTTGTCGCCCTTCATCGGGACGTCGCGCGGGTCGATGCGCACGATGACCTGGTTCTCGCCGGCGCCCGAACGGACCTCGGCGTCCTCGGCGAACTCGCCGACGAGGGTGCCGTAGACGAACGCGTCGGAGCCGAGCTCCTCGACGAGGTTCACGAGGACCGGGATCGCGTTGCTGTCGGCCTCGGAGACGATGTCGAGCGACTCCGGGCGGAAGCCGATGGTGACCTTGCCGCCGTCGGCCTCGGTGAGCTGCGACACGACCTCGCGCTCCAGGGGCACGCGGGCGGGGCCGACGTGCGCCACGCCGTCGTCCACCTTGAAGGTGGCGATGTTCATCGCCGGCGAGCCGATGAAGCCCGCGACGAAGACGTTGGCCGGCGTGTCGTACATCTCGCGCGGCGTGCCGACCTGCTGCAGCAGACCGCTCTTGAGGACCGCGATGCGGTCGCCCATGGTCAGCGCCTCGGTCTGGTCGTGCGTGACGTACACGGTCGTGACGCCGAGGCGACGCTGGAGCGACGCGATCTGCGTACGGGTCTGGACGCGGAGCTTGGCGTCGAGGTTCGACAGCGGCTCGTCCATGAGGAACACCTGCGGCTGGCGCACGATGGCGCGGCCCATGGCGACACGCTGACGCTGACCGCCGGAGAGCGCCTTCGGCTTGCGGTCCAGGTACTCGGTGAGGTCGAGGATCTTCGCGGCCTCCTCGACGCGCTGGCGGATCTCGGCCTTGGGGGTGCCGGCGATCTTCAGCGCGAAGCCCATGTTGTCCGCGACGGACATGTGGGGGTAGAGCGCGTAGTTCTGGAACACCATCGCGATGTCGCGGTCCTTCGGCTGGACGTCCGTGACGTCGCGGTCGCCGATGAGGATGCTGCCACCGTTGACGTCCTCCAGGCCGGCGAGCATGCGCAGCGAGGTGGACTTGCCGCAGCCCGAGGGGCCCACGAGGACGAGGAACTCGCCGTCCTCGACGTGCAGGTTGAGCTGGTCGACAGCCGGGCGCTCGGTGCCCGGGTAGACGCGCGTCGCGTGGTCGAAAGTGACCGTAGCCATGGTTGCTTCCCTCTCCACCGGCAGGTACGTGCCGGACGATCCGTTGTGGGTGGGTGCCGTAGCGCTTTCACGAAAGGCGTGTCGGCGGTGACACATTCTGTTGTCCTGCGCGCGAGCCCTGCCCGGAGGGCTGGGACCCGGTGCGCCGCGATGATCGTACATGCCCCGGACGTGACCCATGACACGTCCCAGGTCAGCGACCCACGGACCCCGGCCGGTCAGCCGTCGAGGGCGTCGGCGAGGCGCTCGAGGAGGGCCGCCAGCGCGTCCGCGTCCGCGACCCGGTGCCCGGCGACGGTGGGTCCGGGGCCCACCTTGACGCCGAGGTCGTCCGGCCCGAGCACCGCGAACGCGGCCTCGTCCGTGGTGTCGTCGCCGGCGTAGAGCACCAGCGCGCGGACGTCGTCGGCCTCCTCCAGCTGCTCGCGCAGCCGGTCGACGGCGATCCCCTTGGAGGTGTGCACGACGGCGATCTCGACGACGTCCTTGCCGTGCATGGCGTGCAGGCCGAGCCGCCGGGCCACGGCGTCCGCGTCGGCGACCGCGGCGCGCGCGTCCTCCGGGTCGCTCAGCCGGGTGTGCAGGACGGCGGCGCTCGGCTTGTCCTGGACCCAGGCGCCGCGCCGGCCGTCGACGGCGTCCTGCAGCCCCTCACGCAGGCGCCCGAGGGCCTCCTGCTGCTCGGACGTGAGCTGGAGCGGCACGGCGTCGACGCCGTGCGCGGTGACCCGGCCGGTCTCCGCGCCGTGGCTGCCCACGAGGTAGGTGCCGGCGGGCACCCCCGAGCGGGCGGCCAGGTCCGTGAGGTTGCGGCCGGAGACGAGCGCGAGCTGCAGCTCGTCGCCGTCGCCCGCGGCCGGCCGGGCGGCGAGGCCGGCGAGCCGGTCCACCGCGGCCCGCGCGGCGGGCGTCATGGCCGACGCCGACGGGTCGTCGACCAGCGGCGCCAGCGTCCCGTCGAAGTCCAGCGCGACCAGCCGTACGCACCGCCGCGTCGCCAGGTCGGGCGGGCCCGCGAACGCGAGCACCGCGGCGAGGGCGTCGTCGTGCGCGCCGGGCACCGGTGGCTCGTCCACCCGCGGCTCGTTCCCCATGGGCTCGTTCTCCGAGGTCCCGTTCTCCGAGGTCCCGTTCACCCGTGGCTGCTCCGCGGCGGCATGGCGGTGAGCACGCCGAGGAACGTCTGGGACCACTTGGCGACGTCGTCGGCCATCACCTTGCGCCGCAGCCGGCGCATGCGGCGGCGCTGCTCCCGCGGCGGCATGTGGGCGGCGGCGACGATGGTGTCCTTCATGCCGTCGATGTCGTGCGGGTTGACCAGGAGCGGCCCGGGGGCGAGCTCGTCGGCCGCGCCCGTGAACTCGCTGAGCACCAGCACGCCCTGCTCGTCCGACCGCGCCGCGATGTACTCCTTCGCCACGAGGTTCATGCCGTCGCGCAGGGACGTCACGAGCATGACGTCGGCCGCGAGGTACAGGGCGGCCATCTCGTCGGGCGGGTAGGAGTGGTGGAGGTAGTGGATGGCCGAGTGCCCGAGCTCGCCGAACTCGCCGTTGATGCGGCCCACGAGTCCTTCGACGTGCTCGCGCAGGTCCTGGTAGGCGCCCACGTTCTCGCGGCTGGGGCTGGCCACCTGCACCAGCGTGGCGTGCTCGACGTCGAGGCGGCCGTCCTGCAGCAGCTCCCCGTACGCCTTGATGCGGTGCCGGATGCCCTTGGTGTAGTCGAGGCGGTCGACGCCCAGCATCATGATCTGCGGGTCCCCCAGGTCGGCGCGGATCTCCTTCGCCCGCGCCTGCACCTCCGGCTCGCGGGCGAGCGCGTCGAAGTGGTGGGAGTCGATCGAGATCGGGAACGCGGCCGCCCGCACGTGCCGCGAGGGGCCGCCGTCCTCGTCCGCCACGGTGATGATCGGACCGCGGGTGGTGTGCTTGGTGAGCCGGCGCACCGACCGCACGAAGTTCGACGCGTCGCCGCCGCGCTGGAAGCCGATGAGGTCGGCGCCGAGCAGGCCCTCGACGATCTGCGTGCGCCACGGCAGCTGCTGGAACAGCTCGACCGCGGGGAACGGGATGTGGTCGAAGAAGCCGATGCGCAGGTCGGGCCGCAGCTCGCGGAGCATCTTGGGCACCAGCTGGAGCTGGTAGTCGTGCACCCACACGACGGCGTTCTTCGCCGCCTGCGCGGCCGCGGCCTCCGCGAACCGGCGGTTGACCCGGCGGTACGCGTCCCACCACTGGCGGTGGTAGGTGGGCGGCGAGATGACGTCGTGGTACAGCGGCCAGAGGGTGTCGTTGGAGAACCCCTCGTAGTACCGCTCGATCTCCGGGGCGCTGAGCGTGACCGGCACCAGCAGCATGCCGTCGGCCTCGAACGGCTCGTGCTCGAGGTCCGGGGCGCCGGACCAGCCGACCCACGCGCCCTCCGCCTCCCGCATCACGGGCTCGAGAGCGGTGACCAGCCCTCCGGGCGAACGCTGCCAGTCCACCTCTCCGTCGGCGTCGACGGTGAAGTCGACCGGGAGCCGGTTGGCGACGACGACGAGGTCGTAACCGTCGTCCCCGTGATGGCTGCTTGACGATCCTTTGCCTGTCAACGGACCTCTCTCCAAGGATTCGGTAGCACTGCGTCGAACAACGCCCCCGAGGGACAGGGTACCGAGACGGTCCTCGCCTCGCCCCGCTGCGCCCCCGACGGGACCGGACCTCGTCCGCCACGGCACCGCCAGGGGACCGCCACGGCGACCGCGGGCGCGAGGCCCCGCGACCTGCCCGGAACCTGCCCGGGACCCGCGCGGCACGGCGCGCCGGGGGATGGCGGGACGACTACGGTGTGGCCCATGGGAGAGGTCGACGAGATGCAGGTCCCGGGGCGGGCCCCGGTGCCGGGTGCGTCGTCGGCCCCGCCGCCCGCTGCCCCCGCCGTGCGGCGGACCCGCGACGGCGGCCTCGCCGAGGGCGCCGAGGTCGGCGGGTACACCGTCGTGCGGCCGCTCGGCAGCGGCGCGATGGGCGCGGTCTACGAGGCCGTCGACGGCGGCGGGAACGCCGTCGCGCTCAAGGTGCTGCACGCGCACGTCGACGCCGACCCCGCCGGCCGCGAGCGGCTGCGGCGCGAGGCCGCGTCCCTGCAGCGCCTGCGCCACCCCGCCGTCGCGCAGGTGCTCGACGCCGAGCTCGAGGGCCCGTACGCGTTCGTCGTGACCGAGCTGGTGGACGGCGTGACGCTGGAGGAGGAGGTCGACGAGCGCGGCCCGCTCGACGCCGCCGACGTCTTCTCCCTGGCCGACCAGCTCGCCGACGCGCTGGAGGCCGTGCACGACGCCGGCGTCGTGCACCGCGACCTCAAGCCGTCCAACGTCATGATCACCGCCCAGGGCCCCGTGCTGATCGACTTCGGCATCGCGCAGGGCCCCGGCGACGCCCGGACCACGTCCGCCGGCTTCGTCATGGGCACGCCCGGCTACATCGCCCCGGAGCTGCTCGACGGCGGCGCGCCCGTCGCCGAGACCGACTGGTGGAGCTGGGCCGCGCTCCTCGCGTTCGCCGCGACCGGCCGCTCGCCGTTCGGCGTGCGACCCACCGAGCTCGTGCTGCGCCGCTCCCGGGAGGGGCGGCCCGACCTGGTCGGCGTGCCCGCCCGCACCGCGCGGGCGCTCGCCGGCGCGCTCCAGGCCGACCCCGCCCTGCGCTGGGGACCCACCGAGGTGGCGAAGGCGCTGCGCCGCGACCTCGACGACGCCCTGGGCGGCGCACCGGACCCGTGGGCCTCTCCCGACGCCACGCAACGGATCGCGCAGTCGGCCGAGACCCAGCGGGTGGGGCTGCCCACGCAGGTCGTGGCGGCCGCGGACCCGCCCGCGCCGGCCGCACCGCCCGCTTCGTTCGCCCCCGCCTCGACCGGCGCCGTCCCCGCGGTCCCGCCGCCGCCCCCGCCGCCGGCCGCCACCGGCGCGGTCGCCGTCGCGCCGGAGTCGCTCGACCCCGAGGACCCCACCCAGACGATGACGGCCCTCGAGCGCGACCGCCTCCAGGCCCAGGACGGCGCGACCCGCGCCATCCCCGTCGGCGACGTCCGCTACAAGGGGTACGACCAGCTCGTCGAGGAGATGCCCCTCGCCCCCGAGCCGCCCGGGCCCTACGTGCGGCCCGTGCACCCCAAGCGCTCGGGCTCCGCGTTCGCCGTCGGGCTGGTGCTCGTGGCGCTCGCGGCCACCCGGCCCCTGATCGGCTTCGCCGCCCTCGTCGTGCTGGTGCTCGCGTGCCGCACGGTCGCGACGTCGGGCGACGCGCTGCACCGGCGCCGTGAGCACAAGGGCGTCCGCGGCTCGGACGGCGTGGTCGGCACGCTGCTGTTCCCGTGGCACGCGTTCATGGGCGTGCTCGGAGCGGTCCCCGCGGTGCTCGTCGGCGCGTGCGCCGGGCTGCTGACCCTGCTGGCCGGCTGGTGGCTGTTCGGCGCGGGGCACCTCATCGTGCTGCCGCGCGCCGACCTGGAGGCACGCTCCCAGGGCGGGATGAACGAGGACGTCGTGTTCAACGGCGTGCTGGCGGGGGTGATGGTCGTCGCGCTGCTGGCCACCTGGTTCGGACCCGCCGGCGGCACCGCGCGCGAGGGCGGTCGCACCCTCCTGGCCCGGATCGCGCCGGGGAAGATCGGGGCCGCCGTGCTGGTGGGGGTCTGCCTGGCGGCCACCGCGCTGCTCCTCGCCCCCGTGCTCGGCAGCCCGACCATCGACTGGTGGCCCCTGACCGGCCCGCCCGTGGTGCTGTGACGAGGACCGCTCGCTGACCTGCGCCGCTCCCCGGTGGGTGCCCAGGTGGCGCGGGTAGGCTTCGCCCCGTCCGGCGCTGCCGCGCCGCCGCCCCGATCCCCCGAGGACCTCGAGGACACGATGTCGAAGAACCCGAACATGTCGAAGGCCGAGCGCCGCGACGCCGCCCGCGCCGAGGCGCTCGCCCTCCGCGAGAAGGAGCAGCAGCGCGACCGCCGCAACCGGATCATCACCCTCTCCGTGCTCGCCGTCGCGCTCGTCGCCCTCGGTGTCGTGGTGTGGGTGATCCTGCAGCAGGGCGCGAAGAAGAACGTCGACGACGTCCCCCTGGCGGACGTCACGATGCCCTCGACGGCGCAGCCCGACGGCGGCATCCCGGTCGGCAAGGACGGCGCGGCCGGCACGGAGAACGCGGACGCGCCCGTGATCGACGTCTACCTCGACTACATGTGCCCCGTCTGCGGCCAGTTCGAGCAGACCAACGCGGACACCATCGACGAGATGGTGGCGGCCGGCGACGCGACCGTCGTCTACCACCCGATCTCGATCCTCGACCGCGCGTCGCAGGGCACCGAGTACTCGACCCGCTCGGCGTCCGCGGCGGCCTACGTGGCCGACCAGGCGCCCGAGGCGTTCCCCGCGTTCCACGCGGCGCTCTTCACGAACCAGCCGGCGGAGAATACCCAGGGGCTGACGGACGAGCAGCTCGCGGGCTACGCCGAGGACGCCGGTGCGCCCGCGGACGTGGCGAAGGCCATCGAGGACGGCACCGCGCGCGAGACCTTCGGGCAGTACGTCTTCTCGGCCACGACGGAGATCCAGAAGAACGAGGGCTTCACCGGCACCCCGTACGTGCTGGTCGACGACACCGTCGTGTCGAACTGGAACGACCCGTCCGCCCTCCAGCAGGCCGTGGACGCGGCCGCCAAGGGCTGACCCGTGGCGCGCGGCGCGGCCTGCCCCTCCCGGTAGGCTGTGCCGCGCTCCCGCCGCCTTAGCTCAGCTGGTAGAGCTCCCGTCTTGTAAACGGAAGGTCGTCGGTTCGAATCCGACAGGCGGCTCCATCCGCCCGGTGCGACGGCCGGGCACGACGAAGGGGCGGACCCGGTGGGTCCGCCCCTTCGTCGTTCCTCCGCGTCGGGACGTGCCGTCAGCGGGCGTCGTCGGCGGCACCGGCGGTCGGCCACGGCGTGGGCTCGGCCCACTTGGGGGGCCGGCCGTCGCCGCTGGACGTGTGCCGGATGCGGCGCTGCACCCACGGCACGACGTGCGTGCGCGCCCACTGCGCGTTGGCGCGCGCCCGCTCCACGAACGCCTGCGGCGGCAGGGGGTCGAGCGCGACGCCGTAGTCGGCGTCGTCGGGCTCGAGGCCGAGGCCGACCAGGCCGGCGTCCGCGACGCGGCGGTGGCCCTCCGGGGTGAGATGGATGCGGTCGTCGGACCACATGCGCAGGTCGAACAGCGGGTCGAGGCCCCACAGGTCGAGCACGTGCGCGCCGTGCTTGCGGGCGATGGTCCAGATGTTGGCGTTGTACTGGCCCACGCGCCCACGGGTCCAGCTCAGGCCGGCCCCCGCCTTGAACCCCGTGCCGAGCAGCACGTCGGCTCCCGTCGCGCGGACCTTCGCGACGCCCTGCTCCAGGCGGGCGGAGAGCACGTCGACGTCGGCCTGCGGGCGCAGGATGTCGTTGCCGCCGCCGACGAAGGAGACCAGGTCGGGCTGCATCGCCAGGGCGACGTCCACCTGCTCGTCCAGGATGTGGCGCAGCAGCCGCCCACGGATCGCGAGGTTCGCGTACTCGAACGTCTCGCCGGCGGCGGCGCGCCGGGCGGCGAGGGCGTCGGCGAGGCGGTCGGCCCAGCCGCGCTGCTTCGCCGCGGACTCCGTGCCGGCGGGGGCGGGGGAGCCGTCGTCGAACGGGTAGGGGTCCCACAGCCCCTCGGTGAACGAGTCGCCGATCGCGACGTACCGCGCCCACGTGGGGGCGCTCGTCCGGGGGGTCGTGCCGTCAGGGTTCGTGGTGGGTGCCTGCGTGGTCACGTCCGCCATTGTGCCCCTCCGCGCGCGGCGGGTGCTCGGGGCGACGGCGTGGGCGGCGCCGCGGGGGAGCGCCGGTCAGGCCAGGCGCCAGTCCACGGGCGCCCCGCCCTGGGCCTCGAGCAGCGCGTTGACCCGGGAGAACGGTCGCGACCCGAAGAAGCCGCGGTACGCGGACAGCGGGCTGGGGTGGGCGCTCTCCACGGTGGGGACGTCGCCCAGCCACGGCTTGAGCGACGCGGCGTCCCGCCCCCAGAGGATCGCGACGAGCGGGCCGCCCCGCGCGACGAGCGCCTTGATCGCGGCCTCGGTGACCTGCTCCCAGCCCTTCCCGCGGTGCGAGGCGGGGGTGCCGGGCCGCACGGTGAGCACGCGGTTGAGCAGCATGACGCCCTGGTCGGCCCAGGGGCGCAGGTCACCGTTCGACGGCGTGGGGACGCCGACGTCCTCGGCGAGCTCCGTGTAGATGTTCACCAGCGACTTGGGCACCGGCCGCACCTGCGGCTGGACCGAGAAGGACAGGCCCATCGGGTGCCCGGGCGTGGGGTACGGGTCCTGCCCGACGACGAGGACGCGCACGTCCGCGAGGGGGCGCGAGAACGCCGCGAAGATGTTCGGCCCCTCCGGCAGGTACGTGCGGCCCGCCGCGACCTCCGCGCGCAGGAAGTCGCCCATGGCGTGGACCTGCGGCTCGACGTCGGCCAGTGCCGCCGCCCAGTCGGGGGCCATGACCTGGTCGAGGGGCGGCCGGGTGCTCGTCGTCTCCAGATCTGTCTCCACGCCGCGACGCTAGCGCACCCGGTCGTGGGATCGCGGCGCGCGGGGCGACGTCGTCGGGGACGTGGGGCGGAGGCGCCATACTGGGACGCCATGAGCGA
Source organism: Isoptericola sp. NPDC057559 (assembly GCF_042801555.1). Taxonomy (NCBI): domain Bacteria; kingdom Bacillati; phylum Actinomycetota; class Actinomycetes; order Micrococcales; family Promicromonosporaceae; genus Isoptericola; species Isoptericola sp. NPDC057559. The sequence continues at coordinate 95,203 of NZ_JBHVFQ010000007.1, forward strand.
GATCTTGGTCCAAGAGGTCCAGCCGGACCCGGAGGCGTCGGGCACGACGGCGGCCGAGCAGGCCGCGACGTCGGCCGAGGGCGACCTCACCGACCGTGACCGCGAGATCCTCGCCTTCGAGCGGCAGTGGTGGAAGTACGCCGGGGCGAAGGAGCAGGCGGTGCGCGAGCTCTTCGGGCTGTCCGCGACGCGCTACTACCAGGTGCTGAACGCCCTCATCGACTCGCCCGCCGCCCTCGCGCACGACCCGATGCTCGTCAAGCGGCTGCGGCGCATGCGCTCCACGCGCCAGCGGGCCCGCTCGGCGCGGCGCCTGTCGGACGGCCAGGGCTGACGACGCACCGCTCGCACGTGCAGGGGCAGGCCAGCGAGTTGCTGGGAGCGCCCTGGACGGGCGGGCGCCCGGAACGGCTACCCTGTCCGCCGTGAGCAAGAGCCATTACTCCTACCCGCCCGACGAGTTCGACGTCCGCGGGCCCGAGGGCACTCCGGTCGGCGTGCATCGTGAGCCGCGGAGCGGGTGGAGCTCGGTGTGGCCGTTCCTGCTGGTCGCCGTCATCTTCGCCGGGATCGCCGTCGGCGTCGTGTCGTTCCTGTCCGACGGCGGCCCCAAGACGCCGCCCGCGGCGGAGCAGACCGCCGGGGCCGGCGCCGACGAGCCGAAGGCGAGCGAGTCGAAGGACGCCGAGGCCGAGGACGCTCCGGCGGACGACGCGAGCGACGAGCCGGCGGACGACGAGCCCGCCGACGGCGAGTCCGACGCCGCCACCGAGCTGCCGGGGGACCCGTCGTCGGCGAACCTCGAGGCGCCGGTCCTGGTGTTCAACGACGGCGCGGGCGGCGGCCAGGCGGCCGCGGGCCAGGGCGCCCTCACGACCAAGGGCTTCACCGACGTCGCGGCGGCGAACGTGCCGGACGCGCTGGCGGGGGCGTACGACGACAGCACCGTCCTGTACGGCGCGGACCGCGCGGACACCGCCAGCGCCGTCGCCGACGCGCTCGGCGTCGACCCGGCGAACGTGCAGGAGTCGGACGACGTCTCCGCGAGCCCCGAGGCCGTGTGGGTGGTGCTCAAGACCCCGGTCGGCTGACGCGCCGCCCTGGGTGCCGACACCTCGGATGCCGACATTCCGGACATCGGTGCTTCCCTTGCCTCGGCGGCCGCTACTAGGCTCCCCCTCACCGTGGGGTGCCTGCCCTGCGGCCGAGCAGCACAAGGAGAAGTTCATGGCCCAGGGCACCGTCAAGTGGTTCAACTCGGAGAAGGGGTACGGGTTCATCACCCCGACCGCAGGCGGGCAGGACCTGTTCGTCCACTACAGCGCCATCCAGAGCGACGGCTACCGCAGCCTGGACGAAGGACAGAGCGTCGAGTTCGAGGTCGGACAGGGGCAGAAGGGTCCGCAGGCCGAGCAGGTCCGCCCGCTCTGACCTCGCGGGCAGGCCGACACGGGGGACACCTCGCGCAGGTCACCGCACGAAAGGCCGGCGCCACCGACCGCAGGGACGCGGACGGGGCGCCGGCCTTCGTCGTGCCCGGGGCGTTGCACGCCCTCGGCGAACGTCTTGCACTCGCCACCCGAGAGTGCCAATAATGGCTTAGCACTCTCGGTCGTCGAGTGACAGCCGCCCCCCGGGGCGGCGTTCTCTCGGGCCGCGGGTGAAGCATTCGGGTCGTTCGGTGAGACCCTCCGTGCGCGCGTGACCTGAACGCCGCGGGGGTGGGTCGTCCGTCGCGGGCACCGGCCGGCCATCTCAGCCACCAGCGGAGGATCAGTCCCCATGGCCAAGATCATCGCGTTCGACGAGGAAGCTCGTCGGAGCATGGAGCGCGGGCTCAACCAGCTCGCCGACACCGTCAAGGTCACGCTCGGCCCCAAGGGCCGCAACGTCGTCCTGGACAAGAAGTGGGGCGCCCCCACGATCACCAACGACGGTGTCTCCATCGCCAAGGAGATCGAGCTCGAGGACCCGTTCGAGAAGATCGGCGCGGAGCTCGTCAAGGAGGTCGCCAAGAAGACCGACGACGTCGCGGGTGACGGCACCACCACCGCCACCGTGCTCGCCCAGGCGCTCGTGCGCGAGGGCCTGCGCGTCGTCGCCGCCGGCGCCAACCCGATCGCCGTCAAGCGCGGCATCGAGAAGGCCGTCGAGGCCGTCACCGAGCAGCTGCTCAACGCCGCGGTCGAGATCGAGACCAAGGACCAGATCGCCGCCACGGCCGCCATCTCGGCCGGCGACACCTCCATCGGCGAGCTCATCGCCGAGGCCCTCGACAAGGTGGGCAAGGAAGGCGTCATCACCGTCGAGGAGTCGAACACCTTCGGCCTCGAGCTCGAGCTCACCGAGGGCATGCGCTTCGACAAGGGCTTCCTCGCCCGCTACTTCGAGACGGACCCGGAGCGCCAGGAGGCCGTCCTCGAGGACCCGTACGTCCTGATCGTCGAGTCGAAGATCTCGAACGTCAAGGACATGCTGCCGGTGCTCGACCAGGTCATGAAGGCCGGTCGCTCGCTGCTGATCATCGCCGAGGACGTCGAGGGCGAGGCCCTGGCCACCCTGGTGCTCAACAAGATCCGCGGCACCTTCAAGTCCGTCGCCGTCAAGGCCCCGGGCTTCGGCGACCGTCGCAAGGCCATGCTGCAGGACATCGCGATCCTCACCGGCGGCCAGGTCATCACCGAGACCGTCGGCCTCAAGCTGGAGAACGCGACCCTGGACCTGCTGGGCCAGGCGCGTAAGGTCGTCGTGACCAAGGACGAGACCACGATCGTCGAGGGTGCGGGCGACGCCGAGCTCATCTCGGGCCGCGTCAACCAGATCCGCTCCGAGATCGAGAAGTCGGACTCCGACTACGACCGCGAGAAGCTGCAGGAGCGCCTCGCCAAGCTGGCCGGCGGCGTGGCCGTCATCAAGGCCGGTGCGGCCACCGAGGTGGAGCTCAAGGAGCGCAAGCACCGCATCGAGGACGCCGTCCGCAACGCCAAGGCCGCGGTCGAGGAGGGCATCGTCGCCGGTGGTGGCGTCGCGCTGATCCAGGCCGGTGCCGCCGCGTTCCCGAAGCTGGAGCTCGAGGGCGACGAGGCGACCGGTGCGCAGATCGTGCGTGCCGCGATCGACGCCCCGCTCAAGCAGATCGCCGTGAACGCCGGCCTCGAGGGCGGCGTCGTGGCGGAGAAGGTCCGCAACCTCACCTCGGGTCACGGCCTCAACGCCGCGACCGGCGTGTACGAGGACCTGCTGGCCGCGGGCGTCAACGACCCGGTCAAGGTCACGCGCTCGGCGCTGCAGAACGCCGCGTCGATCGCCGCGCTGTTCCTCACCACCGAGGCCGTCGTGGCGGACAAGCCGGAGCCGGCCGCGGCCGCCCCGGGTGGCGACGGCGGCATGGGCGGCATGGACTTCTGATCCAGCCAGCCTGAGCCGGCGCCCACGCGCTGACGCACGACGGCGGCCGGTCACCCCGCGAGGGGTGGCCGGCCGCCGTCGTCGTCCCCGGGCGCCTCGCCGGTCAGCGGGCGGCGAAGAGCCGGGTGGCCTGGGCCTCGGCGTCCGCGTAGGTGCGGGACGCCGACGACAGGGCCGCCGTCACCGCGTCGAGCGCCGCCTCGACCTGGGTCTGGGTGGCCTGCCACTGGCCCATGACGCCGGCGAACTGCGTCGCCGCGCCGCCGTGCCAGCTGGACTGCAGGTCCTGCAGGTGCCGCATCATCGCCCCCACCTCGGAGCGGATCGCCGCCACGGACCCGTTCACCGCCGCGCTCGCCTGCGCGACCCGCTCGCTGTCGACCTCGTACCGCACGTGTCCTCCTTCGTCGTCGGACCCCGACCGGGGTTGCCGACGACGACGCTACGGAGCGTGGGGGACGGGCGGCCGCCGTCGTCCACAGGCTGTGGAAGGCCCCGGCCGGGCCGGCTCAGGAAGCGGACGGCGCGACGGTCTCCGGAGGCAGCAGGCGGCGCTCCTTGAGGAGGCGGTGCAGCTCGCCGTCGAGGTTCTGCCGCGCCGGCTCCTCCCACGCCGCGCCCATCGGGCTGCGGTACAGGGACGGGCGCTGCAGCAGCTTCTGCAGCACGCGGATGCGGGCGTCGAGGTAGTCCGCCAGCGGGATGTGCGAGTACTCGGCCCGCACGTTCGCCATGTACTCCTTGTAGCGCTGCGGCTCCGACGCCAGCATCGCCAGGTCGGCGTCGTTCAGCACCGCGGAGTCGACGTCGTCGGGCAGCGGCTTGTGACGGTCGATGGAGTCGACGAGGCGCGCGGTGCGCTGGACCGCGACGGCCGGCAGGCCGAGCTCCGTGAGCTGCGTGCGCGCGAGGTTCGCGCTGACCGTGGTCTGCTCGCCGCCCTGCGTCGCCTGGGCGACCTTGCGCGTCGCGTCGAAGACGGCGCCGTGGTACCAGGCCGCGAGCCGCACGAGGTCGGGCTCGTGCGTCTCCTGGGACAGCTCGTCCACGCGGTGCAGGACGTCGGCCAGGTGGCGCAGGTTGTGGAAGCGCCGGTCCGGGGCGGACCACCGCTCAAGGAGGTCCTCCCCGACGGCTCGGATCTCCGCCTCGTCGGCCGTGGCGCCCGCCCCGTGGCAGGTGCGGACGAACGCGGAGAGGAACCACTGGGGCGCGTCGGCGCTCATGACGCCCATCGCAATCAGACCTTCGGTCGCCGGACTCGGACTGTCCTCCTCGCCAGAGTACGACCGCACGGCGACACCGCAGCGCGGTCGAGGCTCACCGGACCGGTATCCCGTTCAGGCGGACGAGGACGACGCGCCATCGTAGCCGTCCGCCGCCGGGAGCAGAACTCGCACCGTCATCCCGCCGCCGGGGGTCTCGGCCACGGACACGTGACCCTGGTGGGCGCCGACGATCGCGGCGACGATCGCCATGCCCAGCCCGGAGCCCCCGGACCCGCGGTTGCGCGAGGAGTCCGCGCGGTAGAACCGCTCGAACACGCGCTTCGCCTGCTCCGGCGTGATGCCGGCGCCGTGGTCGCGGACCTCGAGCACGGCCGCGCCGTCGGGCGCCCGGCCCACCGCGACCTCGGCCGGCGAGCCGGCCGGTGTGTGCCGCGCCACGTTGCCCACGAGGTTGGTGAGGACCTGACGCAGGCGGTCGGCGTCCCCGGTCACGACCAGGTCCGCCGGCGGGGCGGTGCCGGGGACCAGGCCCGTCACGCCGACCTCGCGCGTCGGGTCCAGGGCGTGCAGGTCCTGGGCGGCGTCGCGCGCCATCGTCACCAGGTGCACGGGCTCGCGGCGCATCGGGCGGCCCTCGTCGAGGCGGGCGAGGACGAGGAGGTCGTTGACCAGCGTGCTCATGCGGCGCGCCGAGTCCTCGATGCGCTCCATGGTGTCGTCGACCTTGTCGGGCGTGTCGAGGGCGCCCATCCGGTACAGCTCGCCGTAGCCCTTGACCGTGGCCAGCGGGGTGCGCAGCTCGTGGCTGGCGTCCGAGACGAACCGGCGCATGCGCCGCTCGGACTCCTCCTGGGCGGAGAAGGCCCGCTCGATCTGCGCCAGCATCGTGTTCAGCGAGGCGGACAGCGAGCCCACCTCGGTCGACGCCGGCCGCTCCGGGACGCGCTGGGACAGGTCGCCCGCGGCGATCTCCGCCGCCGTGGCCTCGATCTCCCGCAGCGGCCGCAGCGACCGGTGCACCAGGACGAACGAGATGGCGCCGCCGAGCAGCACGATGCCGAGCGCCGAGAACAGCAGCGAGCGCGTGAGGTAGGAGACCGTCTGCTGCACGCCGGCGAGCGGCAGCGCGACGTACACCGACTGCTGCGTGGAGAGGTTCACGAAGCCGACGGCCTGCCACTGCGCCGGGTCGGTGCCGCCGGACGACCCGACGGTGAACGGCTGGGCCTTGCGGGCGGCGACGTCGGAGAGGCTCTCGGTGGGGAGGTCCGGGGTGCCGTACTTCTCGAGGTTGTGCGACCAGGCGTAAGGATCCCCGTCGGTGTTCCCGTCGGCGTCGTGGATGGACACGAAGTACTCGGTCGGGAGCCGCGGCTCGGCCTCGGGGGGCTGGCTGACCGCCAGGCTGGCGACGCTCTTCGCCGACTGCCGGAGCTGCTCGTTGGTCTGCTGCACCAGGTAGTCGGAGACCACCGTCCGGGTGACGACCGCGGCCAGGATCAGCCCCGCCGCCAGCACCAGCACGGTGATCACGACGAGCCGGGTGCGCAGCGGCAGCCGCTCGACCCACGACCAGCGCCGCGACCGGGCGGGGCCCGCCCCGGAGGGCGTCCCCGGGCCCGGGGCGGGGTGCGGCGTCGCGGCCGACCGCGGGTCGGCGGGCAGGGCCCGGCCGTCCGCCGTCGCGCCGGGAGCGGCGGGGGCCGCCTCCGGCGTCGCGTCCGCGGTCCCCGGGGCGCCGGGCGTGGGGGCCGTCATCGCGTCTGCGGCGCCCGGAGCAGGTAGCCCACGCCGCGCTTGGTGTGGATGAGGGGAGGCAGTGCGACGTCCTCGCCGTCGGGGCCGGTGACGGTGAGGTTGTCGATCTTGCGGCGCAGGTACGAGATGTAGGACTCGACGATGTTGGCGTCGCCGCCCCAGTCGTACTGCCACACGTGGTCGAGGATCTGCGCCTTGGACAGGACGCGGCCCGCGTTCAGCATGAGGTAGCGCAGCAGCTTGAACTCGGTGGGGGAGAGGTCGATCTCCACGCCGGCGCGACGCACCTCGTGCGAGTCCTCGTCGAGCTCCAGGTCGCCGACGCGCAGGACGGCATCGTCCTCGGGCTCGCCCGCGTGGGTGCGGCGCAGCACGGCGCGGATGCGGGCCACGACCTCCTCCAGGCTGAACGGCTTGGTGACGTAGTCGTCGCCGCCGACGGTGAGCCCCTGCACCTTGTCCTGCGTGTCGTCGCGGGCGGTGAGGAACAGCACGGGGGTGTGGCGGCCCGTGGAGCGCATGCGGCGGGTCACGGTGAAGCCGTCCATGTCGGGCAGCATCACGTCGAGCACGACCAGGTCGGGCTCGACGTCGCGGACGAGCTGTAGCGCCCCGTTGCCGTCGCCGGCCGCGTGCACCTCGAACCCCGCGAACCGCAGGGAGGTGGACAGCAGCTCGCGGATGTTGGGCTCGTCGTCCACGACGACGAGGCGTGCCTCGGGTGCGCTCATGGCTTCAGTGTGCGACCGGGCTCTGAGCGTTGCCTGGGAACGGGCTCGGACGGTCCTGGCGCCCGGGGCGGGCGCGCGTGTGGGTGGCGCGACCCATGATGGGCGGGTGCGGATCACGGGGGAGCAGCGCCGGCGGCGCCTGGTCGTGCGGCAGCTCGCGCTCGGTGTCGAGGGGCCCGGAGGCGGCCCGGCGGCCCGGTCCCCGGAGGACGTCACCCGCCGGCTGGTCGCGCTGCACGCCACGGACGCGCCCAGCGTGCACCTCGCGGTGCTCGCGCGGACAAGGGGCGTCACGCTCGACGACGTGCGCGACGCGCTGTTCGTGCGACGCAGCCTCGTCAAGGTGCTGGGGATGCGCCGCACGATGTTCGTCGTGCCGCGCGAGACCGTGCCGGTGGTGCACGCCGCGGCGTCCGCGGCCGTCGGCCGGCGGCTGCGCGCGCGGCTGCTCAAGGAGCTGGCGACGCTGCCGACCGACCCCCTCGTCGAGGATCCGGAGGCGCTGCTCGCGGCGGCCGAGGCGCAGGTGCACGCGGCCCTGGCCGCCGGCCCGCTCGACGGCGCGGAGCTGTCGAGGGCGGCGCCCCTGCTGCGGACCGCCTTCCTGCCCACCAGCGACAAGGCGTGGGACGTGCGGCGCACCATGACGTCGCCGCTGTTGTCCCTGCTGTCCGCCGAGGGCGCCGTCGTGCGTGGTGAGCCGCGGGGTGCCTGGTCGTCGCCGCGGCACGTGTGGTCGCCGATGAGCGACTGGTTCCCCGACGGCATCCCGGACCTGGACGAGGACGCCGCGCGCGTCGAGCTCGCCCGCGCCTGGCTGGAGGCGTTCGGGCCCGCCACCGTGGCGGACCTCAGGTGGTGGACGGGGTGGAACCTCGGTCAGGCGCGGCGCGCCGTCGCGGCCCTGGACACGCGCGACGTCGAGGTGGAGGTGGGCGCCCCCGGCGCGGGGGCCGTCGCCGAGGGGGTGGTGCTGCGCTCGACCGACCTCGACGCGGACCTCGACCCCGCGCTCGACGACGTCGTGGCCGGGCACGCGGCCCTCCTGCCCACCCTCGACCCCACCACGATGGGCTGGACCGCCCGCGACTGGTACCTCGGCCCGCACCGGGGGCACCTCTTCGACAGCGCCGGCAACGCGGGCGCCACGGTCTGGTGGCAGGGCCGGGTGGTCGGCCTCTGGGTCGTGCGGCCCGACGGCGAGGTCGCGTGGCGGCTGCTCGAGGACGTCGGGGCGGACGGCCGGGCCGCCGTCGCCGCCGAGGCCGAGCGGCTCGGCGCGCTCCTGGCGGGCAGCACCTTCACGCCCGGGTACACGACCCCGGCGTACCGCGAGCTGCTCGCCGGCTGAGCGGCCCCGCCGGCCGCGGTCAGATGTAGCGCAGCGGGTCGAACTCGTCGAGCGGGATGATCCGCACGCGCGGGAGCGAGGTGGTGAACGCGTCGGCGTCGCCCTCGAGGTCGAACATCTGCAGCCCGCGCTCCGTGAGCTGCGTGAACTGGCCGTTGACGAACTCGCGGAACGCCAGCAGGCCCACGCGGCGCTCGCCGCCGAGCAGCGTCTCGATCTGCGGCAGGAAGTCGCCGTCGTGGCTGGCGAGAAGGACGTCGCCGTCCCGGTCCGCGAGGGCGTCCAGCGTGCGCTGGATACCGACGTCGACGACCTTCTCCGTGCCCGACGACGCCAGCGGGATCGGCTTGTAGCCCATCGCCAGCAGCGCCTGCACGAACGCCATCGGCATCTGCCCGCTGCTCGCGTTGAGGAAGAACAGCGGGACGACGTCCTGCTCCCACAGCTGCTGCGCGAAGGCCGAGATGCGGTCCCAGCGCGGCCGCTCCTCGGGGTTCGGCCGCCGCCCCAGCACGTTCATGCCCAGCGTGGCGTCGATGTTCTCGCCGTCCACCAGGAGGTAGGTGCGGCGCGCGGTGCCGTCGGCGGGAGCGGGCGCGCTCGCGGGGACCGGGGCGGTGAAGGCGGGGGACATGCTGCCCAGCGTATCCGCCCGCCCTCACCGGGCCCGTCAGGCCGGGTCGGCCGGGGAGATCTGCGGCGCGGGGGAGCCGCCGGCCTTCAGCGCGGCGAGCCGGGCCTCGAGCTCGATGTCCTTGTCGGAGGACTCCAGCTCGGCGAACTGCGCGTCCAGGGACGACGCGGCGACCTCGGCCTGGCCCATGGCCAGGGCCTCCTCGCGGCGGACGGTCTCCTCGAACCGGGAGATCTCGCTGGTCGGGTCGAGCACGTTGATCGAGCTGATCGCGCCCTGCACCGTCTGCTGCGCCTGCGCCGCCTTCTGGCGGGCCACGAGCTGGTCGCGCCTGGACTTCAGCTCGCCCAGCTTGTCCTTCATCGCCGCGAGGCCCGTCTTGAGCTTCTCGACGGTGACACGCTGCTGCTCGATCATCGGCTGCGCGGTCGTGACGTCGGTCTCGGCGTCGAGCTGCTTGCGCAGCGCCACCTTGGCGAGGTTGTCGAACTTGTCGGCGTCGGCGGCGTTGCCCGCGGCGCGGTACTCGTCGGCCTTGCGCGACGCGGCGAGGGCCTTGGTGCCCCACTCGGCGGCCGCCTGGACGTCCTCGTTGTAGTCCTGCTCGGCGAGCCGCAGGTTGCCGATGGTCTGCGCGATGGCCTGCTCGGCCTCGGCGATGTTGTTCGTGTAGTCGCGCACCAGCTGGTCCAGCATCTTCTGCGGGTCCTCGGCGCGGTCGAGCAGCGCGTTGATGTTCGCCTTCGCGAGCTGGCTGATACGCCCGAGGATGCTCTGCTTCTGCGTCATGGTCGTGCTTCCTTCCGTCGCCCTGCTGAGGTGATGTTCGAGGTCACTGCCTGCCAGAACGCCCGTCGCCCTGGCCGAGTTCCGTGTCGGTCCCGTCGTCAGAAGCGGCCCCCGCGCGACCGCCCGCCGCGCCCGCCGGCCCCGCGGCCGCTGCCGCCGCCGAAGCCGCCGCCGCCGAAGCCCCCGCCGAACCCGCCGCCGTAGCCGCCGCGCCTGCGGCCGCCGCCGAGCCCGCCCCCGATGCCGCCGCCGGAGCCGCGCAGCACGGAGTCGAGCAGGATGCCGCCCAGCACCATCCCGCCGACGTTCGAGCCGCCCTGACGGCCGCCCTGGCTCATGTCCCACGACGCGGTGTCCTGCTCCGCGACCCGCGCCGCCTGCCCCGCGTACCGCTCGGCGAGCTGGGCGCGCTCGAGGGCCGCCGTCGGGTCCTGCGCCTGCAGCGCCTGCGCCTCGGCGACGAGGCGGGCGGCCTCCGCGAGGCGGGTGCGGGCCTCCGGGCCGACGGCGCCGCGGCGTGTGGCGACGTAGTCCTGGGTGGCGCGGACCTGCGAGTCCACGCGGCCCAGCGTGTCCCGCAGGAGGGCGCGGGCGCGGGCGTCGGACTCGGCCTTCTCCCGCGCGGGCGCCAGCGCGGCGTCCAGCGCCGCCTCGGCCGCGGTGAGACGGTGCAGCGCGGCGAGCGGGTCGCCGCCGCTGCGGGCGTCGCGGGCCTGCGCCATCGCCGCCCCGGCCTCGGACAGCGCTGCCGCGACGGCGGCCCGGTCGGCCGCCTCGGGCGACGTGCCGCCGGCCGGGACGAGGCGGGCCGCGTCGGCCACGTCCTGCCCGATCGAGGCGAGCCCCTTGTCGAGGTCTGCGCCCGCGGACGCGAGCTGCGCCCCGGCCGAGTCGACGGCGTCCAGCAGCGTGGCAGCCTGCCCGAGGGCGTTCTGCGCGGCGCGCAGGTGCGCGACGGCGGCGGACCGGGTGCGGCCCGTGAGCGCGGTGCGGCCGGTGGCCACGGCCTCGCGGGCGTGCGCGACCAGCGCGGTCGCCTGGTCCGGGTTGCCGCTGACCGACGCCAGCGCCGTCGACGGGTAGGTGGCGGCGAGCCCCGCGAGGGTCTCCCGGGCCACCGCGACGCGGGCCTCGATCTCGCCGGCGCGCTGCTCGGTCTCGTCCAGCAGCTCGGGCGCCCGCTGCTGCAGCGCGCGCAGCTCGTCGAAGGCGTCGGTCTGCGCGTCCAGGGACGTGCCGGCCCGCTCGCACAGCCGCAGGATGCCGGTCAGCAGGTCGCGCCGGCGGGGCTCGTCCTCGGGCACGTCGTCGTCCAGCTCCTGACGCAGGCGGAAGGCCTGCGCCACGTCGCCCTTGGCCGCCTCGAGGGCGGCCGCGAAGTCCTTCGTGGCCTCCAGCCCGAACTCGGCCTGCGCGAACCCGAGCTCCTGCTCCGAGGTGCGCACGGCGTCGTCGATCCCGACGAGGGCGGTGCCGACCCGGCGCTCCAGCTCCTCGGTGGGCAGCACGGCGAGCTCGTCCGCCGGGGCGGCGGGCCCCGCCTGGGCCGTGGCCCTGCGTCGGGAGCGGAACCAGAGCCAGCCGCCCACCACGACGAGCACCAGGACGCCGACGCCGAGGATCGCGCCCCAGGGCGTGCCCCCGCCGGACGCCGTCGTGCCGCCCGTGCGCACCGTGTCCGCCGCGGCGATCGCCGCGCCCGCCCAGTCGCCGTCGCGCAGGTGGTCCTCGACCGTCGCGTCGACCGCGTCGAGCTGGGCGTCCGTGAGGGCCGCGTTGTTGTCCACCGACAGCCCGTACGCGCCGTCCTCGGTCGCGACGGCGAGCAGCAGGTCGTTCGCCCCGAGCGCCCCGTTGTTCGCCGTGGCGTTCGCCCAGCTGGGGCCGTCGGCGCCGTCGAAGGAGTCCACGTAGACCACGAACAGCTGGTACGGCGTCTCGTCCGCGAGGGCGTCGAGCGCGGTCTGCACCTGCGCCTCGTCGCCGGCGCCGAGCACGCCCGCCTGGTCGGTGACCTCGCTGGTGAGCTGGGTCAGGGGCGGGACGGCGGAGGCGGTGACGGCGGGCAGGGCGGTGGCGGCGGACGCCAGCAGCAGGGCCAGCACGCACGCGCCGACGGCCGCGGCGCCGCGGCGCCGGGCGGCAGGAGCAGGGGGATTCACGACCTGATCGTGTCGCGCCGTCCCGGGCGACGCAATCGCGGTCCGGCCCTCGCCGTACGATCGAGCGCGTGACCGACCACCCCCGGCCCACGGGAGGCGACGGCCCGACGCCGCTGCGCCTGTCCCTGCCGTCCGCACGACGTGCCGGGCCGCCGAGCCCGGCGGCCTCCCGACGCGTGACCGCGGGCCTCGTGCCCCTGCCCGGCGGCACGTTCGACATGGGCAGCGAGGACCCGGACGTCAACCCCGGCGACGACGAGGGGCCGGTGCGCCCGGTGGACGTCGCGCCCTTCCGGGTGGCCCCGACGACCGTGACCAACGCGGAGTTCGCGCGGTTCGTCGCCGACACGGGCTACCGCACGCAGGCGCAGGAGTTCGGCTGGAGCTTCGTGTTCCACCTGTTCGTGGGCGAGGAGCCCGAGGTGCGCGGGTCGGCCGCCGGCACACCGTGGTGGCTCGCGGTCGACGGCGCGGACTGGGACCACCCCGAGGGCCCCGGCTCGACCCTCGAGGGCCGCGCGGACCACCCCGTGGTGCACGTGTCCCGCGAGGACGCGCTCGTGTACTGCGCCTGGTCGGGCACGCGCCTGCCCACCGAGGCCGAGTGGGAGTACGCCGCGCGCGGCGGCCTGCACCGCCGGCGGTACCCGTGGGGCGACGAGCTCACCCCCGGCGGCGAGCACCGGTGCAACATCTGGCAGGGCACGTTCCCGCGGGTGAACACGGCCGAGGACGGGTACGTCGGCACCGCGCCCGTCGGGTCCTACCCCGCCAACGGGTACGGCCTGCACGACGTGGCGGGCAACGTGTGGGAGTGGACCTCCACCGCGTGGGACCCGCGCGCCCGCGACGTGTGGGTGGTGCGCGGCGGCTCGTACCTGTGCCACGACTCGTACTGCAACCGCTACCGCGTGGCCGCCCGCACCAGGAACACCGGCGACTCCTCGTCCGGCAACACCGGGTTCCGCGTCGTCGCCGACGCGGGCTGAGCCGCCGACCGGCCCTTGACCGCCGGTATCCACCTCCGCGTATCATCTGGCGCATGACAGCGCTGTCGAGCTCGAGCTCGGCCCTCACGCCCCGCCGGACCGCCCCGGCAGCACTCCTCCGTCGGATCGCCGTCCCCACGGCCCTCGCCCTGCTGGCGTCGGCGGTCGTCGCTCCGCTCACCGCGCCGGCGAGCGTCGCGCAGGCGGCGAACGGGACCGACTACACGCGGTTCGTCAACCCGTTCATCGGGACGCAGGGAGACCACGGTCAGGACGGGCCGGGCGCCATCGCGCCGTACGGCCTCGCCACCGTCACCCCGACGACGACGCCCGGCAACCACGTCGGCTACGAGTACACGGCGGACACGCTCCGGGGCTTCACGAACGTCGCGCTCGACGGCGTCGGCGGCGGGGGCGGCGCCGGCGACGTCCTGGTCGTGCCGACCTACCGGACCTACACCTCGCGGCCCGCGACGAGCAGCTACGACAAGGAGATCCGCACGACCGACGGCGCCAAGGACGAGTCCGCGACCGCGGGGTACTACCGCGTCGGGCTCGAGGAGTCCGGCCAGGACATCGACGCGCAGGTGACCGCCGCGACGCGCACCGGCGTCCACGACTACGCCTTCGGCTCCGGGGGCCACGCGTCGCTCGTCGTCGACCTCCAGCACACCGGCAACGGGCGCCGGGCGACCGACCTCGAGGTCGGCACGAGCGCGGACGGGCGCACCACGCTCTCCGGCTCCTTCACCGGCTACTTCTACAACTCGGCGTACAAGCTCTACTACTACGCGGAGACGACCGTCCCGACGTCGTCGGTCCAGACCTGGGGGAGCGGCGGGCTGAGCAGCACGCGTACCTCGCAGGACGGCACCGACATCGGCGCGGTCCTGAACTTCGACGCCGCGGCGGGCGAGCACGTGGGCCTGCGGGTCACCCTCTCGCCCGTCAGCGCCGAGCAGGCGCGGCGCGACGCGTCCGTCGAGGTGGGCGGGAGGTCGTTCGACCAGGTCCGCGCCGCGACCAAGGCCGAGTGGAACGACCGGCTGGGCAAGGTCGACGTCGACGCGAGCACCACGAACGACCCGACGGGCGACCTGCGGACCCAGTTCTACACGCACCTGTACCGGCTCGCGGACACCCCGATGAACGCCACGTCGACCGACGGGACCTACCGCGGCGCCGACGGCGTGATCTACCGGGCGGAGGGCTACACCCACTACGACTCCTGGTCGCTGTGGGACGACTTCCACAAGTACGCGGCCGTCGCCTCGGTCTACCCCGACGTCTACCGCGACGTCGTCCAGTCGCTCGTCGACCTGTACGCCGCGGTCGGCCGGAGCGGCAAGGGTTCCGTGGGCGGCCTGCTGCACTCCGTGCCGACGGTCCGCTGGGAGCGGGCCCCCGTGGTCGTGGCGGACGCCGTCTCCAAGGGCGTCGAGCTCCAGGGGCTCGACCGGGCGTACCCCGCGCTCGTCGCCCAGGTCGGCGGCCCCGCGAGCCTCACCAACCTCGACTCGCGCGCCGGCGGCCTGCTCGGCTACTCCTACGACGCGTACGGGCTGTCCGTGATCGCCGACGCGATCGGCAGGACGTCCGACGCCGACCGGTACCGCACCGAGGCCGCCCGCTGGGCCAAGGCCTACGACGCCGACGCCCTGACCGGCGACGCGCGCGCGAAGGCCGCGACCGGCGCCGCGGCCGGGGTCGACCAGGTCGGGCTGCTGATGCCGCGCTCGTCGAACAGCGACACCGCGGGCTTCACCGCCACCGACCCCGAGAAGTGGCAGGCCGCGGGCCTCTACCAGGGCACGCTGTGGCAGTACGCCTGGTACGACGCCCAGGACCTCGGCGGCATGGTCGAGCTGATGGGTGGGAAGGAGCAGGCCGCGAAGGCGGTGAACTACTTCTTCGGCACCTACACGGACGACTGCTCGCGCAACCTGCACCTCTACGCGAACGAGATCTCGGTCCACGCGCCGTTCCTGTTCAACTACGTCGGCGACCCGGCGCAGACGCAGGACCTCACCTACCGCACGGTCACCGAGCCGGTGTGCACGAGCTACACGGCCGACGGGTCGTCGACGAGCGCGTCGAAGAAGTGGGTCTACCAGAACGCGCCCGACGGCATGCTCGCGACGATGGACAACGACGCCGGGACGATGTCCGGCTACTTCGTGTCGAGCGCGCTCGGGCTGTACCCGGTGATGGCGGGCGGCGACACCTTCCAGATCACGTCGCCGATCTTCGACCGCACGACGGTCCACTACCCGGGCGGCAAGGACCTCGTCATCGAGGCGCCCGGCGTCAGCACGGCGAACCACTACATCCAGGGCGCGACGCTGAACGGCGTGCCGCTGCACCGCACGTGGCTCACCGCGGCCGAGATGAACGCCGGCGGCGTGCTGCGCTTCGCCATGGGGTCCGAGCCCTCGTCGTGGGGCGTCGACGGCGTCGCCGAGGACTCGGTGGTCGACCATGTCCCGAGCTCCCTGTACCGCCCGGGCGAGGCCGTCTCGACGTCGTCGCGCGTGCTCGAGGAGTCCGACGCGAACGACGGCTCGGTCGACGGCGCGGTCTCCGTGCGGGTGAGCGGCACGACGCTCGCCGGCAGGGCCGGCGCCGACCTGAGCCGGCAGGTCCGGGCCACCGGGGTGCCGAAGGGCCTGCGGCTGCGTGCGACCAGGACGGGGGACACCACGCTCGACCTCGCCCTCACGGGCCGGGCCGCGCGGCACCTCGTCGACGACTCGACCGACGACCTCGAGGTCACGCTCACGGCCCACGCGTTCGCCGGCACCGTGCCGGACGCGGCCGACCGGGAGCTCACGCTCCAGGTCCGGTTCGACGGGTACACGCTCACGCCGAGCACCACCACGCTCACCGCGGACGCGAAGGGCGCCGTGCGGGGCACGGTCGACCTCACGCTCGGCGGCGGCGCGACCTTCGCGGGGAAGAACCGCCCCGCGCTCTCGAAGGGTGCCGTCACGTTCCCGGGGCTCGACCCGGGCGTCACCGCCTCGGTCGCGCGGACCGGCGACACCACCGCGGAGGTCACCTTCCGCGGCAAGGTGCGGAGCGCGACCGGCACCCGTTTCACGGTCCGGCTCTCCGACGCGGCGCTCGAGGGCGCCACGGCGGCCCAGGTCACCGGCGCGGGGACGACGGCGCTCGACCCGTTCACGCTCTCGCCCGCGACCACCACCCGCGCGGACCTCCGGGCGGTCTACGACGACGCGCGACTCGTGACCGCCGACCGCTACTCCGCGGCGTCGTTCGCCGCCCTCCGGTCGGCCGTCGCGGACGCGAAGGCGACGCTGGCCGACGAGGACGCCTCCGAGTACGTGCTGTCGTCCTCGCTCGCCGTGCTCCGGGCAGCCGCGGACGGGCTCGAGATCGCCGGGGACGGCTACCGGGTGCTGCAGGCCGAGGACTACGACCAGTGGTCCGGCGGCACGCTGAAGACGGAGAGCGGCGGCAGCGGCACCGACGTCGGCGGCGTCGCACCCGGCTCGTGGCTGGCGTTCCAGGGCCTCGACCTCTCGGGCGCCCCGCTCGACTCCGTGGTGGTCGACTACGCCCACAACCCGGGGACGGCGTCGGCCAGCTCCGCCGTCGAGCTCCGCACCGGCTCGCCGACGGGTCCGCTGGTCGCCACGATCGCGCTGCCCACGACGAACGGCTGGTCGAACTACACCGCGCTGACCCACACGTTCACCGCGGACGAGGCCGCGCGGCTCGGCGGCCCCCAGGACGTCTACTTCGTGTTCACCGGCGCGCTCGCCCCGGGCCAGAGCTGGGTCGCGAACGTCGACTGGTTCCGGTTCGCCGCGAAGGCCGACGCGGCCCCGACGTCGACGAAGGTGCAGTTCGAGTCGGTCCGCAGCGGCTACGGCCCGCTGGGCGCGGCGGACTCCGGGCTGGTCGCCGGGACCGACTTCGCGGGCGCCGACCTCAAGACGGAGGCCGGCCCGGTGGGCGGGCAGCTCGCCGGGACGAAGGACGGCGCGTGGGTCCGGTACCCGGCCGTGGACCTCGGCGAGCACCGCGCCACCTCGGTCGGCGTCCGTTACGACGCGCCGTCGACCAAGGTGTCCGGGGCCAGCCTCGCCCTCTACGCGGACTCGATGTCCGGCGACCCGTTGGTCACCGTCCCGCTCCCGGCCACGGGCTCGGGCTGGGGCACCTACGCCACCACGACCGTCCCGCTCCCCGAGGAGCTCGCGGGCCGCCACGCGATCTACGTCGTCCTCCGCAGCACGCCCACCACGAGCCAGCCCTACGTCGGCAACCTCGACTGGTTCGAGCTCGGTCACGGCGTCGACAAGACCGCCCTGCACGCGGCGGTCGGCCGGTACGGCGGGCTCACCGCGGACTCCGACCTCTACCTCGCCACCGACTGGGGCGTGTTCGCACGGGCCCTCGCCGCGGCGAAGGCCGTCGACGCCGACGCCGACGCCACGGCCCACAGGGTCGCGGACGCCCTGCGCGTGCTCACCGTGTCGGGCGACCAGCTGCGGTGGAAGGTCGTCAAGCAGGTGGACGCGCTGCTGGCCCGGGCCGACGCGGTCGACCAGGACGACGTCACCGCCGCGTCGTACGCGCGGCTGCGGCGGGCGGTCGCGGCGGCCGAGGCGCTCGACCCGGCGACGAGCGACCACGACGACTGGGAGACCGCGCTCTCCGGCCTGGCGCGGGCCTACGACGGGCTACGGCCCCGCCGCTAGCCCGTGCCCCGAGCTCCCCCGCGCCGCCGTGGTCAGGCCGGCGCGGGGGAGTCGAGGTCCTCCGCGTCGACGATGCGGTACGCGTACCCCTGCTCGGCGAGGAACCGCTGCCGGTGGGCGGCGAAGTCCTGGTCCACGGTGTCGCGTGCGACGACGGCGTAGAAGTGCGCCGTGCGGCCGTCGGCCTTGGGCCGCATGACGCGCCCCAGCCGCTGCGCCTCCTCCTGGCGGGAGCCGAACGACCCGGACACCTGGATCGCGACCGACGCCTCCGGCAGGTCGATGGAGAAGTTCGCGACCTTGGAGACCACGAGCCGGCTGATCTCGCCGGAGCGGAACGCCTCGAACAGGCGCTGGCGCTCTCGCACCGTCGTCGCGCCCGTGATGAGCGGGGCGTCGAGGTGCGCGCTGAGCTCCTCGAGCTGGTCCAGGTACTGGCCGATGACGAGCACCTGGTCGTCCGGGTGCTGCGCCACGATCCGCTCCACCACGCGGTTCTTGCCCGGCGCGCACGCGGCGAGCCGGTACTTGTCCTCCGGCTCGGCCGTCGCGTACACCATCCGCTCGTGCTCGGGCAGGGTGAGCCGCACCTCGACGCAGTCCGCGGGCGCGATGTACCCCTGCGCCTCGATGTCCTTCCACGGGGCGTCGTAGCGCTTGGGCCCGATGAGGCTGAACACCTCGTCCTCGCGGCCGTCCTCGCGCACGAGCGTGGCGGTCAGCCCGAGGCGGCGGCGCGCCTGCAGGTCCGCCGTCATGCGGAAGATGGGCGCGGGCAGCAGGTGCACCTCGTCGTAGAGGATGAGGCCCCAGTCGCGGGCGTCGAGCAGCTCGAGGTGGCTGTACACGCCCTTCCGCTTGGTGGTGAGCACCTGGTAGGTGGCGATCGTGACGGGCTTGATCTCCTTGCGGGAGCCCGAGTACTCGCCGATCTCGTCCTCGGTGAGCGTGGTGCGGCGCACCAGCTCGTCGCGCCACTGGCGGGCGCTGACGGTGTTCGTCACGAGGATGAGGGTGGTGGTGCCGCTCTTCGCCATCGCGCCCGCGCCGACGATCGTCTTGCCGGCGCCGCAGGGCAGCACGACGACGCCCGAGCCGCCGTGCCAGAACCCGTCCACGGCCTGCGCCTGGTAGGGGCGCATCTCCCACTCCTTGGGCTGCTCCGTGGGGGTGCGCGGGTGGGTGGGGGAGGCGAGGGCGATCTCGTGCTTCTCGCCGTCGACGTAGCCGGCGAGGTCCTCCGCGGGCCAGCCGAGCTTCACCAGGACCTGCTTCAGGTGGCCGCGCTCGGACGGGTGCACGACGACGGTCTGGTCGTCGACCCGCTCGCCGACCAGGCCCGCGGTGCGCCTGGACTTCAGCACCTCGGCGAGCACGGCGCGGTCGCTGGCCTCGAGGACGAGCCCGTGGGTGGGGTGGGTCGCGAGCGTGAGGCGGCCGTAGCGGCCCATCGTCTCGGCGACGTCGATCAGCAGCGCGTGCGGCACCGGGTAGCGGGAGTACTCGATGAGCGTGTTGACGACCTGCTCGGCGTCGTGCCCGGCGGCGCGCGCGTTCCACAGCCCCAGGCTGGTGAGCCGGTAGGTGTGCACGTGCTCCGGCGCGCGCTCCAGCTCCGCGAAGGGCGCGATGGCCCGGCGGGCGTCGTCGGCGCGGGGGTGGTCCACCTCCAGCAGGATGGACTTGTCGCTCTGCACGATCAGCGGTCCGTCGGTCATGCGGCTCCTTCCGGGAGGCGATCGAGGGTGGCGATCCAGGGGGTCAACGCCGCGGGCGGGCGCGGTTGTTCCGGCGCGGTCCGGGGCTGGTCAGCCGTCCGCCGGCTCGACGGCGGCGATGCGGTGCACCGCGACGGTGAGCTCCGCCTCGCGCGCCGGGTCCAGCGCGCGCAGCCGCCCGCCGTCGAGGCGCAGCGGCTTGAGCGCCCGCCGCTCCAGCGTGCCCGAGGCGCCGACCATCTCGATCCACACGAGGCGGCCGTCGCGCAGCGCGTCGTGCAGGGTGGCGAGAGCGTCACCGGGCTCCGTCGTCCGGGGCCGGCCGTTCGGGGCGCGCGACGGCGTGACGGGTGACGGCGCTGCCGTGGTCGGCGCCACCGGCTCCGGACGGCGTCCGGCCAGGCGGTCCACGGCGGTCTCGTCGCCGGAGTCGGCGGCGCGCAGGCGCGCGACCAGCGCCGCGCGGGCGTCGTCGGTCGTCGCCTCCTGCTCGGCGGCGGGGCCGCGGCGCGCGTCCCGGGCCGCGCGGTCCAGCCGCGGCGGGCGGCGCAGCCGGGTGCTGAGCACGCGGCCGTCGGGGCCCTCCACGGCGGACAGCAGGCCGCGGGCACGCAGCGCGTCGTGCAGCTCGACGGCGGGCACGCTCGCGGCGAGCACCGTGGGGGCCAGGCGCACGAGCCCGAGGTGGGCGAGCCGCGGGTCCGCCGCGAGCCCGGCGAGCACCGTCGGGTCGGCCGCGCGGACGTACGACCCGGCCGAGCCGACGCGCAGCGACTCGTGCCGCCGCGCCGTGTCGCGCACCAGGTACTCCAGCGGCTGCGGGACGGGGACCCGCGACCGCTCGGCGAGCGCCCCGAGCAGCTCGTCCGCCGTGGTGCCCTGGTCCAGGGCCCGCGTGACCGACGCGGGCGAGAAGCGCACCGTGGTCGCCGCGCCCCGCGACTCGACGTCGGACGACCGCTCCAGCAGCAGGGCGAGCGCCTGCGACGGGCGGCCCGGCACGATGCCGGTGAGGTCGCCCTGCAGCAGCACCTCGTCGACCTCGCCGGGCAGGGCCGCGCGCATCGCCGCGGCCAGGTCGCCGGGGGCGAGGTGCACCGGGGTGGGTCGCGCGTCGGCCGGGCGGCCGGGGGCGGGCAGGTGCGCGAGGAGCGCCGCGCCGGGCCCGGACAGCGCGCCCGCGCCGGTCGCGCCGAGCAGCGCCGCCTCGCCGAGCAGCCCCGCCACCGCCTGCTCGGGCGGCACCGTGCGCGGGGCGTGCCAGCGCAGCACCTCCATCACGGCCTCCGGGCCCAGGGCCGTCTCCGGCTGCGCGGCGAGCACGTCCAGCACCTGCCGGCGCAGCCGCGGCACCCAGCCGCGGTGCAGGTCGGGCGACAGCGGGGCCCGCAGCGCCCCCTTCTCGTCGCGCGACCCGACCAGCCACGGCGTCCGGCGCGAGCCCACCCAGGCCGCCGCCAGGAGGGCCCACCGCTCGGCGTCGTCCATCCCCTCCCACGCGTCGGCGACCGTCGTGGGCCGGTACGACGGCGGGGCGTCGCCGTCGTCGGCCACCACGCCCGCGGCCGCGGCGAGCTCGACGACGAACGCCGCGTCCGCCTCGTCGGAACCCAGCGCCTGAGCGGTGCGGCGCAGGTCGCGCACGCCGAGCCCGCCGCTGCGCAGCACCGGGGGCGCGGTCTCGTCCCACGCGGCGACGAGGAGGTCGACGCGGCGCACGAGCTCGAGCGCGGCGCTCGCGGCCTCCGCGTCGGCGGCCTCCTGCGGCACGAGGCGACCGTCCGGGCGAGGCGGTGCCAGCTCGGGGGAGCGGTGGGTGCGCCCGCCGCGCAGCGCCAGCCCGACGTCGCGCGGCAGCGTCACGTGCCGGGCGTCCGTGCGCAGCAGCAGCCGCGCGTCCACGAGCGCGTCGACCGCCGTCCGCGCGGTGGTGCCCGGCGCGGGGACGAGGCCGATCGGCGGCCCCCACGCGAGCGCGTCGAGCACCTCGTGCCCGCCGCGGGGCAGGTCGGTGAGCGCCGGGTCGGCGCCGTCGGCCGGCGCGCCTTGGGGCTGTCCCGGCCGGGCGCCCGGGCGGACCGGGCCGAGGCCGGCGGGGTGCGGGCCGAGCACGTCGTCCAGGCCGGGGGCGGGGCGCAGGTCGGGCCGGCCGGGCTCGCCCGCGTCCCACAGGAGCGCGGCGGTCAGCGCGTCGCCGAGCACGCGCTCGACGACCGACCCCGCGTCCTCGCCGTCGGGCGTCGGGGCGTCCTCGTCCGCGCCGACGGCGTGCCGCACGTCGCCGGGCGTCACGGGCCCGCCCGGGGCGAGCGCCACGACGGCCTCGAGCGCCTGCAACGTCCGCGCGTCAGCGTGGGCGAGCGCCCGCTCGAGGGCGGTGCGGCTGGACGCGCGGGCCGCGAGGGAGCGCAGCGTGGACGGCGACGGCGTGGCCAGGTCGGGGCGCGCGCGCAGCAGCGCGAGCAGCTCGTCGTCGTCCCGCGCGCGGACCGCCTCGGTGAAGGTGCGGGGCGCGGCCGGGGCGCCGGCGCCGTCCACGACGTCGGCCTCCGCCGTGCTCCCGGGCGAGGTGCTGGCCATCTGATCGATGCTACGCGTCGCCCCCTCGGTGCCGGACAGGTGGTCGCCCACGGGCTGCGCGCCGGCAGGGGGGCGGCCTGCTCGGCGTCACGGCCCGGCGGTGCGGCGGCAGACCTCCTCCCACGGGGTGGGCTCGAGGCCCCAGCGGGCGCGGGCGGCGGAGTCGTCGAGCACGTACGGCCGCTCCCACTGGTAGATCAGCTCGCGGAGCTCGCGCAGGAGCGGGGAGAAGGTCGCGACGGCGGCCAGGGCGGGCCCGCGCAGCGAGCCGACCTTCACGGGCGGGCGACCGGCGGCGGCGAGGACGTCGGCCAGGGCCTCGGCCTGCGTGCGCGGCGCGTTGCTCGGCACGTGCCAGGTGCGGCCGTGGGCGCCGGGGTCCTCGGCGGCCGCGACCAGGGTGCGCGCGACGTCGCCCACGTCGGTGAACGTGTGCGGCAGGTCGGTGCGGCCCATCATCGTGACGCGCCGCCCGCGCAGTGCGGCGGGCAGGACGCGCGAGACGTGCCCGTTGGCGCCCGCGCCGGGGCCGACGTAGTCGGAGGCGCGGACCTCGACGACGCCGCGCAGGCGGCCGTCCTCGAACGCCTGCCGGGCGTCGGCCCACAGTCGGGCGCGCAGCCGGCCCTTGTGGTCGGTGGCGGCGTCGGGGAGGTCCTCCGTCATCGGGCCCTCGACCGGGCCGTAGGGGTAGAGGTTGCCGGTCACGGCGTAGACGGCGCCGGACCGCTCGGCGGCCGAGAGGAACGCGGCGGCCAGCGGGGGCCAGGCGCGCTCCCACTGCGTGTAGTCGCCGGGGTTGGCGCAGTTGTAGAGGACGTCGGCGCCGGCGGCCGCGCCGGCCAGGGCATCGGCGTCGGTCGCGTCGAGGGCGGCGTGCGCGACGCCGGCGATCCCGGTGTCGCGGCCGCTGCGGGTCACGACGGTGACGTCGGAGCCGCGTGCGGCGAGCAGCGCGGCGACGTGCCGGCCGACGGGGCCGGCGCCGACGATCAGGTGACGGTCGGTCATGACGGGTGCTCCATTCCGAGAGCGGTGCTCTCTGTCTCGACGATCGTGGCACGCGCGGCGACGCCTGGCAAGAGCGATGCTCTCGTTTGTGGTCACTGCTCTCGCGTGTCACGCTGGGCCGCATGGTCGACGCCCCCCGCACCGCCCGCGCCCTCGCCCGCGAGACCCTCACCCGCGAGATCCTCGCCGCGGCCCGCGCGCGCCTCGCGACCGACGGCCCGGCCGCCCTGTCCCTGCGCGCCGTCGCGCGCGACGTCGGGATGGTGTCCTCGGCGGTGTACCGGTACGTCCCGAGCCGCGACGCGCTGCTCACCGCCCTGATCGTGGAGTGCTACGACGAGCTCGGCGCCGCCGTCGAGGAGGCGGACGCCGCCGTCGCCGACCAGGACGACGTCGCCGCCCGCTGGCTCGCCGCGTGCCACGCGCTGCGCGGCTGGGCCGTGGCGCACCCCGCCGAGCTCGGCCTCCTCTACGGCACGCCCGTGCCCGGGTACGCGGCCCCGCGCGACACCGTCGACCCGGCGACGCGCGTGGTGCGCGTGCTCGTCACGGTGGTGGCCCGCGCCCACGACGCGGGGGCGACCCCGCGGCCGGCACCGCGCGACGCGCCCGACGTCCATGACCTCGTGGACCCCGCGCGACAGTTCGTCGCGGCGCGGGGGATCGTGGCCGACGCGCCCACCGAGCTGGTCGCCCGCACGCTCATGGCCTGGACCACGCTGTTCGGCACGGTGTCGTTCGAGCTCTTCGGGCATCTCGTCGGCTCCGTCGCCGACCCCGGGCGGTGGTACGACGCGGTCGCGCGGCGGCTGGCGGCCGACCTCGGGATCGCCTGACCGCCTGCTCGGCGGAGCGCGACGGACCGATGCGGCGTCGGGCGGCACCGGCCGGTAGCCTGAGCGTCTGGCCGGAGCCGGGCGTGCGCCCGGGCACCGGCCGGACCAGGTTCCGCGCACCGGCGCGGCACCGCAGTCGACGACGAGCACGAAGAGGTCCAGGTGCCCACCGGCAAGGTCAAGTGGTACGACGCGGAGCGGGGTTTCGGCTTCATCGCCAGCGAGGACGGCGGGGAGATCTTCCTGCACGCCTCCGCCCTGCCCACGGACGTGACGGGCGTCAAGCCGGGCGCGCGGGTCGAGTTCGGCGTGGCCGACGGCCGCCGCGGCCCCTCGGCGCTCTCCGTGACGCTGCTGGACCCCGCCCCGTCGGTGGCCAAGGCCCGGCGCAAGGCGCCGTCGGAGATGGCCGCGATCACCGAGGACCTCATCAAGGTCCTCGACCGGGTCGGCGACCAGCTCAAGCGGGGCAAGTATCCGGACGCCACGGCGGGCCAGCGCGTCGCGACGCTGCTGCGGGCCGTGGCCGACGACCTCGACTCCTGACCGGCGCGCCCGCCCGGCCGAGGGCCCGAGACGAGGACATGACGAGCACGAAGAGGACCACGACATGGTGACCGTTGCCGCAGACGCCCCCGCACGCACGACGCGGGTCAGCTCCCGCGCGCGCAAGGACGCCGTGCTCCTGGGCGCGGTCGACCTGGCCCGCGAGGCCGCGCAGGAGGGCGCGTCGTTGCCGTCGGACGTGGGGGAGCACCTCGGCACGGTCGCCGAGGGCGAGCGCCTCATGTCCCACCGGTTCGCCGCCACGATGCCCGGCTACCGCGGCTGGCACTGGACGGTGACGCTGGCGCGCGTGCCCCGCGGCCGCGTGGCGACCGTGTGCGAGGTCGAGCTGCTGCCCGGCGACGACGCGCTGCTCGCCCCGGCGTGGCTGCCGTGGGCGGAGCGCCTGCGCCCGGGCGACATCGGCCCCGGCGACACGCTGCCCTTCAAGGCCGACGACCCGCGCCTCGAGCCCGGGTGGGAGGCCACCGGCGACGAGGAGCTCGACTCCGTCGCGATCGACGAGCTCGCCCTCGCGCGCGAGCGGGTGCTGTCGCCGCAGGGTCGCGACGAGGCCGCCGAGCGCTGGTACCGCGGGTCGCGCGGGCCGACGGCGCCGGGGGCGGTCGCGTCGCCCGCGGAGTGCACGACGTGCGGCTTCCTCGTGCCGCTGCAGGGCCCGCTCGGGCAGCTCTTCGGCGTCTGCGCCAACGCGTGGTCGCCCGACGACGGCAAGGTCGTCTCGCTCGACCACGGTTGCGGCGCGCACTCGGAGACCGACGCGCCGCACCCGCCGAGCGACTGGCCGGCCGACGCCCCCCTCATCGACGAGCTCCGGGTGGAGGCGGTGTCCGTCGAGCCGCGCGCACCCCGGGCCGCCGCGCCCGGCACGCCGGACGACGCGGTCACCCCCGACGGCACGACCGACGCCGCGGAGGCGACGGCAGAGGCGACGGAGGCGGACACCGCCGACCGGCGCCCCGACGCCGAGTGACGGGCGACGCCTTCGGGACCGCCGCGCTGCGGCACGCGGTCACGGAGGCGTGGCTCGGCTCGGGCACGCGCTTCCGGGAGGACGCGAACGCGGAGGAGGACCACGCCCGCGGCTACTACCGCGACCGCGTGGTGGTCGAGCTCGCGCAGAACGCCGCGGACGCCGCCGCACGTGCCGGGGTCCCCGGGCGGCTGCTGCTGCGCCTGACCCCCCTGCCCGCGGACGACCCGCGCGGCGTCGCGACCCTGGTCGCGGCCAACACCGGTGCGCCGCTGACGGCCGACGGCGTGGCGTCGCTCGCGTCGCTGCGCGCGTCCGCCAAGGTCGAGCCCGCGCCGGCCGCCGGCGCCGGGCCGGGGGACGGCGCGGAGCCCCACGCCCCGCTCCAGGTCGGCCGGTTCGGCGTCGGCTTCGCCGCGGTGCGCGCGGTGTCGGACGAGGTCACCGTGCGCTCCCGGGGCGGCGGCGTCCGGTTCTCGCTGGCCGCGACCCGTGACCTGCTGGCGGACGTCGCACCCGCGGGCTCGGCCCTCGGCGGCGCCGTGGCCGGACGCGGCGCCGACCTGCCCGTGCTGCGCCTGCCGTTCCCCGCGCCCGCGCTCGGCGACGACGAGTACGACACGGTCGTGGAGCTGGTCCTGCGCGACGCGGACGCCGTGGACGCGGTGCGCGCGCAGCTCGACGCCCTCGACGACGCGCTGCTGCTGGCGCTGCCCGCGCTCGCCTCGGTGACGATCGAGCGTGACCACGACGACGAGGGTCCGCGGGTGCTCGCCGACCTCGAGGACCGGTGGGTCGTGCTGCGGCGCACCGGCGCGGTCGACGCGGACGCGGTGGCGGACCTGCCGCTCGAGCAGCGCCGGTCGCGCTGGTCGGTCGCGTGGGCCGTCCGTCGCGACGGCGCCGCGGCCGAGGGCGGCGTCCTGCACGCGCCGACACCCACCGACGTGCCGTTGACGTTCCCTGCGCTGCTGGTGGCGTCGTTCCCCGTGGACCCGGGACGCCGCCGCGTGCTGCCCGGCGCGCTCGCCGAGACGGTCGCCGCGGAGGCCGGGCGCGCGTACGCGGACCTCCTCGCCGGCCTCACGCCCGGGCGGGGCGCGGACGTGCTGGACCTCGTGCCCGGCGGGATGCCGGCCGGCGACGTCGACGCCGCCGTGCGTGACGCCGCGCTGGACGCCCTGCGGTCCGCCCCGCTGCTGCCCGCGCCGCGCGGCACGGAGGAGGCCCCCTCCGCCGACGACGGCCCGGTCGCGGGTGCCGTCGCGCCCGCCGACGCCACGGTGCTCGTCGGTGCGGCGGGGGACGACCCCCGGCTGGTGGCCGTGCTGGCCGGCGTCGTGCCCGGCCTCGTGGCCCTGACCACCGCGCAGCAGGGCGTGGCCCGGCGCCTCGGCGCGACGCCGACCACGCTCGCCGACGTCGTCGCCGACCTGCCCGGCGGCCTGCCGCCCGCACGCTGGAACGCGCTGTGCGCGGCGCTCGAGCCGTACGCGCCCGACCCGGGCGTGCTCGAGGCGCTCGCCGGGGCGCGGGTGCCGCTCGCCGACGGCCGCACGGCGTCGGGGGTGCGGGGCACCGTCGTGCTGCCGGAGGACGACGACGACCCCGCGCTCGCCGCCGTCGCGCGCACCCTCGGCGTGCGGGTCGTGCACCCCGACGCCGCGCACCCCCTGCTGGTCCGCGCGGGCGCCACGTCCACGAGCCCGCGCGCGCTGCTGGACGACCCGGGCGTGCGCGCCCTCGCGCTCGCGGCGTCGGAGGCGCTGCTCGACGGCGCGGCCGACGTGCCCCAGGTGCCGGGCGTCCTCGGCGGGCCGACGCTGGTGGGCCCCGTGGAGGTGAGCCCGCGCGAGGTGGTGCAGAACGTGCTGGCCCTGGCCCGGCTCGCGCTCGCGGCCGGGGGCGGCACGTTCCCGTTCTGGCTCGGCGAGCTGCCGGTGCCCACGGAGGACGGCATGCGCCCTGCGCGCGAGGCCGTGCTCCCCGGTTCCTGGGCGGCGTGGATGCCCGGGCTGGCGCCCGTCACCCGCGCGGCGCTGGCGTACTACACCGCCCCGCTGCTGACCGCCGTCGGCGTGCGGGCCGACGTCGGCGTCTACCGCGTCACCGACGTCCTCACGCCCGACCCGGCGGACCCCGACGCGGAGCACGGGCCCGACGACCCCGCCGGCTGGCTCTCCGGCTGGGAGGACTACCTGCGCTACCTCGCCGACCGCGTGGGCCCCGGCGTCGACGTCGGCGACGTGGACGCCGTGGCCGACCTCGACGCGGTCGACGTCCCGGGCGACGACGACGAGGGGGACGCGGGCGACGACGGCGACGACGGCGACGACGGCGAGGACCCGTGGGCCGGGGTGCTGAGCACGCTCGTCGCCGACCCCGACGCGCGCCGGGCCCTCGTCGCCCCGGTCGCGGGCGCCCCGTCGTACACGGCGTGGTGGCTGCGCGACCGGCTCGGGGCGCCGTTCGCGGCCCACGACGGCGTGCCGCTGCTGCCGCCCGCGCCGCCCGCCGTGGCCGCCCTCGACCCGGAGGCGCAGCGCGCTCTCGGCATCGTGGACGGCCTCGACCGCCTCGACCCGCTCGACTGGCCGGCCGCGCTGGACCGGCTGCCCGAGCCCGGCACGTCCGTGCCCCTGCCGGTCGCGCTGGGGGTGTGGAGGGGGCTCGCCGGCCTCGCCGTGCGGCTCGCGCCCGGCGCTCGCACCAGCGCCCTCGACCCGCTGCCGGACCGGCTGCCCGCGCTCGACGCGAGCGACGTCGTCGTGCGCCTGGCCGACGACGTCGAGGTGGCGGGGACCGCGCGCTGGGCCGTGCTCGGCGCCGTGCTGCCGGTGCCCGAGCCCGAGGTGGCCGCCGTGGCCGACCTGCTCGACCTGCCCGTCGTGGGCGAGGACGGACTGCCCTCCCCCGACGGCCCGGGTCGCGAGCGCGAGCTCGACGAGCGCGTCGCGGCGCTGGACCCCCGCCTGCCGCGCGTGTGGTTCGAGCACGGGAGGCTGTCCGTCGCCGGCGGGCCCGTGCCGTGGTGGGTCGACGCCGAGGGGCGCGCGCACGCCACCGACCGCGCCGGCCTGGCCGCGGCGCTCGCCGACCTCCTGGGCCGGCCCGACCGTGCGGCGCTCCTGGCCACCGTGCTCGCGGCGCCCGGGCGCGCCGCCGAGCTGTGGGTCACGACCGCCTGGGGCTGACGGCCCCGACGGCCCCGACGGCCCCGACGGCGCCGGCCGGGCCGACCGGGCCGACCGGCGGCCCGTGCCTCCCTACGATGGCGGGATGCTCGAGCCCGACACCACGACCTCGCCCGCGGCGCTGCGCCGCCTGACCCTCTTCACCGGCTCCGCGAGCGGGCGGGAGCCGCGGTACGCCGCCGCCGTCCGCGACCTGGCGGGCGTGCTGGCCGGGCGGGGCGTCGGCGTCGTCTACGGCGGCGGGCGCGTGGGCCTCATGGGCGAGCTCGCCGACGCCGCGCTGGGCGCCGGGGGAGAGGTGCTCGGCGTGATGCCGCGGTCCCTGGTCGACGGGGAGATCGCGCACCCCGGCCTCACCCGCCTCGACGTCGTCGCGGACATGCACGAGCGCAAGCAGCGGATGGGGGAGCTGGGCGACGGGTTCGTCGCGCTGCCCGGCGGCGCGGGCACCCTCGAGGAGCTGTTCGAGGTGTGGACCTGGCAGCAGCTCGGCATCCACGCCAAGCCCGTCGCGCTGTACGACGTCGACGGGTTCTGGCAGCCGCTGCTGCGGATGGTCGACCACATGGTCGACGAGGGGTTCCTGTCGTCCCGCTACCGGGAGTCGCTGGTCGTCGCGCGCTCCCCGCAGGGGCTCCTCGACGCGCTCGCGGCGTGGGAGCCGCCCGCCGCGAAGTGGGGCCGCTGACCGGTCGGTCGCGTCCGGGCGGGTCAGTCCTCGCCGCGGTACTCGTCGCGGTGCCGGCGCTCCCAGAGCAGGCCGGCGCCGCCGAGCAGGATGCCGGCGACGCAGGTCACGACCGCCTCGACGGTCCCGCGGTCCAGCACGAACATCACGAACGTCGCGACGAGCGCGACCACCCACAGGCCGATGCCACCGAGCATCACGCGCCGCAGGTCCACGCGCAGGGGCGGGGGGCCGGGGCGGCGCTCCTCGGGGTGGGTCAGCAGGCGGACGAGGGAGGGCACGGGCCCAGTCTATGGCCCGGGGCGGCGGTGTCCCGAGGCACCTCGACCATGACGCGGAGCGACGGCTGAAGTGCGGGTGAAAGTGCAGGTCAGAGGGTGAAAACGGGGTCGGGTGAAAGCCGGGGTGAAAGGACCCCCGAGGGGGCTCCGTGAGCCCTCCGACGCTCCTACCTTGGTGACGCCGCCGTGCGAGGGCACGGCGGCCGGCCCGGAGGAAGGAGGCCGTCGTGATCACCGTCCCGGACACCGGCCAGCCCCTCCGGTCGCGCACCGCCGCCGTCCGCGCCGCGCGCCTCAAGGAGGTGCGGGACTCCTTCCGCGCGGGGTCGTGGCAGACCTCCTACCGCCGCCGCCTGGTACGGACCGACGTGGTGGTGGTCGTCGTCACGGCCCTCGTCGCGGCCGCCGCGCGGGGCGCCGCCGTCCACGACAGCGTGACGCCGACGGTGCTCGGCGACCAGGTGCTGTCCGTCGGGGTGCTCGTCACCGCCTGGCTCGCCAGCCTGTGGCTCGCCCGCGCCTACGACGTCCGGGTGTTCGCGTCCGGGCCGGCCGAGTACCAGCGGGTCTTCGACGCGTCGTGGCGGCTCGTGGCGCCGCTCGCCCTGCTCGCCCTGCTGGTCGCGCGGCCCGGCGTCTCCACGTTCCTGCTCGTCGCCGTCCCGACCGGCGTCCTCGCCCTGCTCGTCGGCCGGTGGCTGTGCCGCAGCTGGCTGCACCGGCAGCGGCAGCAGGGCGGCTGCGTCACCCTGGTCCTCGCGATCGGGCTGAGGGACCAGGTCGAGCGGCTGGTGCACGAGCTCAACGACCGCCAGTCCGGCTATCGCGTCGTGGGGGTGTGCGTCCCGACGACCGACGACGTGCGCCCCGGCGAGGACATCCTCGGGGTCCCGGTGCTCGGCGACCTGCGCACCGCCGGCGTCATGGCGGCGCAGGTCGGCGCCGACTGCGTGGCCGTGAGCGGCTCGGACGCCATCACCGCCGACGTCGTGCGCCGCCTCGGCTGGGAGCTCGAGCCGGTCGGCGTGGACCTCATGCTCACCGCGGAGCTGGCGGACGTCGCCGGTCCGCGGATCACCGTCACCCCCGAGCAGTCCGTGTCGCTGCTGCACGTGGACGCGCCGCGGTTCACCGGGCCGCGGTACGTGCTCAAGTCCGTCGTCGACTGGACGGGGGCGGCGCTCATCACGCTGCTGCTGCTGCCGCTCATGGTCGTGGTGGCGCTCGCGGTCAAGCTGTCGAGCCGCGGCCCCGTCTTCTACACCCAGGACCGCGTCGGCCGCGACGAGCGGACCTTCCGGATGCTGAAGTTCCGGTCCATGCGCGTGGGCGCCGACGCGGAGGTCGCGGTGCTGGCGGAGCCGAACGACGGCTCCGGCGTCCTGTTCAAGCTGCACGACGACCCGCGCGTGACCGCCGTCGGCAAGGTGCTGCGGCGCCTCTCCCTCGACGAGCTGCCGCAGCTGCTCAACGTCCTCGCCGGGCAGATGTCCCTCGTCGGGCCGCGGCCCCCGCTGCCGCAGGAGGTGTCGCGCTACGAGTCGCGCGTCCGGCGGCGGCTGCGGGTCAAGCCGGGCCTCACCGGGCTGTGGCAGGTGGGCGGCCGGTCCGACCTGACGTGGGAGGAGGGGGTGCGGCTCGACGTCTTCTACGCCGAGAACTGGACCGTCTTCGGCGACCTCCTCATCCTCGCCCGGACGGCGAAAGCCGTGGTCAGCGGGCGTGGGGCGTACTGACGGACGGTCGCCCCGGCACATCGCCGGGCTGTGAATTCCGTGTCACGGACCGGTTTCCGTGCAGGAGGCCTTCACAAGATCTGGCACGATTCTGCTCATGGCGAACCAGACCACCGCGCCGCCGAAGGGCGACCTGAGCGCGATCGACCGCTTCTTCAAGATCTCCGAGCGAGGCTCCACCATCGGCGCGGAGATCCGCGGCGGTCTGGTGACCTTCTTCGCGATGAGCTACATCATCGTGCTCAACCCGCTGATCATCGGCACGGTGCAGGACGGCACCGGGCAGGTGCTCGGCGGCGGCACCGAGGCCACGCCCGAGACGCTCGGCATGGTGGCCGCGGCCACGGCCCTCGTCGCCGGCGTCGCGACGCTCATCATGGGCGTCTTCGCGAACTACCCGCTCGGCCTGGCGGCCGGCCTGGGCCTCAACGCCGTCGTCGCCTACTCGATCGCCGGTCTGCCCCAGGTCACCTGGGCCGACGCCATGGGCCTCGTGGTCATCGAGGGCATCATCATCCTGCTGCTCGTCCTCACCGGGTTCCGGGAGGCCGTGTTCAAGGCCGTGCCCGTCGAGCTCAAGACGGCGATCAGCGTCGGCATCGGCATGTTCATCGCCCTGGTCGGCCTGGTGAACGCCGGCTTCGTCGTGCCCGGCGAGGGCACCGTCGTGGCGCTCGGCAACCTCGGCACCTGGCCGATCCTCGTCTTCGTCGTCGGCCTCGTGCTCACCATCGTGCTGTTCGTGCGCAAGGTGCGGGGCGCCATGCTGGTCGCGATCATCACCGCGACGGTGCTCGCCGTGATCCTCGAGAACACCCTCCACATCGGCACCAAGGCCGGCGGCAACCCGAACGGCTTCAACCTCAACGCCCCGACGTTCAACGGCGTGTTCACGACGCCCGACCTCGGCCTGATCGGTCAGTTCTCCCTGCTGGGCTCGTTCCAGAACATCGCGGCCGTGTCCGTGATCCTCATCGTCTTCTCGCTGCTCATCGCGGACTTCTTCGACACGATGGGCACCATGGTCGCCGTCGGCGCGGAGGGCAAGCTGCTCGACGGCGAGGGCAACCCGCCGCGCACCCGCGCGATCCTCGTCGCGGACTCGCTCGCCGCCGTCCTCGGCGGCGTCGGCAGCACGTCGTCCAACACCGCGTACGTGGAGTCGACGACCGGTGTCGGCGCCGGCGCGCGCACGGGCTTCGCCGCCGTCGTCACCGGCGTCGCGTTCCTGCTCGCGACGTTCCTGTCGCCCGTCGTCGCGCTCGTGCCGTACGAGGCCGCCGCGCCGGCGCTGGTGTTCGTGGGCTACCTGATGATGGCCCAGGTGGCCGGCATCTCCTGGCGCAACGTCGAGATCGCGATCCCCGCGTTCCTCACGATCATCCTCATGCCGTTCACGTACTCGATCGCCGACGGCATCGGCGCGGGCTTCATCGCCTTCGTCATCATCAAGCTCGCGCTCGGCAAGGTGCGCCAGATCCACGCGCTGATGTGGATCGCCGCCGCCATGTTCGTCGTGTACTTCACGCTCACGCCCATCCAGAACGCCCTCGGCCTCTGAGCCGAGGCGTCGTCCCGCGGCCCCGGCCGGTCCCCGCGACCGGCCGGGGCCGCGGCGCGTGACGTGAGGGGTCGGCGCCCGGTCTAGGCTGCGTCGCAGACCATGACGTTCCGTTCGCCCTCGACCAAGGATGAGTTCATGAAGCGAGTGATCACCTACGGCACCTACGACCTGCTGCACTACGGGCACATCGAGCTGTTGCGCCGTGCGAAGTCGCAGGGCGACTACCTGATCGTCGCCCTCTCGTCGGACGAGTTCAACGCGGGCAAGGGCAAGAAGTCGTACTTCACGTACGAGGAGCGTCGCCGGATGCTCGAGGCGATCCGCTACGTCGACCTGGTGATCCCGGAGGAGAACTGGGAGCAGAAGACCACCGACGTCGAGAAGTACCACGTCGACACGTTCGTCATCGGTGACGACTGGGCGGGGAAGTTCGACTTCCTCAAGGACCAGTGCGAGGTCGTCTACCTCGAGCGCACGCCGGAGATCTCGACGACGCAGATCAAGGCGGGGCTGTCGCGCGCGGACGGCTGACGAGGCCGGCGCGGTGGCGCCTCGCGGCCCCCGCCGCGGACCGCGCGACCGGGACATGCGGCGCACCGGGGTGAAATCGGCGTGACGGTGGACGTTTCCTCGACATTCCTCGGAGGCACGGTCGAGGCGGCCGGTATGGTTGCCCCCGGCCTGGCGAGGAGCGTTCCGTCGGCTGCCGCGAGCCCGCCTCCCGGGTGGCTCCGCGGCTCTCCTACCGAGGACTGACCGCATGCCCGCTCGTGCCGACCGACGGTGGTCGTCGGCGACCATCCGGAAGGCCCTGTGGCACCTCCGGCACGGCGGGCCCGCCCAGCTGCGGACGTTCCTGAGGCGGCGGCGCGCGACGGGCGACGAGGTGCTCGGGTCGGGCCGGCGGACCGCCGAGGGGCTGACCTTCGACGCGTGGGCGATGCCGCGCCGGGACCCGGCCCGCGACCTGCGGGTCGGCGTCGTCCTGGACGACTTCTCGCGGCTCGCCTTCGGGTACGAGTGGGGCCAGGTGCTCCTCAAGCCCTCGTCGTGGCGCGAGCAGCTGGACGGCCTCGACCTCGTGTTCGTGGAGTCTGCCTGGCGCGGCAACGGCGGAGCGTGGCAGTACCACCTCACGGGCGCGTCGGCGCCGCGGCCCGCGCTGGTGGAGATGCTCGCCGCGTGCGCCGAGCGGGGCATCCCCACGGTCTTCTGGAACAAGGAGGACCCGGTCCACTTCGAGGACTTCGTCGAGACCGCGGCGCTGTTCGACCGGGTCTACACGACCGACGTCGGCCGCGTCGACGCGTACCGCGCACGCCTCGGCCACGACCGCGTCGGCGTGCTCGAGTTCGGCGCGCAGCCCGCGATCCACAACCCGGTCCGCACGCACGGCGACGGCCCCGGGCGCGACGTCGCGTTCGCCGGCACCTGGTTCGCGCACAAGTACCCGGAGCGTCGCGAGCAGGCGGAGATGCTGCTGGGCGGTGCGCTGGACGTGTCGCCGCGCATGGCGACCGGGCTCGAGATCTTCTCCCGCTTCCGCGGCCAGGGGGACCAGTACGAGTTCCCGGAGCCGTTCGCGTCGCGCGTCGTCGGGTCGCTCGACTACGCGCAGATGCTCACCGCGTACCGGGACTACAAGGCGTTCCTCAACGTGAACTCGGTGGTGGACTCGCCGAGCATGTGCGCCCGCCGCATCTTCGAGATCACCGCCTGCGGCACCCCCGTGGTCACCGCGCCGAGCGCCGCGACCGGCGAGTTCTTCCCCGCGGACGAGGTCTTCGCCGTCACGACGCGGGCCGAGGCCGCGGACACGGTGCGCGCGCTGGTCCGCTCGCCCGAGCTGCGCGACCGCGCCGTCCACCTCGGCCAGCGGCGCATCTGGCGCGAGCACACCTACGGCGCCCGGGCGCAGCGCGTGCTGCACGACGTGGGTCTCGCCGACTCGGCCGCGGTGCCGCGCCCGTCGGTCACGGCGCTCGTGTCCACGAACCGGCCGCACCGGCTCGACGACGTGCTGCGGACCGTCGGCGCGCAGCGGGGCGTGGACGTGCAGCTCGCGCTGCTCACGCACGGCTTCGACGTGGACGAGGCGGACCTTCGTGCGCGGGCCGAGGCGGCCGGCATCGACCAGCTGGTGCTGCTCCATGAGGGCACGGATGTGCCCCTGGGCGCCTGCCTCAACCGCCTCGTCGACGCGGCCGACGGCGACGTCGTCGCGAAGCTGGACGACGACGACCTGTACGGGCCCGAGTACCTCTCCGACCAGCTGTACGCCATGGCCTACAGCGGCGCCGAGGTGGTGGGCAAGCAGGCCCACTACATGTACCTCGAGGGCCACGACGCCACCGTGCTGCGCTTCGCGGAGCGGGAGCACCGGTTCACAGACTTCGTGATGGGCCCTACCATCGTCGCGCGACGCCCGGTCGCCGCCGAGGTGCGCTTCGGCGAGACGGCGCGGGGCGAGGACACGTCGTTCCTCCGCAGGGTGGTCGACACCGGTGCGCGGATCTACTCCGCGGACCGTTTCAACTTCGTCCAGGTGCGCTCCGGCGAGGGCCGTCACACCTGGACCGTCACCGACGCCGAGCTGCTCGCGAGCGGCTCGGTCGCGTTCTACGGCCGTGCTGACCGGCACGTCCGAGTCTGACTGGGGAATGAGCAATGGAGATCAACACCGTCGGCGTGATCGGCCTGGGGTACATCGGCCTGCCGACCGCCGCCATCCTCGCGTCGAAGGGCGTCAAGGTCGTCGGCGTCGACGTGAAGCCGTCCAACGTCGAGGCCATCAACCGCGGTGACGTGCCCTTCGTCGAGCCGGACCTCGCGACGTACGTGGCCGGCGCGGTGCAGCACGGCACCCTGCGCGCGACGGACAGCCCCGAGCCGGCGGACGCCTTCATCATCGCGGTGCCCACGCCCTTCCAGGGCGACCACGAGCCGGACCTCTCGTACATCGAGGCGGCGGTCAAGGCCGTGGCCCCGCAGCTGCAGGGAGGCGAGCTCCTCATCCTCGAGTCGACGTCGCCCCCCGGGGCGACCCGGAAGATGGCGGAGTGGGCGCTCGAGGCGCGGCCCGACCTGTCCTTGGACGGTGCGGACGGCCGCCCGCAGATCCACGTGGCGCACTGCCCGGAGCGGGTGCTGCCCGGCCGCGTGATGATCGAGCTCGTCACCAACGACCGGATCGTGGGCGGGCTGACGCCCGAGGCCGCCGAGATGGCCAAGGACCTGTACGCCGTCTTCTGCCAGGGCGAGATCCTGCTCACCGACGCCGTGACGGCCGAGATGGCCAAGCTGGTCGAGAACTCGTTCCGCGACGTCAACATCGCCTTCGCCAACGAGCTCTCCCTCATCGCGGACAAGCTCGACATCGATGTCTGGGAGCTCATCCGCCTGGCCAACCACCACCCGCGCGTCAACATCCTGCAGCCCGGCCCGGGCGTCGGCGGTCACTGCATCGCCGTCGACCCGTGGTTCATCGTCGACGCCGACCCCGAGCAGGCCCGCCTCATCCGGACCGCGCGCGAGGTGAACGACAGCAAGCCGCAGTGGGTCATCGACCAGGTCGTCGCCGCCGCCGACGGCGTCGAGGCGCCGACCGTCGCCGCCCTCGGCCTGGCGTTCAAGGCCGACATCGACGACCTGCGCGAGTCGCCCGCCCGCCGCATCGTCGCCGACCTCGCCGACCGGCTGCCGCACGCGCAGGTCGTGGTCGTCGAGCCGCACATCGAGACCCTTCCGCCGGAGCTGGCCAACCGCCGCAACGTGCGGCTGGCGTCCTTCGCCGACGCGACCGCGGCGGCCGACGTCACCGTCGTCCTGGTGGACCACACGGAGTTCAAGCAGCGTGTCGCCGCGGGCGAGCTCGCGGGCGCGGGCGTCATCGACACCCGGGGCGTCGCGCGGTGAGCACCAGGTCTCGCGTCCGCCGCCGGGTCCTCCGAGCGCTCGGCGGTGTGCCCGTCACCGCCGTGAAGGTCCCGCCGGCTCCGTCCGGCCCCGATCGTCGTGCCCAGATCGACGGCCGGACCGCGGCGGAGCTCGTCGTCGCTGCCAAGGAAGCGTGGCGCGGCGGGAAGCGGAACCGTGCGCTCGACTACATGCGCCGAGCCCTCCTCCTGGACGCCGGTCGGGCGGACCTCTGGTTCATGCACGCGCAGTGGTCGCTCGACGTCTCGCGGTCCGACGTCAGCTTCGAGTCCGTCAAGTCCGCCTTGGACCTGCGTCCGTGGCACCTCGACGCGCTCGAGCTCCTGGTAGAGCTCGTCCGGAGCAAGGACAAGAACCCGGCGGTCGTCGCCCAGGCGTTCGACGGTCTGGGCGCCACCCTGGGATCGCACCCCGAGATCCATCGGGACGCGATCGCCCTGGTGGTGCCGGCACGCCACGAACAGGGGATCGCAGTTCTCGCGGAGAGCTCCGACCCGGTGGCACGGGCGGCGACGCGGCACTACCTGGCGCGGCACGGCGACGAGGCCGCGGGCGACGCTTTCCTCGCGGGCCTCGACCCGCGCGAGGCACGTCTGGCGCTGATCCTCCGCTATCTCGCGACCGGGAACGTCTCGCGCGCCGTGGAGCTCCTCGCGGAGCAGCCCGTGGACGAGATCCCCGTGGCCGGTCTCCGGCGCGCCGTCCGACGGAGCTGGGCCCGGCAGCAGTACGGCCGGACCGCTCGGCTCGCCGACCAGTACCTGCGGGCGGTGCCCGGAGACGGCTGGGCGACGCGCCTTCGCCGTGAGTCCGAGCAGGCGCTCAAGAAGAAGCAGGCCCGCAAGGGCGAGGTCTCGAACTACCAGCTCATGAAGCGAGGGTTCCCCTTCGGTCCGCGAGCGACGGCGACGGCCTACACGCCGGACGAGCGTCGTGCCTTCTACCTGCTCCACAACTCGTTGCCGTACAACTCCGCCGGCTATGCGACGCGGTCCCACGGGCTGCTCCGCGCCCTGACGGAGAACTGGTCGATGGCCGCCGTCACACGACTGGGCTATCCGTTCGACGCGCCTGGCCACGACGAGCTCACGGAGATCCCCGCACGCGAGGTGATCGACGGCGTCGACTACCTGCGCCTGACGACCGCTCCCGGTCGGTGGCTCAAGAACCCGATCACGGACTACGTCCGGGACTACTCCGCCGCGCTGGAGGGTCTCGCCCGCGACGAGCGACCTTTCGTCATCCACGCGGCGTCGAACCACTGGAACGGCCTGACGGCGGTCGAGACCGCCCGGCGTCTGGGGATCCCGTCGGTCTACGAGGTCCGCGGGCTCTGGGAGGTCACGCGCGCGTCGCGGAACCCCGAGTGGCACGACTCGGGCATGTACCGGTACATCGCGCGCATGGAGGCCGACGCCGCGGCGAAGGCGACCCGGGTCATCGCGATCACCGGCGGTCTGAAGGACGAGCTCATCAACCGTGGGGTCGACGAGGAGAAGATCCTCCTCGTCCCGAACGGCGTCGACACGGAACGGTTCCTCCCCGTCGAGCGGGACGTCCAGCTCGCCCGGGAGCTCGGGCTCGAGAGCAAGACGGTGATCGGATACATCGGGTCGTTGCTCGACTACGAGGGCCTGGACCTCGTGATCCGGGCGGCGGCCGAGCTCGACCGGACCCGCGACGACTTCCACGTGCTGATCGTGGGCGACGGCGCCGAGAAGGAGACCTTCGAGGCTCTCGCCGACGAGCTGGGCGTGCTCGGCCGGGTGGTCACGTTCACCGGCCGCGTCCCGCACGCTGACGTCGAGCGCTACTACTCCCTCGTCGACATCGCCCCGTTCCCGCGTCTCCCGCTCCCTGTGTGCGAGCTCGTGTCCCCGCTGAAGCCCTTCGAAGCGATGGCGATGGGCAAGGCGGTCGTCGCGTCCGACGTGCGCGCTCTCGCCGAGATCGTCGACGACGGGAAGACCGGTCTGCTCCACCGCAAGGGCGACCACGCCGACCTGGTGCGCACGCTGACGACCCTGCTCGACGACGAGGACCTCAGGCGGGGACTCGGTGCCGCAGGTCGTCGGTGGGTCGAGCAGGAACGCACGTGGAGTGCACTCTCCGGCCGCGTGTCGGCCGTCTACGACGAGATCTCCCGGCACGAGGTTCGTGCCGAGGTGTCGGATGCCTCGCCCGCGCGAGAGGGCACCCCGAGTGGCAGCTGACCTCGAACATGCCGTGAGGGTGGCGCTGCGCCAGTCGTTCGGACGACACTTCGAGGTCACCCCGAACGACCGGCAGCTCGTCGACGAGCTGGTGGCCGGGAAGGTCGTCCTACCGCCGCACCCGACCGCCGAGATCGGCGCGCCGATCGACTGGACGATGGATCCGTACGGGCAGCGGAACTGGGCCGCGCAGTTCCAGATGCTTCGCTGGATCGACCCGATCCGGCGGTTGGCGGCGAACGGCGACCGTTCGTTCATGCCCCTGTGGGAGCGGATCGCCCGGTCGTGGTGCGCCGCGCACGACCCCCAGGAGGGCCGCCGCCACGGAAGCTATGCGTGGGCGGACATGGTCGACGCCATGCGGGCGCAGACGCTGCTCTTCGGGTTGCCCTATGTGGACGGTCCGAACTGGCTGCTGGACGCCCTCGGGGTGCACGGCGAGTGGCTCGCCGAGCCTGCGCACCTGGGGCACTCCAACCACGCGTTGCACCAGCACGCGGCGCTCCTGATGCTCGGGAGCGCGCTCGGGCGGGACGACTGGACGCAGCTTGCTCGCGAGCGCATCGAGGCCCACGCGCAGAGCGCGTTCGACGACGAAGGTGTGAACGCCGAGGCGGCGCCGGGGTACTGGTTGCTCAACTACCAGTGGATGTCCGATCTCGTGCGCCGGTGCGAGCTCGAGGGCGTCGACCCGGGGGCCGCGGCCGCACGGCTGAGGGCCACGCCGCAGTCTCTCGCGCACGCGGCGCGGCCCGACGGCCGGCTGGAGGTCATCGGCGACACCGGGCCCAACACGCACCTGCGCGGGTCGACCGACCCGCACCTGCTCTATGTCGCGACCGAGGGGGCCGACGGTCGGCCTCCCGAGTCCACCAGCGCCGTCTACCGCGCGGGGTTCGCCTTCGGTCGGAGCGGATGGGGAGAGACCGAGAGACGGATGCGGGAGGAGACCTTCTACTCCTTGCGCTTCGGCTCTGCCAAGGCGGTCCATGGTCACCACGACGGTGGCAGCGTCACCTACTGGGCGCAAGGTGCGCCGGTCCTCGTCGAGGCGGGGAAGTACGGCTACATGAAGGACGAGTTCCGCGACTACGTCCTCGGCCGGCTCGGCCACAACGTCGTCCACGTCCTCGGTCGTCGCTACGATCCCGCCGCCACCGTGGAGCTGATCGCGCACAGCGCCTCTGACACCCACGAGTACTACCGCACTCGTGACACGGGGTACGCCGGAGTGTCGATCGACCGGGAGGTCGTGTACTCCCGCGCGACCGAGAGCCTGCTGGTCGTCGACACGGTGCGCGCCGACACCGACGTCGAGGTCGAGTCTCGCTGGCACATCGATCCTTCCTCCCGCGCGACGGTCGACCGCGGGCGCGTGGTGGTGACCCGGAACGGCAGGTCGACGTCGCTGGTGTGGGGCGGCAGCACACCTCGCCTGGAGGTCGTGCGGGGACAGACCGAACCGATGGACGGCTGGACGTCACCGGGGTGGGGCGACCGTGTACCGACCACGGTCGTCAAGGCGGCCCGGCGGGGCAAGCGGTTCCGCACCATCATGGGCGTCTTTCCCGGCTCGGACGCCGTTCGGGTGAACGTGCAGGCGGTCGACGGCAACGGCACCGCGTTCGACGTGCACGGGTTCGGCCGCAGCGAGCGCGTCGTGCTCAAGGACGGGACGGCCACGGGCGGCAACCTTGATGCCGACCCCTCGCGGGCCGGCACGAGCGGGCCCCGCGAGCTCGACCGCACCACCATCGACCTGCTGGAGGACGAGTACGCGAAGGCTCGCACCGTCGCTGCGCGGAGGGCTGCTCCGGCGAAGAACGACGTCGCGGGCATCGTGGAACGGCTCAGGTCGGGGGTGGACTACGGAGGTGCCGCTCTGCTGCGGGACCTCCACCCTCAGGACGATGCGGCCGCGGCCTTGGTCGACGAGCGCACCCGGATGCGCCTCGGGCACGGTGACGTCGTGGCCTCGGCGTCGATGTCCCCCGCCGGCGTCCACGTCTACGAGAGCCTTCCGCGAGCTCTCGACCTCCGGTCGGAGCGCTCCGTGCAGGTGGTCGGCGCCGGGCCGCTGGCGCTGCCTGCTCGAGTCCACCTCGCCGGGTCCCCGTACCTCGTCGTCTCTCTTCACGGGGCTCTGAACCGACTGAAGACCGGGCTCCCGCGCTTCGAGCGGATGCGGTCGCTCGGGGACCTCGGCGTCAACGTCATGGCGTTCGCCGACCCGACCCTGGACCTCGACCCCTCGCTCTCGCTCGGGTGGTACCTGGGCACCCGAAACGTGGATCTGGTCCCCGTCATGGCCAGGATGATCGAACGCGTGGTCGAGCAGAGGGGCATCGAGAAGGTCGTGCTGCTCGGGACGTCGGGGGGTGGGTTCGCCGCCCTGGCGACGGCTCTCTACGTTCCCGGAGCGACGGCCGTCGCGATGAGCCCGCAGACCGACGTACGGATGTATCACGCGTCGTACTCGGAGCGCGCTCTCCGACGGGTCTTCGGCAGCGGCGGGCTGCGGCCCCAGGACGTCACGCGAGTCTCGCTCGGTGAGCGGTACCGCGACGCCCCGGGACGCCCCGAGATCAGGTACGTGATCAACTCGGGCGACACGCACCACCTGCGGGACCATGCCGTGCCGTTCTGGGATCGGCTGCAGGCGGAGCGGCCCGACGTCCCGCTCACGGTGGAGCGGCTCGACCTCGGCAACGGCCACATCAGTCCTGACGCCGCGACGGTGAAGGACGTGGTGACGAGGGTGCTCGCCGGTCCGGCAGGGGCGAGCGAGTCGTCGACGAGGGGGCGGGATGGCTGAGATCGACCTGCGGCCCGAGCGTGATCCGCGCGTCTTCCGATACGGGTTCGCCTGCTTCGCCGAGACCACGCCGACGGATCGCACGCTCGTACGTGACTGGAGCACCCTCCGTCTCCACGGCCACGTGCTGGCCGTGCACCCTGACGCGGAGGTCCGCGTCGTCCCCACGCCGGCCGGGACCTGTGCCGTCATCGGCGAGGTGTTCGTCGCGCACGGGGGCGAGGGGCTCGACGAGGTCCTCGCCCGGCACGTCACGACGGGGGACTGGGAAGCGATCGATCGGCTGTCCGGTCGGTTCGCGCTCCTCGTGTTCACCGCGAGCTCGGTCCGGGTGCTGAACGACCCGATCGGCTCGCGCACCGTCTACTACACCCTGCGGGGACCAGCCGTCGTGGGGTCGCACGCCGCCCTGGTGGCAGGGCTTGCGGGTGTGGGCCTGGACGGCGAGACGAGTCGGTACATGGCCGCCCCGGAGTATCGAGCACGGCGCACGCGGTATCTGCCGGGCGACCTGACCCGGTACCGCCACGTGGTGACGCTGGTCCCCAACAGCGTCGTCGACCTCGGCACACGTCGGACCCAGCGGTACTGGCCGCGGGTCGCGCCGGGCGCGACCACCTTCGCCGACGTCTTCGAGCTCGTGGACGAGTATTTCAAGGCGTACGCCACCTTCCTCTCCGCGCGGTACACCCCTGTCGTCGGGGCCACGGGCGGTAGCGACTGCCGAACTCTGCTCGCCGGGCTCGTCGCGCACGGGGTCGCACCGAGGCTCGTCACGTGGCCCGGCCTGCCGCCCGCAGAGGTCGCGACGGTCGAACGGATGGTCGCGCATCTCGGGCTGCCGCACACCGTCGTCGACGACCCTGATGTCAGGGACCCGCAGGTCGCCGAGGTGATGTCGATCTCGGCGCTCAACACGGGGCACACCCGAGGGCGTCCGCGTATCCCGGCCATGCTCGCGCCGCACGTGGAGGCCACCGACGTCTTCGTCCGGGGCTACGGGGGCGAGGTCATGCGGGGTTCGTGGAACTCCGCTTTCGTCCCCTCCAACGGCGACGGGCTCGCCGGGATGATCCGGCAGTTCTATACCCGAGCCGTGCGGGAACCGTCGACGGGCGACCAGGCCTTCACGCGGTCCGCGTTCGAGGGGTTCGCGGCACGAGGGCACGTCGAGCCGGAGAACCCTCCGTACGACCTGGGGGACCTTCACTACCTCGAGCAGCGGATGGCGGTGTGGGCCGCCGTCGTGATGGGCGAGGCCGACACGGTCATGAGGACGCACGCCGGGCTCAACAGCCGCCCGATCTATCTCGCGTCGATGGCGCTCCCGGACGAGGAGCGGTTCGACAAGCAGCTGATGTTCCGCATCGTCGCCGAGTACGACCAGCGACTCGCCGCGCTCTGAGCGGCTCCCGAGAGGGAGCCGCTCAGCGGTCCGAGGTCTCGACGGAGCCCTGGACGATCAGGTTGCGGTCGCGCCAGTCCGGAAGCTTGCGACCGAGCAGCGACTCCACGAACGTGACGTCCCGGCGGTAGAGCTCGAAGAGCGCCGCGACCTCCTGCTCGGTGATCGTGCCGCGCTGCTGGAACGGCTTCACCCACGGCTTGGCGGCGACGGCAGGCTTGAGGTTCACCGCCCTCCAGAAGTCGTCGCCGGCACCGAGGCCGAGCGTCGACAGCACCTGGGAGAGCGCTGCTCGGGGATCCTTGACGAGGTCGTCGTAGAGCACGACGTGGATCCGGTCGCTGCCCAGGACGGAGGCCCACTGCTCGTAGTGGCGTCGGTAGAACCCGAGGTCGACGACGCCGAGGGTGCTGGGTACCTGGAACAGGCCCGAGCTGAGGTCGAACCTGCCCAGGGAGAAATGGTGCCAGTAGGCCGACAGCGCTCTGGCCACGGGCTCACGGAGGACGACGATGGCGGGCGTGCCCGCGGGCGTCAGCTCGTTGATGTTCTCGGCGGTGTTGGGCTTCTTCGGGCCGAAGGCACCCCCGCGGGAGTGCCAGAAGTAGTCGGGGGTGCAGTCGACGCGCCAGCGTGCGGCCCGTCCGGCCTCGAACGCCTTGGCGTACGCATCGCTCTCCGACGAGCTCTTGAGGCGTGTGGGCCTGTTGAAGAAGGTGCTCCCCTTGCCCTTGGCGAGGAAGACCTCGGGGTGAGCGCCGAGCTGGCGGGCCAGCCAGTCGGCACCGGCCTGCTGGGTCCCTGCGATCACGAGGTTCGGACCGTCGACCGCGGTCGAGGTGGTCCGCGACGGGGTCACAGCGTTCCGGTCGCGGACCGACGCGCGGGTGGGTGCGCTCGGGGCACCCGCGCCGTGGTCACGGCGGACGCCCCCCGTGGGCGCGGGGGACGCCGCCGACGCAGGCCGTCCCTCCGTACCGGTGATCGCCTTGACGACCTTGAGGTAGACGTCCTCGGCGTAGTGGAACGGCGCGTCGCCCCAGGGGTGCGTGGGGCTCGACACGACCTCCTCGGGGCGCAGCGAGACCACCTCGGCGCGCAGCGCCTGGGTGGCGACCTGCACGTAGGCGTCGAAGACGGGGTTGGCGTCCGCCGCGCTGATGCCGAAGCTCGCCGGGGTGGGGGCGCCGGAATCGGAGCGCTCAGCCCATGCGATGTCCAGGAGCACGACGGCGGCGTGGGGCATGTGCTGGCGGACGAGCT
This sequence comes from Isoptericola sp. NPDC057559, assembly GCF_042801555.1. Lineage (NCBI taxonomy): Bacteria > Bacillati > Actinomycetota > Actinomycetes > Micrococcales > Promicromonosporaceae > Isoptericola > Isoptericola sp. NPDC057559. The sequence goes on from NZ_JBHVFQ010000007.1 coordinate 139,761, forward strand.
CGCCCACTGCGGCGATGCCCTGGGACCAGTACTGGAAGTGTTGGTCGCTGCCGAACGGCAGGTGCTGCGATCCAGCAGGCAGGTGGTTCTCGGCGCCGGAGCTGATGAGCTCGGTCGACCGGGTGATCACCGAGCCGTCGGGGAGCACGTAGGCGCCGAGGCGCTCGTCCGTGAGGTCGACCAGGACCAGGTCGGTCTGGTGGGCGGCCTCAGGGATGAGCGACTGCAGGTTGGACGAGAAGTCGCCCGAGACCATCCGTTGCTGGAACGACGACTCGAGCTGCGGCGGGTCGACCAGGGTGACCGGCCGCGTGTACGCGCTGAGGGCGGACTGCCGCGCGACGTACTGCACGAGCTCGAACTGGTCGGGGTCGAAGTGCTCGAAGGTGTCCCGGGAGACGCACGAGCCGTAGATGAAGACGCGATGCCTGCTCATCGGGTCGCCCCTACCTGCCAGTCCGCCGGCCGGGGTCCGCCGTTGAGGACGTGGTGGATGGCCTCGACCGATCGCGCGGCGCTCGAACCGTCGCCGTACGGGTTGGTCGCCTGGGCCATGGCCTCGTACGCGCCCTGGTCCGTGAAGAGCGCCATGACCTCGTCCACGATGCGGTCCTCGTCGGTGCCGATGAGCTTGACCGTGCCGGCGCCGACCGCCTCCGGCCGCTCCGTGTTCTCCCGCATGACCAGCACGGGCTTGCCCAGGCTCGGCGCCTCCTCCTGGACCCCGCCGGAGTCGGTGAGGACGACGGTGGCCAGCGACAGCATGCGCGTGAACTCGCCGTAGGCCAGGGGCTCCGTCACCGTGACGTTGTCGAGGCCCTCGAGGTGCGGAAGCACGGCCTCGCGGACGACCGGGTTGCGGTGGGCGGGCAGGACGACCTGCACGCTGGGCAGGGCGCTCGCGAGGCGCGCGAGGGCCCGTCCGACACCCTCCATCGCACCGCCCCAGTTCTCCCGGCGGTGCGTCGTGACGAGGAGGATCCGGCTGCCGGAGTCGGCGAGGTGCTCGAGCGCCGGGTCGCTGAACGGGGCCTTCTTCTCGACCGTCATGAGCAGCGCGTCGATCACGGTGTTACCGGTGACGACGATGTCGTCGTCGGCGACGGACTCGCGCTCCAGGTTGGCCCTGCTGGTCGCGGTCGGAGCCAGGTGCAGGGCGGCGAGCTGCGACGTGATCTTGCGGTTCGCCTCCTCGGGGAACGGAGACAGGATGTTCCCCGACCGGAGCCCTGCCTCGACGTGCACCACCGGGATGCCCCGGTGGAAGGCGGCGAGGGCGGCGGCCGTCGAGGTGGACGTGTCCCCCTGGACGACGACGGCGGCCGGCTGCTCCGCGACCAGGACGGGGTCCAGGCGCTCGAGCACGCGGGCGACGATCGTCGAGAGCGAGGCCCCGTGCTCGAAGATGTCGAGGTCGTGGTCGGGGGTGATCCCGAAGATCGTGTTGACCTGGTCGAGCATCTCGCGGTGCTGGCCGGTGACCACGGTGATCGAGTCGAGGTGCTCGCTGGCCTCGAGCGCCTTGATCACCGGGGCGACCTTGATGGCCTCGGGTCGGGTGCCGTACACCGTCATGATGCGCGGGCGCATGGTTGCCACTGCTACTTCTCTCCTTGGTTGCGACGCCGCGACGTCGTGGACGGCCGCACGTGACGGGCAGTGTACAGACGAGTTGCCCGGGGCTCCTCCACCCGGACCTGGGTCTGTTCCCGCTCGGCGAAGGCGGTCTCGATGATCTGCTTGGCCTCTTGGGCCTTGTCCTTGGCGACGGCCCACGCCCACTGGCGGTAGCGGAGCGCGACGTCCTCGGCGGGGCCGTCGAGGACCAGGCGGCCGTGGTTGAGCCAGATGGCCCGGGTGCAGGTCTCCTCGATCGTCTGGGCGGCGTGCGACACGAGGAAGACCGTCCCGGCACTCTCGCGCAGGCGCCGCATCCTTGCCTCGCTGCGCTCCCGGAAGGCGGCGTCGCCGGTGGCGAGGGCCTCGTCGATGAGCAGGATGTGGGGGTTGGACGCGGTCGCGATGGCGAACCGGAGCCGCGCTCCCATGCCGGACGAGTACGTCTTCATCGGCAGGTAGATCGACTTGCCGAGCCCGGCGAGCTCCTTGACCTCCGGGGCGGCTGCTTCGGCCTGCGTCGGAGTCAGCCCCATGGCGAGACAGCCGAGGCGGATGTTCTCCTCGCCGGACAGGTCGGGCACCAGTGCGGCGTTGACGCCGATGAGGACGGGGGTGCTCTCGGCGAGCACCCGGCCCTTGGCGGGGTTCTCGAGCCCGGCGATGATGCGCAGCAGCGTGCTCTTGCCGGACCCGTTCTGCCCGACCAGGCCGATCTGCTCGCCCGACTTCGCGACGAACGAGATGCCGGACAACGCGCGCACGAGCACCTTGGGGTCGTTGCCGAGCACGGTGCGGGCGGCCTTGACGACCGGGTTGGCGCGACGGCGGCGCTCGGCGGCGTCGGTGGACGGCACGCGGTAGCGGACGCTGACGTCCTGCACGGCCACCGTGGCCTGGGCGAACGGGTCGGCGAAGGACCCGGCGGGCTTGCCGGTCGTGGGCTGGTCGGCGGTCGTCGGGCGGGTGAACTGCGCGGCGACGGCGAGCTCAGGCACGGCCATAGGACTCTTCCGCCCGCCAGAACACGAGAAAGCCGATGACGAGAGTGCCCGCCGACCACGCGGTCAGCCCGATCCAGGTCGAAGCGCTGGGTACGACGCCGTAGAGCAGGGTGTCGCGCGCAGCGTCCAGCACCATGTACATCGGGTTGGCCTCCATGATGCCCACGACCCACGGGTAGTTCGCGAACTTGTCGATGGAGAAGAAGACGGCGGACCCGTAGAGCCAGAACCGCATGAGCACGCTGATGAGCTGGTTGAGATCGGGGAGTGCTGCGGCGGCGCGCGCGAGCAGCAGCGCCAGCCCCGTGACGAAGACGACCTGGAGCACGAGCACCGCGGGGAAGAACGCTGCCGCCGCCGTCCAGTGCTCCTTCTCGGGGAGGGCGAGGATCAGCACGAACATGGCGGCGAGCGTCGGGAGGAGGTTGAGCACTCCCCGCAGCACGACGGAGATCGGCAGGGAAGCACGCGGAAAGCTGAACGCGCGGATGAGGTTGCGGCCGCTGGCGATCGACTTGGCCCCGCCGTTGACACAGGTGGTCGTGAACTGGAAGAGGAACACCCCGACGATCAGGTAGCCGAGGAAGTTGTCGATCCCCCGGCTGGACTTGAGCACGAGCCCGAAGATCAGGTAATACGCCAGCCCGTTGAGCATGGGGTTGATGACCAGCCACGCCTGCCCGAGCAGGGTCTCGCGGGTCCCGCTGGTGACCTTGGCCCGCGCCTCGGCCCACAGGAAGTGCCGCCGCTTCCACAGCTGGGCGAGGTAGGTGCGGATCGGGGGCCGGGCGCCCACCTGGGACAGCCGCCCCGTGGACACGACCTCGAGGGTGGACGCCTGCTTGCCGAAGAGTTCCGCGTACAGGTCGGCGGGGCGCGTCGCGCCCTGTCGAACTTCGGCTTCGTACGTCATCGCCCCGCATCCTAGAGTGAGCGACGGTGTGCCCTTGCGCGCCGCCGTCCCGACGGCCCCCTCCACGAAGGGCAGCGAACGTGCAGATCTCGGTGATCGGGCTGGGGTACCTGGGGGCGGTGCACGCCGCGAGCATGGCCAAGCTGGGGCACGACGTCGTCGGCGTCGACGTCGACGCCGACCGTGTCGACGCGCTCGCCGCCGGCAAGGCGCCGTTCTTCGAGCCGGGCCTGGACGAGCTGTTGACCGAGGTCACGGGGACGGGGCGGCTCACGGTGTCGACGGACCTGGCCGACGTGGCGGCCGCGCAGGTGCACTTCGTGTGCGTGGGGACGCCGCAGCGGACGGACGGTCAGGCGGCCGACCTCACGGCCGTCGACGCGGCGTTCTCGGACCTGGTCGAGCACCTCGCGCACGGTGCCGTCGTCGTCGGGAAGTCCACCGTCCCGGTGGGCACCGCGCAGCGGCTGGCGGACCAGATGGCGGCCGCGCGTCCCGACGCGCTGCTCGCGTGGAACCCCGAGTTCCTGCGCGAGGGGTTCGCCGTGCAGGACACGCTGCGTCCGGACCGGCTCGTCTACGGCGTCGCCGACGGCGCGGCGGGGGAGCGCGCCACGGCCGCCCTCGACGGCGTCTACGCGGCGCTGCTGGCGGACGGCGTGCCGCGCATCGTCGCCGACTACCCGACGGCGGAGCTGGTCAAGGTCGCGGCCAACTCCTTCCTGGCCACGAAGATCTCGTTCATCAACGCGATGGCGGAGCTGTGCGAGGCGGCGGGCGGCGACGTCGCGCGCCTGGCGGACGCGATCGGGTACGACGCCCGGATCGGCCGCCGGTTCCTCAACGCGGGCCTCGGCTTCGGCGGGGGCTGCCTGCCGAAGGACATCCGCGCCTTCCGGGCGCGGGCGGAGGAGCTCGGCGCCGGCGACGCCGTCGCCTTCCTGGGCGAGGTGGACGCGATCAACACGCGGCGCCGGGCCCGGATGGTGGACCTGGCGGTCGAGGTGCTCGGCGGGATGGTCGAGAGCGCCGAGGTCACCGTGCTGGGGGCCGCGTTCAAGCCGGACAGCGACGACGTGCGCGACTCGCCCGCCCTCGACGTCGCGGCGCGCCTGGCGGAGCTGGGCGCGGTCGTCACCGTGCACGACCCGCAGGCCATCGACAACGCGCGGGCCAAGCAGCCGCACCTGCACTACGAGCGGGACCTGGAGGCCGCGCTCGCCGGCGCGGACGCGCTCCTCGTGCTCACGGAGTGGGAGCAGTACCGCGAGCTGGACCCGGAGCGCGCGGGCACGCTCGTCGCGCAGCGCACCGTCCTGGACGGGCGCAACGCGCTGAGCCGCTCCGCGTGGACGGCCGCCGGCTGGCAGTACCGCGCCCTCGGGCGCCGCTGATCCGCCCCCGGGCCTCCTCGGGCCCGGATCAGGTGGGGGACGCGGTGACGGCCGCGTACACGCCGGCGTACCGGCCCACGAGCCGCTCCCACGTGCGCTCGGCGGCGAGGCGCCGCCCGGCGTCGACGAGCGTGGCGCGGTGCGCGTCGTCCGAGAGGACGTGACCGACCGCGTCGGCCCAGGCCTCCGTGTCGACAGGGTCCACGAGGACGCCGGCGGGGGAGCCGCCGCCCGACGCGGCCGGGTCGAGCGGCGAGAGCACCTCGGCGAGGGCGGGCAGGTCGCTGGCGACGACCGGGCGGCCGAGCGCCATCGCCTCGACGGGCTTGAGCGGGGTGACGAGCCGGGTGACACGGTCGGGCCGCCGGGGCACGAGCACGGCGTCGAGCGCGGCGAGACAGGTGCGCGCGACGTCGCGGGGCACGCGCCCGGGCAGCAGGGCGTGGTCGCCGAGCCCGAGCTCGTCGGCCAGGCGCAGGAGCCGCGGCCGGTCGACGCCGTCGCCCACGATCAGCGCGGAGACGTCGACGCCCTGGGCGCGCAGCCGCGCGACGGCGCGCAGCACGGTGTCCAGGCCCTCGTACCCGACGACGCTGCTCACGGTGCCGACGACGAACGGCGCGGTGCGCAGCCCCAGCAGGGCCCGGGCCTCGGCGGGGGAGGGGGCGGGCCCGAGCAGCGCGGCGTCGACGGCGTTGGGCACCACGGTGACGCGCCTGCCGGGGACGCCGCGCGAGACGAGCTCGTCGCGCATCGTGCCGCTCAGCGTGACGACGTGGTCGGCGGCGAGGGCCAGCGCGGTCTCCTTGGCCCGCAGCAGCGCGAACCGCTCGGACGCGGCCGCTCGCTCGCGGGCCTCGGGCGTGGGGTGCGAGGCGGCCCAGGTCTCCTCGGGCAGCCCGCGCACCTCGTACACCCAGGGCAGGCCGACCCGGGCCGCGGCGGTGCGTGCCGCGTCACCGGTGGACCAGGGCGTGGTCGCGTGCACGACGGCGGGCCGTGCCTCCTCGAGCGCGCGCACGAGCAGGTCGACGCCGTCCCGGGACCTCCGGCCGTGGTCCGCGGGCAGCGACCGCGGCACCAGGCGCCCGTACGGGACGCCGTCGACCACGTCCGTGCCGCGCGCGCCCAGCACGCCGATCGTGAGGGGGTACCCGGCCCGCGTGGTCGAGGTGACCCGGTGCCCGGCGGCGCGCTGCGCCGTGAGGATGGCGTGCGTCCGCAGGGTGTAGCCGCTCTGCGTGTGCGGCAGCGAGTTGGTGAGGTGGTGGTGCACGGGGACCGGAGAATCACCCGCTCGGGGTCCGGCGGCCTTTTCACCCGCGCGAGGGCCAGGATCGTCCGCATCGTGAGACGTTCCGGGGAGGACGGCCGCCTCGAGCAGCGCGACCTGGCCGAGCAGGGACGCCCGCACCCGCCGTCCCGACCGGGTCGAGGGGGCGGCGGCGCGCAGGGCGGCGACGTCCCCGGCCTGCCACGCCGCGCGCAGCCGGCCCGCCTCGCTCGAGGAGCCGTCGCCCAGGAGGCGCTCCACCCGCGGCACGACGACGATGCTCACCCGCGCCGGGGTGCGGCGGGCGGCCTGCAGCGCCAGCCACGCCGGGTCGGTCGCCAGCGAGCCGCCGACGAACGACGCGGCCAGGCGGGCGTTGCGGGCCAGCTCGCGCAGCCGGGTCACGCCGCCGTCTCCCCGGAGCCCGTGAGCTCGCGCAGCAGCTCCAGGTAGCGGTCGGCGAGGACGTCGTCGTCGGCGTTCCGGGCCACCCACGACGCGGCGCGGGGGTCGGCGTCGGGCACCTCCCCGGCGGCGGCCCAGCCCGACCACAGCTCGGTGAGCGCGTCGACGTCGCCGGGCGGCACGACCGAGCCGGCGCCCGAGCGCTGCACCAGCGCCGCCGCCTCGCCCGCGACGCACGCGGTGGCGTACGCGCCGGAGGCCATCACCTCGTACAGCTTCGACGGCACGGTCCACTCCAGGGGCTTCCAGTCGCGCAGCGACACGACGACCGTGTCCGCCCACGCGTAGTAGCGGCGCACGTCGCCGGGCGGGACGTGGCCGACGAAGGTCACCGGCGCCCCGAGCTCCGCCACGAGCTCCTCCAGGAACGGGACGCGCGCCCCCGCGCCGACGATCCGGACGTCGAGGGGCAGCCCGCGCCGGGCCACCTGCGCGGCCGCGCGCACCACGGACTGGAGGTCCTGGGCGCGGCCCACGGTCCCCGCGTAGACGGCGCGGAGCGGCCGGGCGCCCGCCGACGGCGGGTCGCCCTGGGGCAGGTCCGCGGCGTCGTCCGACGTGAGGGGCTGGAACGACGTCCCGTTGCGCACCACGGCCACGCGGCGCACACCGCGCTCGAGGAGCACCTGGGCGAACGTCTCGGTGGTGGTGACGACGGCGTCGGCACGCGCCTGCAGGCGCGTCACGGCGCGGTGCACGAGGGCGCGCGAGCCGGCGAGCAGCCGGGCCGTCAGGGAGCGGCGGGCGTCGAGCACCCCGCTGGGCTCGATGAGGTCGGGCCAGGCGTCGCGCATCTCGATGACCAGGCGGGCGCGGAACGCCCGGGCCAGCACCCAGGCGGCGAACATCGACGGGATGCCCGGCACGGTGCCGACCACGACGTCGGGCCGCTCGCCCGACTGCCGGAAGTGCTTGAGGCCGAGCGTGACGGCGCTCGCGGCGGCCACCGCCTGGTCGCGGGTGCGCGACAGCAGGTCGGGGCCGTGCGGCCGGAACCGGGTGCGCACCACGCGCTCGCCGTGGCGGCCGCGCGCGACCGAGCCGGGGCGGTGCGCGCCGTGCGCGTCCTGGAGCTGTCCGCTCGGGTAGTGCGGCGGCGGGGTGAGGACGGCGACGTCCACGCCGGCCTCCATGAGGCGCGGCGTCAGGGTGTCCCAGCGACGCTGCGGCGCGCCGTTCTCGGGCGGGTAGTGGTGCGTGACGAGCAGCATCCGCGGACGGCGCGCCGGCGTCCCCCTGCTGCCGCGCATCCTCCGTGCCTCCCCGGTCGCCGTCGTGCGTCCCTTGCCCGGGGCGCACCGGGCGAATGCTACGGCGGGAAGCGTCACGAGCGGAACACAGGTTCTCCGCGGGCTGGCCGTATGATCCCGCCCTGTGAGCCGAGCGACCGCCGACCCGACGCCCGCCCCCGTGGGGGACCCGTCCCCGCGCCGTCACGCCCGCGCCGAGGCGCGCAGCACGCACCGCGCCCTCGCCGTCGTCGGGGTCCTGGTGCTCCTGCTCGCCGGCGGCGGCTTCGGCGCCGCCTGGTGGTTCCAGCACCAGCTCGACAGCAACATCGAGCGCCTCGGCGACCCGTTCGCCGGGATCGAGAACAACCCGGAGCCCGCGGACGAGGCGGACGACAAGGCCGTGAACCTCCTGGTGCTCGGCTCGGACAGCCGGATCTCGGCCGGCGACCCGTCGCAGTGGAAGGCCGGCGCGCAGCGCACCGACGCGATCATGCTGGTCCACCTCCCGGCCGACCGCGAGAGCGCCCAGGTGATCTCCATCCCGCGCGACTCGTGGGTCGACATCCCGGGCCACGGCCAGGCCAAGATCAACGCGGCCTTCTCCTACGGCGGCCCGTCGCTGATGATCCAGACCGTCCAGGACCTCACGGGGGTGAAGATCGACCACTTCGTGGTGACGGACTTCGACTCGTTCACCGCCATGACCGATGCCCTCGACGGCGTCCGCATCCGCGTGCCGGAGGACATCGGCGACGGCAAGAAGGTCTTCTTCACCAAGGGCGTGCACATGATGTCCGGCGAGGAGGCGCTGACGTACACGCGCCAGCGCCACGGCCTGGCGAACGGCGACTTCGGCCGCGTGCAGCGCCAGCAGAACTGGATGCGCGCGATCCTGGCCAAGGTCAACAACAACCGGAACGACGTCAGCATGATGACGTCCTTCTTCACCACGGTGAGCAAGTCCGTCGCGGCGGACGACGGCTTCACGATCGACCGGATGCGCAACCTCTACATGAGCGCGCGCGGGCTGAGCACCAACGACGTCACCTTCATGACGGCGCCGTACTCGGGCACGGGCCGCAGCGACGACGGCCAGTCGATCGTCGTGCTCGACCGCGACCGGTTCGACCCGCTGATGGCGTCGATCGCCAAGGACAAGGCGGCCGGGTACGTGGACAAGCACGCCGACGACCTCGAGGTCCTCCCCGCCACCGTCAAGTAGCGACGGGTCGCGGATGACGCGCCTCGCGCGACGGGCGGTCGCGCCGCCCAGCGCCACCCGACCGTCGGGTCTCCTGGCGGTGGTCCTGACGACCGTCCTCGCGCTGGCACTCGTCGCGTGCTCCGCGCCCTCGTCGGGTCCTGCGCCCGGGGCGACGACGCCCGCCGGGGCGGGCGGGACCCCGGCCGCGCCCCGGCCGACGGGCAGCCCGGCGCCGGCACCCGCCCCGGCCTGCCCGGGCGGGGAGCGGCTGGACCGCCCGGACCGCACCGTGCGGGCCGCCTACGGCGTCACCGGCTACTTCGCCTTTCCGTCGCCGTCGCGGTGCGCGACGCGCGCGACCGTGCAGGGGGCGCACGCGATCGGCGCGGACACGCTCGTCACGTTCGGCGCGCAGCTCTCGCCCGCCACGCCCGCGGACCTGCGCCCAGGCGCCGACGACCCCTTCGCCGGGTTCGCGGTGGACGGCGCGGACGGCTACCGCCACGCGGTCGCGCGCACCGGCGGTGGGTCGGTGCGGCACGTCTACACGTACGGGGGTCGGACGACGTTCGGCGACGCCGCCCTGTTCTGCCCCGGCCGCGACGGACGGTCGGCGACGGCGGCCGGCGTCTTCACCTGGTGGCTCCTGCCCGTCGAGGGCGGGTACAGCGACTGCGACTCGCCGAGCCGCACCTACGACCTCGTGGTGGCGTTCGACGACTCCGCGGCCGACAGGGACGTCCTCCTGGTCACCGACGCCGCGCTGTTCGGGATGTCCGTCTACCTGGGGCTGCCGAGGCCGGCCCCGGACCCCGAGGTGCCCTACCGCGCCGACGACTCCTTCACCCAGACGCTCGGGGCGTTCACGTCCCGCATGCTCGCGGACTGGGACGCCAAGGTCGGCCGCAGCCCGGGCTTCGCGGGCGCGTACCAGACCCTCGAGACGGCCGTCTTCACGGACGCGGCCACGTGGGCGCCCAACCTGAGGGTGTACGAGCTGCAGCACCGCGTCGTCGGCTACCGGCTCCCCCAGGACAAGCAGCGCGTGGTGGTGAGCCCGTACGCCGACCTCCGTCGCGGCGCCGTGCCCGTCGCGGCCGTGCGTCCCGCGCTGCAGCGGATCGCGGACACCCGCGCGGGAGTCACGATGGTCCTCGCGCCGCAGGACGGCGGGGGCACGGGCCGGGTGGGGGTCTTCGCCCGCGCCGAGCGGGACGACCCGGTCCGGCCGGACCTGCGCGGCGTCGTCGGCGACACCACCTACGGGGCGGCCTACGCCGCCTCGACGGCGACGCTCTACGCGGAGGCCGCGAAGGTGCGCGGCGTGACCCTGTGGGCGAACGTCGAGGCGTTCCGGCCGCCGGGACAGGTGGGCGACCGGGCGCCGAGCGACCTGGCGACGCTCGACCGGCAGGTCGCGCTGGCCCGGCCGCACGTCGCGAAGGTCGTCGCCTACCGGTGGGACGACTACCTCGACGCCTCCGGTCTCGCCGACGCGATCGCCGCGCGCGGGTGACGCGACCGGCCGGGAGCGAGAATCAGGCCGCGGTGTCGACGGCGACGCGGCCGTCGGCGAACGCCATGCCCTGCACCACGGTGCCGGGGTAGCGGGCGGCGAGCAGGCGCTGCACGTCGAGGGAGATCCGCGCGTCGCTGCGCAGCTGCACGGAGCCGGCCGGCAGGCCCTTGGCCGCGAGCACGGTCTCGATGCGGTTCGCCGCGAGGCCCATGAGCTTGTGCGCGGGCAGGCCGCCGGCGCTCGCGTCGACCGTGAGCACCGCGACGCCGCCGTCGAAGCTCTCGACCCGCAGGCGCGAGCGCACCGCGGGGACGAGCCGGGTGGCGAGCTTGAGGGGCCCGGGCAGGTTCTTCACCGCGCGGGCGTCGGCGACGACCTCCAGCTCGTCGCCGGCTCCGCCGACCGACGTGACGAATCGGGGCAGTGTCCGGCCGCCGAGGAGGCCGAGCTCGTTCAGGGTCTCCGCGAGGGACATCTCGGTGCGCACGGCGCATACCGTACTTGACTCCGCCGCCGACGTGTCGCGGGTCACCGCCGGGCGTGGAATAGAACGATTCGATACCCTGTTGCCCAGGGAGACGACCGACCCGAGGAGAAGGAGATCCGTGGCCCCCGCGAGCGACGAACCGACCGGGGGGCTCGCCCCATGAGTGCCACCTTCTCCTCCCTCAAGTACACGAACTACCGCATCTGGTTCGCGGCCGCCCTCGTCGCCAACGTCGGCACGTGGATGCAGCGCATCGCGCAGGACTGGATCGTCCTCACCGACCTCAGCGACAACTCCGGCATCGCCGTCGGCCTCACCACGGCGCTCCAGTTCCTCCCGTTCCTCGTGCTGTCCCCGTGGGCCGGGGTGCTGGCCGACCGGCTGCCGCGCCGCCGCCTCCTCATGGCCACGCAGGCGGGCATGGGCGTGCTCGCGCTCGGGCTCGGCGCGCTCGTCCTCTCCGGCCGGGCCGAGCTGTGGCACGTGTACGTGTTCGCCCTGCTGCTCGGCATCGTGTCCGCGCTGGACAACCCCGCCCGCCAGACGTTCGTCGCGGACATGGTGCCCGCCGACAAGCTGCCCAACGCCGTCGGCCTGAACAGCGCGTCGTTCAACGCGGCGCGGCTCATCGGCCCGGGCGTCGCCGGGCTGCTCATCGCCGCCGTCGGCGCCGGCTGGGTGTTCGTCATCAACGGCGTCACCTTCGGCGCGACGATCGCGGCACTGGCGTTCATGCGCGTGCGCGAGCTCCGTCCGCAGCCCGCCCCACGGCGCGCGAAGGGGCAGATCCGCGAGGGCGTGCAGTACGTGCGCCGGCGCTCGGACATCGTCGTGATCATGGTCGTGATGTTCGTCGTGTCGACGTTCGGGCTGAACTTCCAGCTCACGTCCGCGCTCATGGCGCGCGTCGAGTTCGGGCGCGGCGCGGGGGAGTACGGCATCCTCGGGTCGGTGCTGGCGATCGGCTCCCTCGCGGGCGCGCTCCTGGCCGCGCGCCGCGACCGGCCGCGCGTGCGCCTCGTCATCGGCTCCGCGTTCGCCTTCGCGGTCTCCACGGCCGTGCTGGGGCTCATGCCCACGTACGCGTCGTTCGTGGTGGCGTGCATCCCCGTGGGGCTGTCCTCGCTCACGATGATGACGGCGGCGAACAGCGCCCTACAGGTCTCCACGGACCCCGCGATGCGCGGCCGCGTCATCGCGCTCTACGTGATGATCTTCCAGGGCGCGACGCCGATCGGGTCGCCGGTCGTCGGCTGGATCGGCGAGGCCTGGGGGCCCCGCTGGTCGATCCTCGTCGGCTCGATCGCGACCTTCCTCGTCGCCTCGGCCGCGACCGTGTGGGCGGTGCGCCGCTGGCACCTGAGGGTGCGCTACCGCGTGCTGAGCCGCCCGCACCTCGAGGTGGTCTACCTCGACCGCGAGGTGCTGCAGGGCGCGACGACCCGCGACGGCGTGCGCCGCGAGCTCAGCCGCGCCGACGCCGAGCGGGTGCCCACCACGGCCTGAGCCGTCAGTGGCGCGGGGCCGCCTCGCGCTTCGCGGCGTGGCGCGTGACGCGCTCGCTGGCGGTGGTGCCGGCCTGCCGGGCCATGCGCGCCTCGAACTCCTGCTGGTCGCGCATCTCGTCCTCGGTGGGCCACATGAGCACCACGAAGACGAGCGCCACGGTCAGCGCCGCGATCCCGAGGATGAGCGGGCCGAGCAGGTCGATGGCGGTCGTGCCGCTGGTGGGGACGCCGGGGGTCCCGGTGATCGTCAGCGCCGCCATGCCGGTGTAGTGCATGCCGCTGACGGCCACGCCCATGATGAGGGCCGCCCCCAGCGTCGCGCCGCGGCCGCGCACGTTGACGCTGAGCCACAGGGCCGCCGTGGCCGCGATGATCGCGATGGCCACCGACAGCCCGACCACGGGCAGCGAGAACTCCATGCCGCCGCTCATCCGCATGGCGGCGATGCCCATGTAGTGCATGGTCGCGACGCCGAGCCCCGCGACGACACCGCCCGAGACGAGCCAGACGGGGCGGTCGCCGGCGAAGCCCACGATGAAGAGCCCGATCGCGACGACCACCACGGCCACGAGGGCGCTGAGCACCGTCTGCGGGATGTCGTAGTTGATCGGCATGTCCGTCACCGTGAAGCCGAGCATGGCGATGAAGTGCATCACCCAGACGCCCGTGCCGCCGATGGCGAGGGCGCCCACGAGCAGCCAGACCGCCCGGGTCCTGTTGTCGGTCGCCGCGCGGGCCCGGGACGTGGCCGACAGGCCGGTGGCGGCACCGAGGCACGACGCGACGTACGCCAGCACGGGCGTGATGAGCCCGTAGGTGAAATGGTGCATCTCCGGCATGGGGGGCCTCCCGGCTTCCTCGCCCGAACAGGACGAGGCGGCACGTTATCAGCCCGTGACCTAACGGGTGAAACGTGCCGCCTGACCTGCGGGTTTGCCGGACCGCGGAGCGGCGGCGCGAGCGGCGTGCGTCAGCCGAGGTGCGCCACGACGTGGTCGATGCAGGCGGTGAGGGCGCGCACGTCGTCGGGCTCGACGGCGGGGAAGACGCCCACGCGGAGCTGGTTGCGGCCGAGCTTGCGGTACGGGAAGACGTCGAGGACGCCGTTCTCGCGGAGGGTGCGCACGACGGCCGTCGCGTCGATCGCGTCGTCGAGGTCGATCGTCGCGACGACGGTGGACCGCTCCGCCGGGTCGGTGACGAACGGCGTCGCCCAGTCGCGGGCGCCGGCCCAGTCGTAGAGCACGCCCGCCGACTCCGCGCAGCGCGCGCTCGACCACGCGAGCCCGCCCTGCTCCAGGAGCCACTCGACCTGCTCGGCCAGGAGCACGAGGGTCGCGACGGCCGGCGTGTTGAGGGTCTGGTCGAGCCGGGAGTTCGCGAGCGCGGTCGTCAGGGAGAGGAACTCCGGCACCCACCGGCCCGTGGCCGTCCCGGCGGTCCCCTCGACCCGCTCGGCCCGCTCCACGGCGGCGGGGGAGAGGGCGGCGAGCCACAGGCCGCCGTCCGCCGCGAACACCTTCTGCGGGCCGAAGTAGTAGACGTCGGTGTCGGCGACGTCGACGGGCAGCGCGCCCGCGCCCGACGTCGCGTCCACGAGCAGCAGCGCCCCGTCGGCGCGCGCGTCCTGCACCTGGCGCACGGGCGCCATCGCGCCCGTGGAGGTCTCGTTGTGGGGGGTCGCGTAGACGTCGACGCCGTCCGTGCGGCGCAGCCGGGCCACCGCGCCGGGCTCGGCGCGGACCACGTCCGGGTCGGCGAGGAACGGGGCCCGGGTGGTCGCGGCGGCGAACTTGCCACCGAACTCGCCGAACACCGCGTGCTGCGCGCGCCGCTCGACCAGGCACGCCGTCGCGACGTCCCAGAACGCGGAGGACCCGCCGTTGCCGAGGGCCACCTCGTACCCGTCGGGCAGCGCGAACAGCGTGGCGAGCCCGTCGCGGACGCGGCGGACCAGGTCCTTCACGGGCGGCTGGCGGTGCGAGGTGCCGAGGACCGGGGCGGCAGGGTCGCCCGCGGCGGCGAGCGCGGCCACCTGCGCGGCGCGGACCTTGGAGGGGCCGGAACCGAACCGGCCGTCGCCCGGCAGGAGCGACGGCGGGATGACGAGGGTCGGCTGGGTCGGCACGGTCGGCACGGTCGGCGCGGCGGGCATGGTGTCTCCGGTTCCGGGCGGGTGAGCGGGTCGTCGGTGGCGCAGGGCAGGATGGCGCGGGGAGCACGCACGACGGCGCCGCGCGACCCCGCCTGCGCCCACGCGTGCGAATAGACTAGGCCGCGCCGAATGACGGGAGTTGACGTGACCGACCTGATCGACACCACGGAGATGTACCTCAAGACGATCTACGAGCTCGGTGAGGAGGGCATCCCGCCGCTCCGCGCCCGGATCGCGGAGCGACTGGGGCACTCGGGCCCCACGGTGTCGCAGACGGTGGCGCGCATGGAGCGCGACGGGCTCGTCGTCGTCACGGGCGACCGGCACCTGGAGCTCACCGAGGCCGGGCAGGCCAAGGCGACCCGCGTGATGCGCAAGCACCGTCTCGCCGAGCGCCTCCTCACGGACGTCATCAAGCTCGACTGGGAGCACGTGCACACCGAGGCGTGCCGCTGGGAGCACGTGATGAGCGACCTCGTCGAGAAGCGCCTCGTGACCCTGCTCGACCACCCGCACGCCGACCCGTACGGCAACCCGATCCCCGGGCTGTCGGAGCTCGGCGAGCAGTTCCAGGACGTCCCGTTCCTCGAGGGCGTGCAGTCGCTGCCGGCGGTGCTGGCCGCGGGGCGGGTCGCGGGCGAGGCCGACGGCGAGGGCAAGGACCTGGTGCTGCAGCGCATCGCGGAGCCCCTCCAGGTGGACGTCGAGCTGCTGGCCCGTCTGGCCGAGTCCGGGATCGTGCCGGGGGCGCAGATCACCGCGCGGACCGCCGGGGACGACGTCACGGTCGAGGTCGAGGGGTCCGGCGTCGTCCTGGACCTGCCCGAGGAGCTGGCGCGCCACCTCTTCGTCGCGAGCCGCTGACCAGCGCAGGGAGGCCCCGGCGGGGTCGGCACGCCACATCGTGACCGCAGCGTGACATCGCCCGGGGTCTTCCGGTACGGTCGGGGGCGCTCGCCGGAGTTCGATCCGGGGAGCGCTCGACCGGACGCCGAACCCTGCCACCGGCCGAGCTCCACGGACATCCGCACGGCAGGAGCGGGGGACCCACTTCGGGCGTCGGTGACGACGTCCTCGGGGTGAAGCCGAAAGGGCCCGGACACGGGCCCGGAAGGCCGGGTGTTTCTCCCACCCGAACCCGACAGCTGACCTCGCAGGCGACAGGAGAGGTAGACACGTGACCGCACGCACGAGCCACGGCCGGCATCGCGCCGCCCGTCGTCCGATCGCCATCGCCCCGACGGGTGCCGCCGGTCGCCGCGCGGCCGTCGTCGCCGCAGCCGGTGGCATCCTGGTCTCGACCTTCGCCAGCGCGGGCGCCGCGCAGGCGGCCCCGGTCGACACCGACGCCGCCCAGAAGCTCAGCACCGTCGACCTCGGCGCCCTGACCGACCAGGCGCGCGAGGCCCTCGAGGCCGCCCCGGTCGTCACCGTCGACGCCAAGGCGAAGGTCGACGTCGAGAAGCTCACCGCGAAGATCGCGGCGGGCGCCAAGATCACCCCGGCCCCCGAGCCCGAGCCGGAGCCCGTCGTCGAGCAGGTCTCGAGCACCACGACGAGCACCGCCTCCACCGCGACGGACTCCCGGTCCTCGGACACGGCCTCCCGCTCGGAGGACCGCGCCGCCGTCGAGACCGCCGTCCCGGCGTCCGCGAACGGTTCGGCCATCGTCTCCATCGCGATGCGCTACGTGGGTGTCCCGTACGTCTCCGGCGGCAGCAGCCCGTCGGGCTTCGACTGCTCGGGCCTGACCCAGTACGTCTACGCGCAGGTCGGCATCAACCTCCCGCGCACCTCGTCGGCGCAGCGTTACGCCGGCACCGTCGTCTCCGCCTCGGCCGCGAAGCCGGGCGACCTGATCTGGACGCCGGGCCACATCGCGATCTACGCCGGCAACGGCATGCAGATCGACGCCCCGAAGCCGGGCGACGTCGTGAAGTACCGCGCGATCTGGCAGTCGAACCCCACGTTCATCCGCGTCGGCTGAGTCCGTCCGTCGCGTCCTGACGACGCCCCGTCACGCCTCCGCGTGGCGGGGTTTCGTCGTGTCCGGGGAACCGGTTCGACCTGGGCCGACGACGCCTGCGGAGCCCCGTCCACAGGGGCTGTGATCGAAACGTGACATTGCCGCTGCGGTCCGCTACGGTGTCATCCATTCGGCGGTCATCCGCCGATTCTCGACCGGCACGCCGAGCCCTGCCGCCGGCCGAGAACCGCAACCGCATGGCAGGGGCGGGGGACCCACTTTCGGGCACCGGAACACGGTGTCCTTGGGGTGAAGTCGCACGGACCCAGGTCCGCGCGGCCGGGTGATTTCTCCCACCCGAACCCGACAGCTGACCTCGTAGGCGACAGGAGAGGGAACACGTGAACGCACGTACCACGCGCGCCCGGCACCGTGCCGCGCGCCGTCCGCTCGGCGGGCTGGTTCAAACCGCGACCGGCCGCCGCGCCGCTGTCGTCGCCGCAGCCGGCGGACTGCTCGTCTCGACCTTCGCCAGCGCGGGTGCCGCGCAGGCGGCCCCGGTCGACCACGACGCATCGAAGAAGCTCAGCACCGTCGACCTGGGCGCTCTGAGCGACCAGGCCCGCGAGGCCCTGGAGGCGGCCCCGGTCGTCACCGTCCAGGCCAAGGCGAAGGTCGACGTCGAGACGCTCAGCAAGAAGGTCGTCTCCGGCGCCAAGATCACCCCGGCCCCCGAGCCGGAGCCGGAGCCCAAGCCGGAGCCCGTCGTCGAGACGCGCTCCACGACCGAGACCGTCTCGCGCTCCTCGGAGCGCACCGAGGCCCCGGTCGCCGCGACGACGGCGACGAGCTCGTCGATCGGCGCCCAGGTCGTCTCCATCGCGCACCGCTACATCGGCACGCCGTACGTCGTGGGTGGCTCCACCCCGGCCGGCTTCGACTGCTCGGGCCTGGTGACCTACGTCTACGCCCAGGTCGGCGTCAGCCTGCCGCACCAGTCGAGCGCCATCCGCAACGCGTCCAACGTCTCGGTCGTCTCGGCCTCCGAGGCGCGTCCTGGCGACCTCATCTGGTCCCCGGGGCACATCTCGATCTACATCGGCAACGGTCAGCAGATCGACGCCTCGCGTCCCGACGGCTGGGACACCCGGATCCGCGACATCTGGCAGTCCAGCCCGGTGTTCCTGCGCGTCCAGGCCTGATTCACCGCAAAGCGCCCCGGTACCTCGGTACCGGGGCGCTTTGCTGTGCCTTGCGCCTACCTTTCGCTACGCTTGAACCGGGCGCCCTCGACGACGAGGGCGGGCTCCCTCGCCAGCGGACAGGAGGCGCAAGATGACACGGCCTGAGGTCGTCCTGGTAGGTGTTGACGGGTCTGCAGCGAGCCTGCACGCCCTCGACTGGGCCGCCGCGTACGCGCGGCGGGTGGGGTGGGGGCTGCACGTCGTCTGTTCCTACTCGTTGCCGTCGTTCACGGCCGCGTCGCTCGACGGCGGGTACGCGGCGCTGGACGACACCGCGATCCAGGAGGGCGCCAAGGCGGTCCTCGCGGAGGCGGAGGCACGCGTGGCCGCCGCCGGGGTCCCGGTGCAGGGCACGGTCGCGACCGGCGACGCGGCGGGCGTGCTCGTCGAGATGTCCCGGGAGCACGCGCTCGCCGTCGTGGGGACACGGGGCAAGGGCGGGTTCACCGAGCGCCTGCTCGGCACCGTCTCGTCGGCGCTGCCGGCGCACGCCCACTGCCCGACGGTCGTCGTGCCGTACCGGGGCGGTGACGGCGGGACCGACGCCGCCGAGCGCCGCGACGGCGACGCCGTCCACGAGGTGCGGCGGATCGTGGTGGGCGTCGACGGGTCGCCGTCCGCCGAGGTCGCGCTCAAGCACGCCGTCGCGCAGGCGAAGGCGTGGGACGCGGAGCTCGTCGCGGTGGCCGGGGTCCCCCTCGGCGGCGGCGCGGGGATCCTCGCGTGGCTGCCGTCGCAGATCGACCACGAGACCGTGCTCGCCGACGTCAAGGCCGGCCTGGACGTGACGGTCGACCGGGCGCAGGCCGCCAACCCGGGCGTCACGATCAAGCGGCACGTGCTCGACGGCACCGGCGCCGAGCTCCTCACCGAGTTCTCCACCGGCGCCGACCTGATCGTCGTCGGCTCCCGCGGACGCGGCGGCTTCCGCGGCCTGCTGCTCGGCTCCACCAGCCAGGCGGTGCTGCACCACTCCGCGTGCCCCGTGCTCGTCGTGACGCGCAAGTGCGACGAGGAGCTCGACCAGGACGAGTCCTCGGCCGCCTGACGTCCCGGGCAGATCGTGGCCCTGTCCCGACTCGGGACGGGGCCACGATCACGTCCTCGACGGAGTCAGTGGCGGGTGCGGTACAGGCGCATCGTGATGGGGCCGAGGACCCCGGTGAGGACGACGGCGGCGACGAGCACCCAGACGATCTCGCCGCTGTCGGGGGTGCCCGCCATGAGGCCGCGCACGGCGGTGACGAGGTGGGTGACGGGGTTGATCTCCACGAACCGCTGGAGGGCGGCCGGCATCGTCGACGGGTCGACGAAGATGTTCGACGCGAAGGTCAGCGGCATCAGCACCATCATCGACACGCCCATCACGGCGTTCGGGGTGCGCAGCAGCAGGCCCAGGATCGTGAAGATCCAGCTGAGCGAGAACGCGAAGACGAGCAGGAGCAGCACGCCGAGCACGACGCCGACGAACCCGCCCTCGGGCCGGAACCCCAGGATCAGGCCGAGCCCGATGGTCATGACGGACGCGATGGAGTAGCGCACGGTGTCGCCGAGCAGCGCGCCGACGATGGGTGCGGGGCGCCAGATCGGCAGGGAGCGGAACCGGTCGAAGACGCCCTTGGTGATGTCCGTGTTCAGCGTGTAGCCGGTGTACACGGTCACGATGACGATCGTCTGCACCAGGATGCCGGGCAGCAGGAACTGGATGTACGCCGTGGTCGAGCCGGCCAGCGCTCCGCCGAACAGGTAGGTGAACATCAGCGTGAAGATGACGGGGGAGACCAGCACGTCGAACAGCTGCTCGGGCACGTGCTTGATCTTCAGCAGCGCGCGCCACGCGAACGTCAGGGTCATCGCGAGCGCGGGCGGCCGGGCCGGGCGCTCGGTGAGCGCCACCGCCTGGCGCAGGGTGGTGGTCGTGATCTCGGCGGGGTCGGCGGACGTGGTCATCGGGACACCTCCTCCTCGACGGGCCGGGCGTCGTCCTCGTCGGCCGGCAGCGGCTTGCCCGTGATCGTGAGGAACACCTCGTCGAGGCTCGGCTGGCCCAGCGTGAACTCGGGGACGGCGATGCCGGCCTCGCCGAGGGCGGGCAGCAGCCGCGCCACGTCGTCCGCCCCCTCGTCGGGCACGCGGGCCGACAGGGCGTACGGGTCCGTGGGCAGCGTCGGCGCCGACCCGAGCACCTTCTCGACGACGCTCGCGGCCGCGGCCCGCTGGGTCGCGTCGGCGAGGCGCATCGTCACGGCGCCCTGGCCCACCGAGCGCTTGAGCTCCGTCGACGTCCCCTCGGCGATGACGACGCCGTGGTCGATGACGGCGATCCGGTCGGCGAGCTGGTCCGCCTCCTCCAGGTACTGGGTGGTGAGCAGCACGGTGGCGCCGTCCGCGACGAGCACACGCACGATGTCCCACACCTGGTTGCGGCTGCGCGGGTCGAGCCCCGTGGTGGGCTCGTCGAGGAAGAGCACGCGCGGGGCGAGCACCAGCGACGCCGCGAGGTCGATGCGTCGCCGCATGCCGCCGGAGTAGGTCTTGACCTGCCGCGCGCCGGCGTCGGAGAGGCTGAACGCGTCGAGCAGGCCCTCGACGCGCCGTGGGCCGGCCGCGCCGCGGAAGCCGTACAGCCGGGCCAGCATGAGCAGGTTCTCGGTGCCGGTCAGGTCCTCGTCGACGGAGGCGTACTGGCCGGTGAGCCCGACGGCGCTGCGCACGGCGTCGGCCTCGGCCACGACGTCGTGCCCGAGGACGCGGGCGCTGCCGGCGTCGGGGCGCAGCAGCGTCGCCAGCATCCGGACGACGGTGGTCTTGCCGGCACCGTTGGGGCCGAGGAGGCCGAACACGCTGCCGGTCGGGATCTGCAGGTCGACGCCGTCGACGGCCTTGGTGACCTGCTTGCGGGTGGTGAAGTGCTTGACGAGCCCGTGGGCGTCGACCGCCAGGTCGGCAGTGCCTGCGGCGGGGGCGCGGGGCGTGGGCGGGTCGGACATGGGAACTCCCGGGGTCGCCTGAGTGAGGTGCGTCACGTCCCAGGCTAGGACGGCCCTGCGACTGCGAACTCATCGGCCGCCCGTCGTGGCAGGGTGGCGCCCATGACCACGGAGCACGCGACCAGCGACCTGTTCGACGCCGACCACCTCGCCGCGTGGGTCGCCACCCAGGCCGGCTTCGCGCGGGTCCCGGGCGTGCAGTACGCGGTGCGGGTGGGCGACGACCTGGTGCTCGAGGGCGCGTGGGGCGTCGCCGACGTCACGACCGGGGAGCCGCTCCGCTCGGACCACGTCTTCCGCGTCGCGTCGCACTCCAAGACGTTCACGGCGACGGCGGTGGCGCGCCTCGCGGACCGGGGCGCGCTTCGGTTCGACGACCCGTTCGAGGCCCACCTCCCGGAGCTCGTGGGCGCGCCCGTCGGCCGGGTGACGCTCCGCGAGGCCCTCGGCCACACCGGAGGCGTGCGGCGCGACGGGCGCGACGCCGACTTCTGGCAGCTGGGCGCGCCGTTCCCCGACCGCGGGACGCTGGTCCAGTCGGTGCTCCTCGACGGCGCCGTCCTCGGGCGGGGCGAGGTCTTCAAGTACTCGAACCTCGCCTACGGGCTGCTGGGGCTGGTCGTGGAGGCCGTGACGGGCCTGCCGTTCGCCGACCACGTCCGGGCCGACCTCCTCGAGCCGCTCGGGCTGCGGCGCACGACCGCCGATCGAGCCGACGGGCCCGCGCACGTCGTGGGCCACTCCGCCCTCGGCGTCGCGGACGACGGCCGCCTGCCGGTCGCCCCGGTGCGGACGGGCGCCCTCGCGGCGGCCACCGGGTTCTGCTCGACGGCGGGGGACCTCACGCGCTGGTTCGCCGCGCACGCGGACGGCTCGGACCTGCTGCGCCCCGAGAGCCGCCGGCTGCTGCAGCGCGACGAGTCGGCGATCGACCGACCGCACGCGCGGCCGCGGCGCTACGGACTGGGCCTCGAGTCGCGGGAGCTCGAGGGGCGGCGCGTCGTCGGGCACGGGGGCGCGTTCCCCGGCCAGCTCAGCCGCACCTGGGCGGACCCCGCCGGGCGGGTCGTGGTGTCGGTGCTGACGAACGCCGTCGACGGCCCTGCCGAGGCCGTCGCGACCGGGCTGTTCTCCCTGGTCGCGACCGCGCTCGACGCAGGTGCCCCGGACTCCGACGTCGACCTCGCAGCCCTGGACCGCCGCACCGGCCGCTTCGCGAACCTGTGGGGCCAGACCGACGTCGTGCGGCTCGGTCAGGAGCTGTGGCTGATCGACCCTCGCCGGGAGGACCCGCTGGCCGGCGCGGAGCGGCTGGTCGCGGACGGCGAGGACCTGCGGCTGCCAATCCACCCGGGCTTCGGGGCGCCGGGAGAGCCGGTCGAGCTGCTGCCCGACGCCGACGGGCGGCCCGCGGGGATCGTCGTGGGCGGGCTGACGTCGTGGCGGGCGGACGACTACGAGCGCGAGCGGAGGGCCCAGCTCGAGGCGCTCAGGGCTCGGGGAACGTCGGCGTGATCGGCTCCAGGCGCGTCGCGGGGGAGGGGCGCGGCTCGTCGAAGGTCTCGACCTCCACCGTCTCGGGCGCCAGGAGCCGTGCGACGGCGGCGGCGAGGTTGGTGCGGATCGCGGCGACGAGCCCGTCGGCGTCGCGCGCCTCGAAGCGCTCGACGAGGTCGACGTGCGACTCGGCGGCGTCCTTGCGCACCGCGTAGTCCTCGCTGAGCGTGAAGCTCGCGATCCGGACCTCGACGATGAGGGTGGTCATCCACCGGAGCAGCCAGGGGTTGCCGGCGGCGGCCACGAGCGACCAGTGCACGTTGAGGTCGGCGTCCCCGACCCGCCGGGCGTCCTCGCTGCGCTCGGCGGCGACGAGGGCGTCGTGCGCGGCTCGGACGGCTGCGACCTGCGCGGGCGTGGCCCGTTCGACGGCGAGCGGGGCGGCCGACGTCTCGACGACGGTGCGCGCCTCGTAGAGCGACCGCACCCGGTCGGCGCCGATCCGCACCACGCTCAGGCCCCGGCCGGGCGTCGACCGCAGCAGGCCCTCCTGGACGAGGCGCTGCGCGGCCTCGCGGAAGGGCCCGCGGCTCACCCCGAGCTGGCTCGACATCTCGACCTCACGGATGGGCGACCCCACGGGCAGCGCCCCCGAGTAGACGGCGTTGCGCAGCTCGACGGTGATGAGGTCGACCGTCGACGGCCGTGTCACCGGCGACAGGAACGGTGCGCTGCCGACGGGGACCCGTGACGACGGGGTCATCTGCTCTCCTTCCACGTGGTCGGGGACCGCCCCGACGGGACTCAATCATCCCGCGGCCGGGCCGTCCGGCCAGATCGTGACCCTCTTGTGACCATGACATGACTGCGTTCTGGGGCCGCTGAAGGCCCCTCGGCGTGGCGTCCGGCGCTGACGCCACCGCGTTGACCTGCGATGACGTCGAGCCGACCGGGTGTGAGTGCCACGTCCTGGAGGATTGTAGACAATCCGACATGCGGATACATAGATTGTCATCGCGTCGGCATCACGGCTACGGTGTCGCACCGTCCAGACCCAACAGCCCGGCGCGACTCCCGCCCGGGCACGGAAGGGAGACACCGTGTCGTCCATCAGGACCACGAAGCGCCGCCGGGCGATCCTCGCCGTCGGCTCCGTCCTCACCATGACCGCCCTGACCGCCTGCTCCAGCGTCGACGACGGCGGCACGGGCGGCGGCGGTGGCTCGACCCTGCAGAAGATCAAGGACGCCGGGACGGTCAACGTCGCCTTCAACGGCGAGAAGCCGTACAGCTACAAGGACGGCGACGAGCTCACCGGCGCGACGATCGCCCTCGACAAGGAGATCTTCGCGTCGCTCGGTGCCGACGACGTCCAGGGCACCCAGACGGAGTGGAACTCGCTCATCCCGGGGCTGAACGCCGACCGGTACGACACGGTGTCCGCGGGCATGTCGATCCTTCCGGACCGCTGCAAGGCGGCGGAGTTCGCCGAGCCCACCATCATGTACACCACGGCGTTCCTCGTGCCGAAGGGCAACCCCGACCAGCTGACCGACTGGCAGTCGGTGGAGGACTCGGGCCTGACCATCGCCGTCACGAGCGGCGCGATCGAGGACGGCTACGCCAAGTCCACGGGCGTCAAGACGATCACGGTCGGCGACTCGACGGACGGTCTCAACGCCGTCGTGACCGGCCGCGCCGACGCGTTCGCGCTCACGGGCATCTCGATCCGTGCGCTCGCCGACAGCACCGACGAGGACGTCGAGGCCACGGACGCGTTCGTCGCGTCGATCGACGGCGTGCCTCAGATCGGCGCCGGCTCCGAGGTCTTCCGCAAGGGCGACACCGAGCTGCGGGACGCCTACAACGAGGAGCTCGCCAAGATCACCGGCGACAAGGACAAGTGGCTCGAGATCATGGAGCCCTTCGGCTTCACCGAGGCGGAGTTCCCGCCGGAGGGGCTGACCGCCGACATGCTCTGCGACGGCGACCTCGGAGCCATCCAGGACCAGCTGGGGCTGGACTCCTGACCACATGTCAGACGATCTTCAGGCACTGATCGACCGGCTCCCGAACCTGGGCGACGCGGTCCTCGTCACGCTCGAGATGACGCTCGGCGGCGCCGTGCTCGCCATGGTGGTCGCGCTGGTGCTGGGCTTCGGCTCGCGCACCCGGACCCTCTGGGTGCGCGGGCCGTCCCGGGTGGTGATCGAGTTCTTCCGCGGCACGTCGCTGGTGGTCCAGATCTTCTGGCTCTTCTACGTGCTGCCGCAGCTCGGCTTCAAGATGGAGGCGCTCACGGTCGCCATCGTCGCCCTGGGCCTCAACTACGGCGCGTACGCGGCCGAGGTGGTGCGCGGCTCCATCGAGTCCGTCCCCACCGGCCAGTGGGAGGCCGCGACGGCCCTCAACCTGGGCTGGTTCCACAAGGTGCGCCGGGTGGTCTTCCCGCAGGCCTGGGCGCTGATGATCCCCCAGCTGGCGAACCTGCTGATCCAGCTCCTCAAGGGCTCGGCACTGGCGTTCTACATCACCCTGCACGACGTGTACTGGTGGATCGACGAGCTCCAGAGGGACACCCGCGACACGTTCTTCAGCTACGGGATCGGTCTCGTCATCTACTTCGTGATCGCCTACGTCCTCACCTGGGGGATGAACTGGCTCGAGGAGCGTGCCAAGCGTCGGCTCGGTCGCGGCTCGCGTCCGCGGATGCGTGACGTCCTCGGCCTGAAGCCGGGCGTCCCGACCGAGATCGCTCGCGTGAAGGGGGGCGTGGCATGAGTGACATCTGGGACTGGGAGATCGCCTGGGACGTGCTCCCCGAGCTGCTCCGAGGTCTGGTCGTGACCATCGAGGCGACGGTCGTCGGCATGGTCATCGCCTCGATCCTGGGGCTGGTGATCGCCCTGGCCATGCGCACGCCGACCCGGTGGGTCCGCGGACCGCTGCGCCTCGTCGTCGACTTCATCCGCATGACACCGCTGCTGGTGCAGCTCGTCTTCGTCTGGCTGCTGCTGGTCGACGTGCCACCGCTCGTCATCGGCTTCGGCGTGCTCGGCGTGCACTACGCGACGTACATGTCCGAGGTGTACCGCGCAGGGATCGAGGCGGTCCCGCCCGGCCAGTGGGAGGCGGCCAAGGCGCTCAACCTGCCGAGGTCGCGGACGTGGCTCGCGATCATCCTGCCGCAGGCGATCCGCAAGACCCTGCCGGGCCTGGGGAACTACGCCGTGTCGATGTTCAAGGAGACGCCGTTCCTCTTCGCGATCACCGTGGTCGAGATGTACTCGGCGGCGCAGGCCTACGGCGCCCTCACCTACTCGTACATCGAGCCGATCACGATGGTGGGCCTGCTCTTCCTGCTGGTGAGCTACCCCACCTCGCTGCTCGTGCGACGGATGGAGACCCGCCTTGCCTGACCCGACGACGACCTCCGCTGGGAGCCAGACCATGACCACATCGACGAGTGCTTCCCCCGCAGGGAACACACCCGCCATCGAGTTCCGGGACGTGACCAAGCGCTTCGGCGACAACGTCGTGCTCGACGGGCTGAACTTCTCGGTCGCCCAGGGCGACCGGGTCACGCTGATCGGCCCGTCGGGCTCCGGCAAGACGACGATCCTGCGCCTGCTGATGACGCTGGAGGAGGCGAACGGCGGCCTCATCCTCATCGACGGCGACCCCTACACGCACGAGTACAAGGGCGACAAGTGGGTCGAGATCTCCGAGAAGCGCCGCCGCGTGGTGCGCAACCGCGTGGGGATGGTGTTCCAGCAGTTCAACCTGTTCCCCAACATGACGGTGCTGGAGAACATCATCGAGGCGCCCGTGCACGTGCTCGGGCTGTCCAAGAAGGACGCGATCGAGCGGGCCGAGCAGCTGCTCGAGCAGGTCGGGATGTCGGACAAGCGTGACGCACGCTGCACGCAGCTCTCCGGCGGCCAGCAGCAGCGTGTGGCGATCGCCCGCGCGCTGGCGATGGACCCCGAGATCCTGCTGCTCGACGAGGTCACGTCCGCCCTCGACCCGGAGATCGTGGCGGACGTGCTCGGCGTGCTCCGCGAGATCGCGCAGACCACCGACATCACGATGCTGCTGGTGACGCACGAGATGCAGTTCGCCCGCGAGGTGTCGAACCGCGTGCTGATGTTCGACCACGGGCGGATCGTCGAGGAGGCGGACCCCGAGACGATGTTCACCAACCCCAAGCACGAGCGCACCCAGGAGTTCCTCAAGGCCGTGCTCGGCTGAGTCCGCCGCACCCCTCGGGTGCCGAACAGGCAGTTGCCCCCGGTATGACGCGCCGAGACGCGTCATACCGGGGGCAGCTGCCTGTTCGGCGTCCGGGCGCGGTGGGGAGGGTCAGGACGCGGGGGTCGGAGTGGGGCTCGCGCCCTCCTGGGCGGACCCGCCGGAGGAGGTGCCGGTGCCCTGCTCGGCGTCCGTCGAGCCGCTCCCGGTGCCCGTGCCCGTGTCCGTGCCGCTGCCGGTGTCGGTCCCGCCCCCGGTGGTGCCGCCGTCGGAGCCGTCCCCCGTCGTGCCGCCGTCGGTCCCGCCGGACGTGCCGGAGTCGGTGCCGCCGTCGGTCGTGCCGTCCGTGGAGCCGTCGGTGCCCCCGTCGGTGCCGCCGCCCGTGGAGGGGTCGGTGCCGGAGTCGGTGCCGCCGGTCGGGTCCGGCGCGGGCTCCTGCGTCGGGGTGTCGGTGGTGCCGTCCGTGGACCCGTCGGTGGTGCCGGTCGTGGGGTCGCCGGTGCTCTGGTCGCCGGGGACGTTCGCCGGGTCCTCGGCGGGGCCGGACGGCGTCGGGTCGGGCGTGGAGCCGCCGGAGTCCGTGGAGCTGCGGCTGATGCTCGTGCCGGACCCCTCCTGCCCGCGCACCGCGTCGGACAGCGGCTTGCCGATCGCGAGCTCGATCACCAGCACCACGCCCATGACGACGACGAACAGCGCCGCCGCCGACACCGCGAGCACCTTCTTCGTGCCGTGCTTCTCGACGAACCGCAGCCACGCGTTGCGGGGCTCCTCCGCGGGCTCCTCCGAGCCGGCGGGGTCGCCGCCGTCGGTCGGGCCGTCGTCGCCGCCGGGCAGGGGGTCGGCGGCGGACCCGGTGGTCACGGGGGTCTCGACCGTCGTCCCGCCGCCGGCGTCCGCGACGGTCACGACCGTGCCGTGCGACGTCTCCGTGGTGCGGCGGGACTTCGAGGCGAGCTGCGTCACGACGGGCTTGAGCTGCTCGTGCGTCTTCTCGATCGACCGCGTGTAGAAGAAGTTGCCGATCACGGTGACGACGCTCGCGAGGCCGGCACCGATGATCGTCCCGGCGACGCCGAAGAACGACATGAGCACCGTGGCGCTCACCGCGGCGAGCGCGCTGGCCACGATCTGCGTGAGCGAGAGCCGGGTCTTGGGGGCCTCGGCGCGCGGCTCGTCGGCGGGGCCGCTCGGGTCGGGGGTGCGGGAGGAAGAGGTCACGAAGCGTCAGGTCCAGGGGTCGGGGAGTCGGTCCGACACCCGCCGCACCCGCCGGCACCAGGGCCGCGCGCCGCGGGCTCCGGCGTCTGCCGCGGGCGTCCCCAGCAGCCTAGGACCAGCGTGTGCAGGTCGCAGCGGGCCGTCGTGACCCGCCCTGTGAGGAAGCGCGAAGATCCTGTGTTCCCGCACGTTGCGGGTGTGATCGCGGCCCCGTCCCGACGCGGGACGGGGCGAGGATCACACCCGCGCAGGGTGGGTCAGGACGCGGCGGCCTCCGCGGCGGCGAGCAACACGCAGGTCGCGACGCCGTCCATCGCGACGCGCACCTCGTCCAGCGGGGGCATCGAGGGTGCGAGGCGGATGTTGCGGTCCTGCGGGTCGCGGCCGTACGGATACGTGGCACCGGCAGGGGTCAGCGCGATGCCGGCCTCCTTGGCGAGCTGCACGACGCGCGCCGCCGTGCCAGGCACGACGTCCACCGACACGAAGTACCCGCCGTCGGGCCGCGTCCAGGTCGCCACGCCGGCGTCGCCCAGGCGCTCGTCGAGGATGTCCACGACGGCGCTGAACTTCGGCGCGAGGATGTCGCGGTGCCTGCGCATGTGGGCCCGCACGCCCTCGGCGTCGCCGAAGAACATCGCGTGCCGGAGGTGGTTGACCTTGTCCGGGCCGATGGACCGGATGCCGAGGTGCTTCGTGAACCAGGAGACGTTGGCCGGGGAGGACGCGAAGAACGCGACCCCCGAGCCGGCGAAGGTGATCTTCGACGTCGACGCGTACATGAGGACGCGGTCGGGGTTGCCCGCCTCGGCGGCGAGGTCGATCGCGTTGGCCGACTTGGCCTCGTGCTCCGTGAGGTGGTGCACGGCGTAGGCGTTGTCCCAGAAGATGCGGAAGTCGGGCGCTGCGGCGGGCATCGAGACCAGGCGGCGGGCCACGGCCTCGGAGACGACGGAGCCGTCCGGGTTGGCGTAGGTGGGGACGGCCCACAGGCCCTTGACCGTGGGGTCGTCGGCGACCAGGGCGGCCACCGCCTCGGCGTCGGGGCCGTCGGGGGTCATGGGCACGGTGACCATGCGGATGCCCAGCTCCTCGCAGATCGCGAAGTGCCGGTCGTAGCCGGGCACGGGGCAGACGAACGTGATCTGCTCCTCCCGCGACCACGGCCGCTCCGACCCGGGCACGCCGAACAGCAGCGCCTGCACCACGGTGTCGTACATGAGGGTGAGCGACGCGTTCCCCTGCGCCAGGAGCTGCTCCGTCGGCACGCCGAGCAGCTCGGCGAAGATGCGCCGCAGCTCGGGGAGCCCGGCGAGCCCGCCGTAGTTGCGCGTGTCCGTGCCGCCCTCCGCCACGTGGTGGCCCTCGCCGGGCAGCGCGAGCAGCGGCTCGGCGAGGTCGAGCTGCTCGGCGGACGGCTTGCCGCGCGTGAGGTCGAGCTTCAGCCCGCGGGACTGCAGGTCCGCGTACTCGCGGCGCAGGTCGTCGAGCCTGGTGGCCAGATCGGCGGCCCGGTCGGCGGACGGGGTGGTGGACGACGGCGCGGTGGAACCCTCGGTGCTCACCTCACGGACTGTACCGGCCGACCCCGGGCGCGCGGCAGGGCGTCCCACAGGTCAGGCGGCGGGTCAGGCGGCGGGTCCGGCGGAGGTCAGGCGTGCCGGGAGAGCAGGCGCGCGAGCCGGGCCAGCGACACCTGCATGAACCCGCGCAGCGCCAGCGCGGCGAGCGGGTCGGTGACCGCGCGGGGGAGCGGCCCGGCCAGGTAGGCCTCCTCCCACCACACGACGCGGCAGCGCCGCTCGTCCATCGGCACGACGTCGAACCCGGCCTCGCCGAGCAGCACCGGCCCGTGCTTGCGCAGCCGGGTGCGGCCCACGCGGGCCGCCGACGTCGACGGGCGCTCGAGCTGCTCCACGACCATGCGGTCGAGGAGGACCAGCCGGCCGAGGGCCGTGCCCGGGTCGCGGCCCACGCCCGGCCCGCTCGCCATCGCGTACCGGTCGCCCACCTCGGGCCCGCCGCCCGCGGGGCCCTGGAGGCGGGTGGCGAG
This sequence comes from Isoptericola sp. NPDC057559, assembly GCF_042801555.1. NCBI lineage: Bacteria > Bacillati > Actinomycetota > Actinomycetes > Micrococcales > Promicromonosporaceae > Isoptericola > Isoptericola sp. NPDC057559. The sequence continues at coordinate 169,754 of NZ_JBHVFQ010000007.1, forward strand.
GATCCACCGCGGGTGCGTGCGCAGGTCCGCCACCCAGGCGTACGCGACGGACGCCTCGACCGGCACGACCCGCGCGACCTCGACGCGGCGGGCGTGGCGCTGCCGGCCCGTCATCGGACCCGCCCGCCGGTCACGACGCGTCGTCCTTGCGCCTGCGGCGCGGCAGCCACCGGCTGGGCGACGTGCGGCGTGGGGCCTCCAGCGCGCGCAGCTCGGGGACCTCCTCGCCGGGCTCGAGCACGGCCTCCACGACGCGCGGGAAGTGGTCGGGCGGAGGGCCGAACGCGCGCCGCGACTGCGCCACGACGCCGTGCCCCAGGGCCCGCCCGCCCGCGACGCCCACGACGACGCCCACGCCGAACGGCAGCAGCCGCCCGAGCGCCAGCGACCCCTGCTTGGCCACCTGCCGCTTGAGGAACTGGCGGGCGAGGGTCCGGTTGACGCGCTTGATCGTGGTCTGCGGCATGGAGGTGAGCAGCACCTTGCCCCACGCGACGGTCGAGCCGCCGATCGCGAGCTCCACGTCGCGCGCGCCCCGGTCGCCCAGCACGGTGGCCAGCAGCAGGGCGCGCCGGCGCGGCACGTCGTCGATCTCGATGCCGTGGACGTCGGCGACGGCGAGCGCGAACGCGGCCGACGACGCGAAGAAGGTCGCGACGTCGCCCGTGGTCAGGGCGGTCGCCGCCGCCGTCCCGACCGACGGCGCGGCCGCCGCCGCGCCCACCGCGCCGCCCGCCGTCGTGAGCAGCGTGAGGTACTCCTTCTCCAGGATCCGCACGATGCCGGCGGGGTCGGCCTCGGGGTTGCGCGCGCGCAGCCTGTCCACGTGCTTGTGGATCGCCGCCGACGGGATCGTCACCGCCTTGTCGAGGAGCGCGTCGAGCAGCGGCGTCGACCGGTACTCCGCCCACGCCTCGCGGCGCTCCGCCTCGTCCCGCAGCTCGACGTCGCCGCGGCGCTCCTCCTGGGGGACGACCTCGCCGCCCGTGCCGCCGGTCACGACGCGGCGCCCTCCGCGCCGTCGCGCGCCGGCTGCTCGAACACGGCCGGGGGCACGAGGGCGCCCGCCTTGAGGGTGCGGCCCACCGTGCAGGCGCGGTCGATCGAGCGCTGCGCCAGCAGCAGGGTCTTGTTGCGCGACGCCTCGTCCAGCCCGGACAGGTCGATCTCGAACCGCTCCGTGAGCACCGGGTACCGGTCCTCGTCCATGTCCTTCGCGTCCTCGACGCGGATCACGGCCTCGTAGGCGTCGCCCAGCACGCGGGCGAACTTGGTGTCGCTGCTCATCCCCGCGCACGCGGCGAGCGCGATCTTGAGCAGCTCGCCGGGGGTGAACACGGCGCCGGCCTCGACGGGCCCGACCTCGACGGTCGCACCGCGCGCGGAGAAGCCGCGGTAGGTCCGGGTGCCGGTGCGCTCCACCCACAGCGGGTCCGTGGGCGACGGGGTCACGGGGGCCGCCGTGTCGGTCTCGGGGCCGGCGGCGGTCTCGGTGGTGGTCTGGTCCGTCATGAGGTGATCCTCCCACTGCGTGCCCGGGGACGTCCGGGCGTCCCGAGGAGAACGTGCGGAGGTGCCGGCCGATTCCGGCGCCCCGGCCGTGCCGGGCGATGTGACGGGGCTCACCGCGCACGGGGTGTCACGGAACGCCCGGGGCCGCGGTCGAGAGGGTGTCGGGCGGCCACCGGGCCGCGCACCGCAGAGAGGACACTCGCATGAAGATCGTGGTCGTCGGTGGGACGGGTCTCATCGGGAAGCAGGTCGTCGCGCACCTCACGGATGCCGGGCACGAGGCCGTCGCGGCCGCGCCCAGCACCGGGGTGGACACCCTGACGGGCCAGGGCGTGGACGAGGCGCTCGCGGGCGCCGACGTCGTCGTGGACGTGTCGAACTCGCCGTCGTTCGCGCCGGACGACGTGCTGCGCTTCTTCACGACGTCGACGCGCACGCTGCTCGACGCCGAGGCGCGCGCCGGCGTGCGGCACCACGTGGTGCTGTCGATCGTCGGCGCCGACCGGAACCCGGACTCCGGGTACCTGCGCGCCAAGGTGGCGCAGGAGGAGATGGTGCACGCCGGCGGCGTCGGCTGGACGGTGGTGCGGGCCACCCAGTTCTTCGAGTTCGGCCCGCGGATCGCCGACGGCGCCACCGTCGACGGCGTGGTGCGGATCCCGCCGGTCGCGTTCCAGCCCGTCGCGTCGGCGGACGTCGCACGGTTCGTGGCCGAGGCCGCGGCGGGCGACCCGCGCGGGGAGTCGTACGACGTGGCCGGCCCGGACCGGGTGCGGTTCGACGAGTTCGTCCGCGCGGTGCTGGCGGGCGCCGGTGACGACCGCGAGGTCGTGGCCGACCCGGCGGCGCCGTACTTCGGCGCCGTCCTCGTGGAGGACTCGATCGTGCCGCAGGGCGACGCGCGCGTCGGTGCGGTGTCCTTTGCGGACTTCGCCGCCGGGGCGGCCGTGTGACCGTCGCCGGCCACCCCTGCCGTGTCCGTGGGTCGCGGCGTAGCGTGACCGCATGACGACGCGCCCCACCGCGCCCGAGCGCCCCGACGCCCTCGACGAGACCGAGGGGGCCGGGGCGCTCGACGCGTTCCTCGCCGTCCGCCCGCAGCTGTTCGGCATCGCCTACCGCATGCTCGGCGGGGTGGCGGAGGCGGAGGACGTCGTGCAGGACGCCTGGGTGCGCTGGCAGGGCACCGACCGTGCCGCGGTGTACAACCCGGCGGCGTTCCTCACCACCGTGACGACCCGGCTCGCGATCACCGCGGCGACGTCGGCGCGGGCGCGCCGGGAGACGTACGTGGGGCCGTGGCTGCCGGAGCCGGTCGACACCTCCGGCGACCCGGCGCTTGGCGCCGAGCGGGCCGAGGCCCTCGAGCTGGCGACGCTGCTGCTCCTGGAGCGGCTCACCCCGCTGGAGCGCGCCGTGTACGTGCTGCGGGAGGCGTTCGGGTACCCGCACCGCCGGGTGGCGGAGATCCTGGACCTCACGGAGGCGAACGCGCGCCAGCTCGCGCGCCGCGCCCGCGAGCGCCTCGGCCGCCGCGAGGCCGTCCCCGTCGACCCGGGCGAGCACCGGCGGCTCCTCGACGAGTTCGTGGCCGCCGCGCACGAGGGCGACCTCGCCCGCTTCGAGCGCTACCTCGCGGACGACGTCGTCGCGCGGCCCGACGGCGGCGGCCGGGTGCACGCCTCGAAGGTGGAGCTCGTGGGCCTGGCCCGGGTCGCCCTGTTCCTCGACAACGTGTGGCGCAAGTTCTGGGACGCGGGCGAGGTGCGGGTCGTCGAGGCCAACGGCCTGCCGGCGCTCGTCGTCGACCTCGACGGCGCACCCCACGCGCTGCTGGCGCTCGACGTCGTCGCCGGGCGCGTGGAGCACGTGTACGTGCAGGTCAACCCCGACAAGCTGACGGGCTACGCCGTCGCGGGCTGAGCCCGCGACGGCGGCACCTCCTCAGGCGTGCAGCGGCACGTCCGCACGCTCGTCCGCCGCCGCCGACGCGTCCTCCGTGCCGGGCGCGTCGGGCGCGGTCGCGGCGGCGAACGCGGCGCGCGGCGTCTGGACCGAGGCGAGCGAGACGACGTCCCGCCCGAACACGACGGCGGTGAGCCAGACGGCGAGCACGCGGGCCTTGCGCTCCCACGTCGGGATGGCGAGCAGGTGGTAGCCGCGGTGCATCAGCCACGCGAGCCGCCCCTTCACCACCAGCCGTCGGAACTGGAAGATCCCCGAGCCCAGGCCCAGCGTCGCGATGACGCCCAGGCTGCCGTGCACGTAGGGGTGGGTGGGGCGCCCGTGCAGCGTCGCGACGAGGTTGCGCGCCAGGCGCCGCCCCTGCCGCACCGCGTGCTGGGCGTTCGGCACGGCCAGCGCGCCCGGACGGGGCGCCGCGAGGTCGGGGACCGCCGCGCCGTCGCCCGCGGCCCACGCGTCGTCGACCGGGGCGTCGTCGGTGCCGACCCGCAGGTCGGGCCGCACGACGACGTACCCGCGCGCGTCGACCGGCAGGTCGGTGTGGGTCGCGACCACCGGGTTCGCCGCGTTGCCCGCCGTCCACACGAGCAGGCCCGACGCGAACCTCTCGCCCGTCGAGAGGGCGACGACGCCGCCGGCCGCCGACTCCAGCGCCGTGCCGAGGTGCACGTGGGCGCCGCGCCGCTCGAGCTGCTCGACCACCCAGCGGCCCGGGCGCTCCGTCACCTCCGGCAGGATCCGGCCGCTGCGCTCGACCAGGTGGAACCGCAGCTCGGCGGCGTCGATCTCCGGGTAGCGGGGGAGCAGGTCGTGGGCGAGCGACAGCAGTTCCGCGAAGCCCTCCACGCCGGAGAAGCCGCCGCCCACGAACGTCACCGTGAGCAGCCGCTCGCGCTCGGCGCCGCGCGGCAGGCCCGCCGCACGGTCGAACGACGTGAGCAGCCGGTCGCGGATCGCCACGGCCTCCTCGACGTGCTTCATCCCGATCGCGTGCTCCGCCACCCCGGGGACCGGGAACACCCGCGTCACCGCGCCCGCCGTCACGACGACCGTGTCGTACGGCAGGCGGGAGGTGCCGCCCGAGCGCGGCCGCACCACGACGGCCCGGTCCGCGTGGTCGATCCGCACGACCGACCCGTCCACCAGCCGCGTCCGGCGCAGGTGGCCGCGGTGGGCCACCGCCGCGTGCCGCGCCTCCACCGACCCGGCCACCACCTCCGGCAGGAACGGCTGGTACGTCATGTACGGGCGCGGGTCCACCAGGGTCAGCTCGACCTCGCCGCGGCGCAGCTCGCGCCGCAGCCCCTTCTCCAGCTCACGGGCCGCCGTGAACCCCGCGTACCCGCCACCGACGATCACGATGCGTCGCATCACTGCCTCCTGTGCCGCGCCCGTCGGGCGCTCTCACCACGTCGACCACGCAGCGGGTGGCGGCGTGACACGCGGGCGGTGTGACGTCGGAGACGCGCGGGCAGCCGCGCCGCCGAGGGCGTCCGCGGGGTCGTAGGGTTTCCGCATGGCCGCCATCCCCACCCCGTACGAGGACCTCCTGCGCGAGGTGCTGGAGCACGGCACGCACAAGGAGGACCGCACCGGGACGGGCACGCGCAGCGTGTTCGGCCGGCAGCTGCGGTACGACCTGCAGCAGGGCTTCCCGCTGATCACCACCAAGCGCGTGCACCTGAAGTCGGTGGCGTACGAGCTGCTGTGGTTCCTGCGCGGCGACTCCAACGTGCGGTGGCTGCAGGAGCACGGCGTGTCGATCTGGGACGAGTGGGCGTCGCCGGAGGGCGAGCTGGGCCCGGTCTACGGCGTGCAGTGGAGGTCCTGGCCCACTCCCGACGGGCAGCACGTGGACCAGATCGCGGGCGTGATCGACCAGATCAAGGTCGACCCGGACTCCCGCCGCCTCATCGTCAGCGCGTGGAACGTGGCCGAGCTCGCCGACATGGCGCTGCCGCCCTGCCACCTGCTGTTCCAGTTCTACGTGGCCGACGGGAAGCTCAGCTGCCAGCTCTACCAGCGCTCCGCTGACCTGTTCCTCGGCGTGCCGTTCAACATCGCGTCGTACGCGCTGCTCACGCACATGGTGGCGGCGCAGACCGGCCTCGAGGTGGGCGAGTTCGTCTGGACGGGCGGCGACTGCCACGTCTACGACAACCACGTCGAGCAGGTGCGCACCCAGCTCGCGCGCGACCCTTACCCGTACCCGACGCTGCGCCTCGCGCCGCGCGACTCGATCTTCGACTACGAGTTCGAGGACGTCGAGGTGCTCGGCTACCAGCACCACCCCGGCATCAAGGCCCCGGTCGCGGTGTGATCGGCCTGATCTGGGCCCAGGCGCACGACGCCGCGGGCCGCCCCGTCATCGGCGCGTCCGGCGACATCCCCTGGCGCGTCCCCGAGGACTTCGCGCACTTCAAGGCCACCACCGCGGGCCACCCGGTGGTCATGGGCCGCCGCACCTGGGAGTCGCTGCCGCGCCGCCCCCTGCCCGGCCGCACCAACGTGGTCGTGACCAGGCGGCCCGGCTGGTCGGACGGCGGCGCGGTCGTCGCCTCCTCGCTCGAGGAGGGCCTGGCGCTCGCGGCCGCCGCACCCGGCGGCGACGAGGTGTGGGTC